>NZ_LIQQ01000570.1:2809-3082 GCF_001418565.1 Streptomyces graminilatus | reverse complement strand
CCGCCCCCGCTGGTACCGCTCCGCTACTTGGTGCCCGGCCGTTCCTTCTCCAGGGCCTTCTGCGCCTGCCGCTCCGCCTGCTTCTCCGCCTTCGCCGCTTCCGCGATCTGGCGCTTGGCGGCCGACGCGTAGATGTCGACGTACTCCTGGCCGGAGAGCTTCATGATTTCGTACATGACCTCGTCGGTCACGGCCCGGAGCACGAAGCGGTCGTGTTCCATGCCCTGGTACCGGCTGAAGTCGAGCGGCTTGCCTATGCGGATGCCGGGGCGC
>NZ_LIQQ01000570.1:0-2795 GCF_001418565.1 Streptomyces graminilatus | reverse complement strand
CGCCGGGCTTGCCCCGGTAGAGGCGGCCGTCGGGCGAGCGCGTGCCCTCCGGATAGATGCCGAACAGCTCACCGCGCTCGATGACCTCGACACCGCTCCTGATCGCGGCCTCACCCGCGCCGCGCGCGCCGGAGCGGTCCACCGGGAGCTGGCCGACGCCCTTGAAGAAGGCGGCGGTCATCCGGCCCTTGAGACCGGGCGTCGTGAAGTACTCGGCCTTCGCGATGAAGGTGACCTTGCGGTCGAGGACCGCGGGGAGGAAGAACGAGTCGGAGAAGGACAGGTGATTGCTCGCCAGGATCGCCGGGCCGTCGGCCGGAACGTTCTCCAGGCCTTCCACCCAGGGCCTGAAGGCGACCTTCAGCGGGACCCCGATGGAAACCTTCATCGCGCCGTACAACAACCGACTGCCTCCTGTGTCTGTGGATCAGACCTTAACCCGGAGCACTGTCAAAGAATCCGACGGCCCTGGTCGGTGTCAGTGCGGTCGCGTACGGTGAAGTACGCCTCGAAGCCTCGTGCCTTCCACTCGCGGCTTCATGCGTGATCACCCGCCCCAGTCACCCACCCCATGAACAGGAGACCGATGGTGCCGGTCCTTCCTGGAGCCGAGCCGTACCGCCATGAGGGCGGGGAGGTCGGCGTCCTCCTCTGCCACGGTTTCACCGGTTCCCCGCAGTCGTTGCGCCCCTGGGCGGAGTATCTCGCCGAGCGCGGACTGACCGTCTCGCTGCCACTGCTGCCCGGGCACGGCACGCGCTGGGAGGACATGCAGCTCACCGGCTGGCAGGACTGGTACGCGGAGGTGGACCGGGAGCTGCGTGCCCTGCTGGAGCGCTGCACCCAGGTGTTCGTCTTCGGCCTGTCGATGGGCGGCGCGCTGACCCTGCGGCTCGCCGCGCGGCACGGCGACCGGATCAGCGGCATCGTGGTCGTCAACCCGGCGAACAAGGTGCACGGCCTTGCCGCGTACGCCCTTCCGGTGGTGCGTCATCTGGTGTCCTCCGTGCCCGGCATCGTGAGCGACATCAAGAAGGAGGGCGTCGCGGAGGTCGGTTACCCCAGGGTTCCGCTGCACGCGGCGCACTCGATGCGGAACTTCTACCGCCTGGTCGACGGCGAGCTGCCGCAGGTCACCCAGCCGATGCTGCTGCTGCACAGCCGGGCGGACCACGTCGTGCCGCCGGCCGACTCGGCCCGGGTGCTCAGCCGGGTGTCGTCCACGGACGTCACGGAGATCGTGCTGGAACAGAGCTACCACGTCGCGACGTTGGACCATGATGCGGACCGGATCTTCGAGGAGAGCCACGCGTTCGTCCTCCGGCTCGCACCCGCGGCCGGCAAGGGATCCGGGGAGTCGCAGGACTCGGTGGAGCTGGGAGACCAAGTGGGGCAGCAGGAAGGGACGGCCGCCGGTGGCTGAGCACGACTCCGACCGCGAGCCGGAGGAGAAGGGTGTGCCCTTCGACGAGGCGGCGGCTTGGGCCGCGATCGTGGAGGCGTACGGCGACGAGCCGCCGGACCCGCCGGGCGCCAAGCCGTTCAGGTCCATCGAGGATCTGGCGCTGCCCGAACCGGACACCAACGAGGACACCGACGACACCGTCAAGCCCGACCCCGATCCCAAGGGCAACGCCGACAAGGTGGCCAAGGGCGACGGGCAGCCCGTGAAGCCGCTGGGCAGCTCCGTGGCCTTCGCCCCGGGTGTCGGCGGGGGCGGACCGCGCGACTACTCGGTCCAGGAGGCGTCGGAGGACGACTTCGACGATGACGACGAGGGCCACTTCGTACCGCCGGAGCCGCCTCCGCTGCCGGCCTCCGACACCACCGCCCGGTTCGCCTGGCTGGCGGTGCTCGGCGGCCCGGTCCTGCTGCTGCTCGCCGTACTGCTGAGCTGGGACATGACCTGGTGGCTCCAGACACTGGGCGTCGGCGGGTTCCTCGGCGGGTTCGCGACGCTGGTGATGCGGATGAAGGGCGACGACGAGGACGACGAGCGGGATCCGGGAAGCGGGGCGGTGGTCTGACGACCACCGTCACTGGCCAGGACAGGACGTCTAGGACGCGGGGATTCTGAGGGCGGCGAGGACCGGAAGGTGGTCCGTGGCCGCCCTCAAATCTGTCTCCGTCACGCCCGGAAGGCCCGTCGGCACCCCGCAGCCGAGGACCTCGATGCCGGGCGTGGCCAGGATGGCGTCGATCCGCTGGTGCGGGTCGGTGGGCGTCGAGGTGTACTCCGTGCCCCAGGGAGCGGTGGCCCAGCAGTCCTGGAGGCTCGTGGCCAGGCGTCCGAAGCTGGGGCCGCCGGGGCGTTCGTTGAGGTCGCCGCCCGCGACCGCGTGCGGTACGTCCAGTGCGGCGAGGCGGTCGAGGAGCAGGCCCGACTGCTCGTACCGCTCGTCCTTCTCCAGGCTGAGGTGACAGCTCAGTACGCCGAGCCGGGCGCCCCCGAAGCGGACGACCGCCGTCGCGAAGCCCCGGCGGTGCTGGCCTGCGGTGAGCGGGAGGAGAACGTCCTCGGTGCGTTCGACGGTCGCGCGGAGAGAGCAGAGGAGGGCGGGGCCCGCGGCTGTGGCTCCGCCGGACAGGACCACCTGGCCGGAGGCCGCCGCGAGACGGGCGAGCTGCTTGCGCCAGCGGAAGAAGCGGGGGGCTTCCTGGATGAGGACTAGGTCGGGGGCGCAGGCGGTGATGACTCGGGCGAGGGCGGTGGTGTCGTCGCGCATCGAGCGGATGTTGTAGCTGAGGGCTCGGATGACGGCGGAACCGTCGGGGTCTGTGCGGGGGGTGGGGAG
>NZ_LIQQ01000057.1 GCF_001418565.1 Streptomyces graminilatus | reverse complement strand
GGCCCTAGCCCTGGCCCCACCCCCGGCCCTGGCCTTGACGGGGGCCAGGCGACCCTCCAGTGCGGTGCGATCACGTGCACCGGCGTGAAGCCCGCTTCGGTGCCGCCCAGACTGTAGGTCCGCATGGTGGTCTCGGCGGTCACCTTGAGGTCCCAGTCGATCGTGGCCCGGAAGTCCCCGCAGGTGAAGTCGGCGAACAGCCGCCAGTCGACGAGACCGCGGTCCTGGGTGTGGGGGGCGAGCACGAGCCGCCAGGCCGTACCGGCGACGATCCGCAGCGGCAGCCGGAAGTCCGGCACGACGGGTATGCCGCGCGCGTCGAGCGCTGGGCGCACCAGCGGCGGGGTCTCGTCGAGGAACAACTCGGCGTCCGGCACCTGCATGGGCTGATAGTTCTCCAGGGCCCGCCCGCGCGCCTCCGTCAGCTCCTCGGCGAACGAGATGCCGGGACCTGGCCGGGGTACGAGGCTCACCCCGTTCGGCTTCATCGGGCGGCGGCCGGTCACCTCGGCGCGCAGGCCCCACAGGACGAGGTCCACGTCTCCGGTGGCCGCCAGATCGAGGTACACGTTGTAGCCGGTCACGGGTACGTGCAGGGGGTCCGGGCCGACGGTGGTGCTGGGGTCGAGCACCACGAAGGCATGGCTCAGCCCACCGAGCCGTATGTCGTAGTCCGGCGGGTTCGGAGGCTGTGGAGGCTGTGGGCGCTCTGGGGGCTGTGGGGACTGTGGAGGCTCTGGGCGCTGTGGGGGCTGTGGGGGCTGTGGGAGATCCGAGGGCTGCTGGCCCTCACTCGCCGGTTTCCCTCCCCGTCCCCGCCACCACTTCACGCCAGGTCCTCCCAGCTCAGGCCGCGCGGCGGTCGGGCCGCCGTGCGGAACGGGCGGCCCGCGAGGTCCACCCTGACCGTCCCGGTGCGCCGGCCGCACACCCAGTCGAGCTCCAACTCCCAGGCCACCTGCCAGCGTTCGGTCTCCACGCGCAGTTCGAACGTCTCCGGGTCGTCCGGGCCGACCGTGTACGAGAAGGTGGCCGGGGTGTCCTCGCCGCGCGGTTCCAGGCGCGGCGGGTCCTCGTCCAGCAGCACGGTGTAGGCGCGCACCGGCAGGATCCCGGCGTGCGGTGACAACACCCCGCACGGAGCACGCCGTTCGACCACGACGACCCGAAGTCCCGCCAGCACGACCGTACGTTCGGGTGCCGTGACGTACAGCCGTACGGTGTGCCCGCTCGCCGGTACGACGTGCGGGGGCTCACCGGCGGTCCCGGGCACGTGGAAATAGCTGACGTCCGAGAGTTCGACGTGGAAGTCCACCGGGTCGCCGCGAGGTGTCCGGCGACGCTGGAGGCGGACCGTTTCCTCGACCAGGGCGGCGGTGACGACCGCGCTCAGGACCGGTGCGAGCCACCCGGGGGCCAGGTCCGAGACCCACAGGACGGCCGTCGCCACGGCGCCGACGGCGAGGGACGCGGCGACCGCGCGCCCCCGGGCACGGACACGCCTCACTCTGTCTCCGAGCGCCACGGCGGCTCCTGTTGTCGTCAATTACCCGGCTTTACCCGCCCGTTGACTGTGCGACACACTGTTGGGCACCCCTGCGCACCCGCTGCCCACGGTTCGCGTCGACCGCACGGACGGCCGACGAGAGCGTGGTCACGCGGACATCAGGGAGCCGCATGAGTCCCGGACATCACCTGTCCTCGTCGGTCACCGGACCCGCCGCCGCCTCGTGCATGGCCAGTTCGAGGAGTACCGGGTCGGTGAGGGTGCCGGAACCGTCCGGCGGAATCAGCCAGCGGACACCGCCGGTGGCCCGCCCCGGGTACGGGACGACGATCCACGTGCCGCGTCCCGCCGTACGGACCCCGGTGCCCAGCCAGCGGGCCGCGGTGCCCGGCGGCACGAAAAAGCCCATCCGGGAGTCGCCGAAGTCGACGAGCACCGGGCCGGGCCGGTCGATGACACGGGTGAGGACATCGAGGGTGGGGTAGCCGAGTTCGCCCCGCAGGATCAGTACGTCCCAGGCCTTGCCGGCGGGCAGCAGCGTGATCCCCAGGGGACTGCGCTCCCATTCCCAGCGGCAGGCCTCGGGATCCGGTGCGACGGACGCGAGCCACTCGACCGCCGTTTTCGCCCCGGTCATGGGGAACCTCCCTTTCTCTGTGACGCTGGTCGCGTCAGGAGGGAGAGGGAGCTTTCCCCGGAGCATTACGCGGGTTCGGCTACTTATTGGTAGTGAACCAGGGCACGGCCCCTGAGCAGGGCGTACGCCCGCGCCCCAAAGGGGCGCGGGGCTGTGCTGAATATGCAGCTGCCGCCGCGTGGGCGCGACCAGCCCCCACCGGCCCACGGCCGAGGAACCACGCGTCCGGAGCGGCTAGCTGTCGAAACCCAGACCCAGCCGGTCCATCGTCTTGAGCCACAGGTTGCGCCGGCCGGCGTGCGCATCCGCCCGCGCCAACGACCACTTGGTCAGCGCGATGCCCGTCCACGCGAACGGCTCCGGAGGAAACGGCATCGGCTTCTTGCGGACCATCTCCAGTGACGTCCGCTCCGTCCGCTCCCCCGCCAGCAGATCCAGCATCACGTCCGCGCCGAAGCGGGTGGCGCCGACGCCGAGGCCGGTGAACCCCGCCGCGTACGCCACCTTCCCGCCGTGCGCGGTGCCGAAGAACGCCGAGAAGCGCGAGCAGGTGTCGATCGCGCCGCCCCACGCGTGTGTGAAGCGCACGCCCTCCAGCTGCGGGAAGCAGGTGAAGAAGTGGTCGGCCAGCTTGGCGTAGGTCTCCGGGCGGTCGTCGTACTCGGCGCGCACCCGGCCGCCGTACGGATAGATCGCGTCGTAGCCGCCCCACAGGACGCGGTTGTCGGCGCTCAGCCGGAAGTAGTGGAACTGGTTGGCGCTGTCCCCGAGGCCCTGGCGGCCCTGCCAGCCGATGTCGGCGAGCTGCGTCTCGCTCAGGGGTTCGGTCATCAGGGCGTAGTCGTAGACCGGGACGGTGTACGCGCGCACCCGCTTGACCAGGTTCGGGAAGATGTTCGTGCCGAGGGCGACCCGGCGGGCGCGGACCGCGCCGTACGGGGTGCGTACGGCCATTCCGGCGCCGTTCGGCCGCAGTGCGAGGGCCGGGGTGTGCTCGTAGACGCGGACGCCGAGTCGCAGGCAGGCCCGCTTCAGGCCCCAGGCCAGTTTCGCCGGGTTGAGCATCGCGACGCCGGTGCGGTCGTGCAGTCCGGCCAGGAAGGTGGGGGACGCGACCTGCTCCCGTACCGCCTCCGTGTCCAGGAACTCGACGCCGGCCGCGAGGCCCTTCTCCCTCAGCTCCTCGTACCAGGAACGGAGTTCGTCCGCCTGGTGGGGTTCGGTGGCGACGTCGATCTCGCCGGTGCGTTCGAAGTCGCAGTCGAGGGAGTGGCGGGCGACGGCCTTCTCGATCTCGTCGAGGTTCCGCGCGCCGAGTTCCTCCAGCCGGTGGATCTCGTCCGGCCAGCGGGCCAGTCCGTTGGCCAGTCCGTGGGTGAGGGAGGCGGCGCAGAAGCCGCCGTTGCGGCCCGAGGCGGCCCAGCCCACCTCGCGGCCCTCGACGAGTACGACGTCCCGCCCGGGGTCGCGCTCCTTGGCGATCAGCGCGGTCCACAGCCCGCTGTACCCGCCGCCCACGACCAGCAGGTCGCAGCTCTCGGCGCCGGTGAGGGCGGGCTCGGGGCGGGGCCTGCCCGGGTCGTCCAGCCAGTACGCGACCGGCTGTGCGTCGGAAAGAGACTTGGTCCACATGCTCATGGCGCTTGGGGCCATGATTTCAACTCCCTACAGGGGTTTTCCGTTTTTCCTGTCCTCCGGATCAGGCCTTCTGCCTGTTCCGGCGATTGCCGATGACCATTCCGGCAAGCACGAACAGTACGGCGATCAGGAACATGGCCGTACCGATGACATTGATCTGCACGGGCGTTCCGCGCTGCGCCGAACCCCAGACGAACATGGGGAAGGTGACGGTCGAACCCGCGTTGAAATTGGTGATGATGAAATCGTCGAAGGAGAGCGCGAAGGCGAGCAGCGCGCCCGCCACGATTCCGGGGGCGACGATCGGGAGGGTGACGCGTACGAAGGTCTGCACCGGGCCCGCGTACAGGTCCCGGGCGGCCTCCTCCAGGCGTGGGTCCATCGACATCACGCGTGCCTTCACGGCGACGACGACGAAGCTGAGGCAGAACATGATGTGGGCGATCAGGATCGTCCAGAAGCCCAGCTGAGCGCCCAGGTTGAGGAACAGGGTGAGCAGTGAGGCGGCCATGACGACCTCGGGCATCGCCATCGGGAGGAAGATCAGCGAGTTGACGGCGCCCCGTGCCCGGAAGCGGTACCGCACCAGCGCGAAGGCGATCATCGTGCCGAGGACGGTCGCCCCGACGGTCGCCCAGAAGGCGATCCGCAGACTGAGCGAGAGCGAGCCGCACATGCCGACGACCCCGCAGGGGTCACGCCAGGCGTCCGTCGAGAACTGCTGCCACTCGTAATTGAAGCGGCCCTTCGGTTTGTTGAAGGAGAACACCGTGACGACGATGTTCGGCAGGAGCAGATAACCGAGGGTGAAAAGTCCCGCGATGACGACGAAATGGCTCTTGAGCCAGCGCCCGATCGAATTCACGAAGGCCATTTAAACCAGGTCCTCCGTCCCGGACTTGCGGATGTAGAGGGTGACCATGACGAGGATCGCGGCCATGAGGATGAAGGAGAGGGCGGCGGCCGTCGGATAGTCGAGGATGCGCAGGAACTGCGTCTGGATGACGTTGCCGACCATGCGGGTGTCCGTCGAGCCGAGCAGGTCGGCGTTGACGTAGTCGCCGCTCGCCGGGATGAAGGTGAGCAGTGTGCCGGAGACGACACCCGGCATCGACAGCGGGAAGGTGACCTTGCGAAAGGTCGTGAAGGGCCTCGCGTAGAGGTCGCCGGCCGCTTCGTGCAGCCGTCCGTCGATGCGTTCGAGCGAGGTGTAGAGCGGCAGGATCATGAACGGCAGGAAGTTGTACGTCAGACCGCAGACCACCGCGAGCGGCGTGGCCAGCACCCGGTCCCCGGCGGTGATGCCGAGCCGGCTCGTGACGTCCAGGACGTGCAGTGAGTTCAGGACGCCGACGACCGGGCCGCCGTCCGCGAGGATCGTCTTCCAGGCGAGCGTACGGATCAGGAAGCTGGTGAAGAACGGCGCGATGACCAGGATCATGATCAGGTTGCGCCAGCGCCCCGCGCGGAACGCGATCAGATACGCGAGCGGATAGCCCAGCAGCAGGCAGAGGACAGTCGCGGAACCGGCGTACAGCACCGAGCGCAGGAACTGCGGCCAGTAGTCGGCCAGGGCGTTCCAGTAGGTCGCGAAGTGCCAGGTGACCTTGTAGCCCTCCTCCAGGGAACCCGTCTGCACGGACGTGGAGACCTGGTAGACCATCGGCAGCGCGAAGAACACGAACAGCCACAGCAGGCCGGGCAGGAGCAGCCAGTACGGCGTCCAGCGGCCTCTTCGGCGCGGGGGCTTCGTCGCGGGTGCGGGCGCCAGGGCAGGCGCTTCGGAGGTCGCGGTGGCCATCAGACGGCCGCCTCGTCGTCGACCGTCCCGACGCCCGCGGAGCCCGTCGTCCCAGCAAGCAGGGACTGATCGGCGTGCAGGCCGAAGGTGTGCGCCGGGTTCCAGTGCAGGACGACCTCGGCGCCGGGGGCCAGCTTGGCGTCGCGGTCGATGTTCTGGACGTACACCTCGAACTCGGGGCAGACGGCGCTGTCGACGACGTACTGCGTGGAGACCCCGATGAAACTGGTGGCCGCGATCTTTCCGGTGATGCGGTTGCGGCCGGCCGGGATGTCACCGGCGGCGTCCGCGTGCGTGAGGGAGATCTTCTCGGGGCGGACCCCGACGAGCACCTTGCCGCCGGTCGTCGTCGGCGCGGAACATCGCGCCTCGGGGAGCAGGAGCTTGCCGCCGCCCGCCTTGAGGACGATGCCGTCGCCGCTGCGGGTGTCCACCTCGGCCTCGATGAGATTGGAGGTGCCGAGGAAGTTCGCGACGAACGTGGTCCGCGGGTTCTCGTAGAGGTCGCTGGGCGAGCCGAGCTGCTCGACCCGGCCGCCGTTCATCACGGCGACCGTGTCGGCCATCGTCATGGCCTCCTCCTGGTCGTGCGTGACGTGCACGAACGTGATGCCGACCTCGGTCTGGATGCGCTTGAGCTCCAACTGCATCTGGCGGCGCAGCTTGAGGTCGAGGGCGCCGAGCGGCTCGTCGAGGAGGAGCACCTTGGGGTGGTTGATCAGCGCTCGGGCCACGGCGACGCGCTGCTGCTGGCCGCCGGAGAGCTGGTGCGGGAACCGCTCGCCCTTGTCGCCGAGGCCCACGAGGTCGAGCAACTCGGCGGCGCGGGCCCGCCGTTCGGCCGTACGCACCTTGCGCATCCGCAGTCCGAAGGCCACGTTGTCGACGGCGCTGAGGTGCGGGAAGAGGCTGTACGACTGGAAGACCATCCCGGCGTCCCGGCGGTGGGCCGGGACCTCGGTGACGTCCTGGCCGTCGACCAACACCTCGCCGGAGTCGGGGTGTTCGAACCCGGCGAGCATGCGCAGGGCGGTGGTCTTGCCGCAGCCGGACGGGCCGAGCAGCGCTACCAGTTCGCCCGGCCGGACGTCGAGGTCGAGTCCGTCGAGGGCGACGGTCGGGCCGAACTCCCGGCGCAGGCCCCGGAATTCGACGGTGGCAGCCTTTTCGAGCGTCATGTCATTCATCCCTTGGCGGCGGTTCGGGTACGCCCGCCGAGCCCGGCGAGCGCGAGGAGAAGGGCCCAGGTGACGAGGAGGCTGAGCACGGAGACGGCGACGGACAACTGGGCCTGCGAGCCGCCGACGCTGTAGATCCACACGGCGAACGGCTGGAAGCCGAGCAGGTGGGACACGGTGAACTCGCCCAGTACCAGGGCCAGGGTGAGGAAGGAGGCATTGAGCAGCGCCCCGCGCAGGTTGGGCAGCACGGCCGTCACCAGCGCCTGCACCGGGCTCGCACCGCAACTGCGGGCCGCCTCGACCAGCGTCCGGACGTCCATCGCGCGCAGTCCGGCGTCCAGCGACCGGTGGACGAAGGGCAGCGCCATCACGACGTACGCGAGAACCAGGACAACGGGGAAGTCGGGGTTCTGGATGGCGACGAAGGTCTGGAACAGGGGCGTACGGGAGAGATATTCCGGACCCCACTTGAGGACGGTCGAGATCCCCGCGACGAACGCGATCGGCGGGACCACGAGCGGCAGCGAGCAGATCACCTCGATGACCGGCCCCAGCCGGGGTGCGCCGAGCCGCAGGGCGACCATCGCTGGCACCATCAGCAGCAGGACGACGGCGATGGTGGCGGCGGCCAGTTCGAGGGAGAGGATCAGGCCCGTCAGGAAGCCGTCGGCGCCGAGGATCTGGCCGTACGCGTCGAAGGTGACGCCCTGGCCCGGTACGTCGACCGTGAAGATCACGGATGCGGCGAGCGGGACGAGGAAGTAGACCGCGGCGAACGCCAGGACGGCCCAGCGCCAAAGGTTCGGGCGCGGGTTCAGGCGAGCCATCGCGCGCTCCTCCGTTGCAGGGGCAGGTACACGGCCATGACCAGGCCCGCGATCAGGACCATGTCGAGGCTGAGGGCGAGTGCCACGTTCTCCTGGCCGACGAGCACGTTGCCGGAGATGGCGTCGGCGATCTGGAGGGTGACCAGCGGGATCGAACTGCCCACCATGGCCGCGGCGGTGGCGTACGCGGCGAAGGCGCTGCCGAACAGGAGCACGAACCCGCCGAGGAGCGAGGGCAGCAGCACGGGCAGGGCGACGTACCGCCAGTACTGGACGGCGGTGGCCCCGTTGTTCCGCGCGGCCTCACGCCACTGGGAGCGCAGTCCGTCGAGCGCGGGCGTGATCGTGAGCACCATCAGCGGGATCAGGAAGTAGAGGTAGACGATCACCAGTCCCCAGAAGCTGTAGAGGCTCCAGCCCTGGTCCGTGAGCCCCAAGTGCCGGGTCACCACACCGGAGTTGCCAAGGGTGGCGACGAAGGCGAAGGCCAGCGGCACCCCGCCGAAGTTGGCGAGCACCCCGGAGGCGGTGAGCACGGCCTCGCGCAGCGCCCGGAACCGGGAGGTCACCACGGCCTGGGCGAGCAGCAGTCCGAGGACGGTCGACAGGAGCGCCGAGACCGCGGACAGCTTGACGCTGCCGAGCAGCGCGGTCAGATAGGGGCCCTGGAGGGAGTCGGTCAGATTGGCCGTGGTGTACGAAGTGGCGCCGGTGGCCTGGTCCTTGACGGTGAAGGCACCGTTCAGCATGGCCAGGGCGGGCACCCCGAAGGCGATCGCGACGAAGACGAGCAGCGGCAGTACGGCGAGCCAGTCGGGGGCGCGGCGCCGCCGCTTCGTGGAAGCGGCGGACGCCACGTCGACCCGCGAGAGGGTGTCGGTCATCCGGAGACGGCCTTGCCCCAGCCCTGGGCCAGCGCAGCCTTGGCCTTGCTCTGCTGGGCCTCGGTCGGGAACTTCGGCGTGCCGGAGACCTTGGGCAGCTTGGCCGCGGCGTCCTTGTCGAGCGTGCCGGCCTTGTCCAGCGCGGGCATCAGGACCGGGCGCGCGTATCCCTTGAGCCAGAGGTTCTGTCCCTCGGCGCTGTAGAGGTACTCCTGCCACAGCCGGGCGGCGGCGGGGTGCGGGGCGTCCTTGTTGATGGCCTGGGAGTAGAACTGGGAGAACTCGCCGTCGGTGGGCACGGACACCGTCCAGTCGACGCCCTTGGACTTGAACTCGTCGGCGTAACCGGCGTTGAGGTAGTCCCAGTCGATGCTGATGGGAGTCTCGCCCTTCTCGACGGTGGCCGGGGTCGACTCGACGGGCGTGTAGTTGCCGTTCTTCTTCAGCTTGGCGAAGAAGTCGAGGCCGGGCTGGATGTCGTCGAAGGAACCGCCACTGGCGAGCGAGGCCGCCCAGACGCCGGCGAAGGCCGAGCCGGACTTGGTGGGGTTGCCGTTGAGGGCGACCTGACCCTTGTACTGGGGCTTCAGCAGGTCGGCGAAGGAGGTGGGGCAGGTCTTCACACGCTTGGCGTCGCACCCGATGGAGATGTAGCCGCCGTAGTCGTTGAACCAGCGGCCCTCCGGGTCCTTCTGGCCCTCGGGGATGTCGGCGAAGGAGGCGACCTTGTAGGGCGCGAGCAGCCCCTGCTGGGCGGCGCTCAACGCGAACGAACTGCCCAGGTCGAGGACGTCGGGAGCGCGGTCCTGCCCCTTCCTCGACGTGACGGCGTTGATCTCGTCCTGGCTCGCCCCGTCGGGGTTCTCGACCTCGATCTTGATGCCGTACTTCTTCTGGAAACCGTCGATCAGGGCGCCGTAGTTGGCCCAGTCACGGGGAAGGGCGATGGCGTGCAGCGTGCCCTCCTTCTTGGCGGCGGCGACCAGCTTGTCCAGGCCACCGAGGTCGGCGGCGGAGGTCGCGGTGGCCGCGCTCTTGCCGTTCGCGGTGGTCGACGTGGTGTCGGGGGCCGCGCCGCAGGCGCTCAGGGCGAGCGCTGCGACGACGGCGAGGACGCCGCCGCGGACGGCTGTCATCGGCAGGGACACGATCACGGTCTCTCCAGGGGTGCGCACGAGGGTGAGGAAGTGCGAAGAACTTGTCTGAACAAGTTGGCCTCAGTACGCCCGCCACCGGTGTCGCGTCAGTGAACACCGGCGAAACGCCAACCCCTGATTTCCTGCACAATCGCGCAGCTCACGAACGGGTCACGGACGGGTCGCGGAGCGGTCGCGGACGTCGATTAGGCTGGTCACGCTGTGCACAGCGACGAGCTCAGAGGGGAACCATGACCGCGCGACACGAGGAGATCGCCGACGAACTGCGCCGGGCGATCGACCGCGAGCAGTACACAGTCGGCAGCCGTCTGCCCCCGGAGACGGAACTCGCCGCCCACTACGGCGTGGCCCGCGGCACGATCCGCCAGGCGGTGGCGGCCCTGACCGCCGAGGGCCTGATCGGCTCCCGCCAGGGCGCCCGCCGGGTGGTCCTGGCCAGCCGTCGCAGCCAGACCTTCGAGGAACTGCGCAGCTTCGCCCAGTGGGCCCGCGCGATGGGCCGCGAGGCGACGGGCAAGGTGGTGCACCAGGAGTACCGCCCGGCGACGACGGAGGACGCGATGCGCCTCCAACTACCCGAGACGACAAGGGTGTTGTACGTCCTACGGGTACGCGGGCTGGACGGCGAACCGGTCCTCCTGGAACGCACGGTCTACGCCGACTGGATCGCCCCGTCCGTCGAACCCATCGAGCGGGACTGCCCCTCGGTCACCCAACGCCTCTTCGAGGACACGGGGTTGGTCTTCGCATACGGCGAACACGTCATCGACGCGGTGGCGGCGGGCGCCCAGGACGCCGAACTCCTCGACATCCGCCGCACAAGCCCCCTACTCCGCGTCCGCCGCGTAACGACAACGCGAGAGGGCCGCCCGGTCGAATGGTCCGACGACCGCTACAGAGGCGACGCGGTGAGCTTCAGCATCCACAACTCCATCGCCAACAACGCCCTGGCGCGAAAAACACAGGGGTAAACAGCGACTTGCAAGCGAGGTTGACGGTCACTTGCGAGCAGGAGCGGGGGGCAACTTGTAAACAGGCCCGGAGGCGCTGCCGGGAAGGGGCGCGGGGAACTGCGCGACAAGCCACAACGGCGCAGCACCCGCCAACGCACCCCCAGAGGCACCCAGTAGGCGCCGAGAGACACCTACGCGGGCGACCCGGAAGAAAACCTCCGCAGCAACGGCGACAGCACCAACACGGACTTCGTCCGCTCGACGAACGGCTCCCCCGCGATCCGCTCAAGCACCCGCTCGAAGTGCCGCATGTCAGAGGCGAAAACCTGCACCACCGCATCCGCCTCCCCGGTGACCGTGGACGCGGCCACCACCTCCTGATACCGCTCCAGCCCCCGCTGAATCGTCTCCGGCGAGGTGTTCCGCCGACAGTAGATCTCGACGAACCCCTCCGTCTCCCACCCCAGCGCAGCCGGGTCCACCCGCACGGTGAACCCGGTGATCGCGCCGCTCTCCCGGAGCCGGTCCACGCGCCGCTTCACAGCGGGCGCGGACAGCCCGACGAGCTGTCCGATGTCCGCGTAGGAGCGACGCGCGTCCTCGGCGAGGGCGTGCACGATACGTTCGTCGAGATCGTTCAGCACGGCCGGGTCAGCTCCAGCTGGCGTGGAGCGGCTTGCCCTCCGCGTATCCGGCGGCGCTCTGGACGCCGACGACGGCCTTCTCGGCGAACTCCTCGAGGGAGTTGGCCCCGGCGTAGGTGCAGGAGGAACGGACGCCCGCGATGATCGAGTCGATCAGGTCCTCGACGCCCGGCCGGGCCGGGTCGAGGAACATCCGGGACGTGGAGATGCCCTCCTCGAACAGCGCCTTGCGGGCCCGGTCGTACGCCGACTCCTCCGACGTACGGTTGCGCACCGCGCGCGCCGACGCCATGCCGAACGACTCCTTGTAGAGGTGCCCGGCTGCGTCCTGCTGAAGGTCGCCCGGGGACTCGTACGTCCCCGCGAACCAGGAGCCCACCATGACGTTGGACGCGCCGGCGGCCAGTGCCATCGCGACGTCCCGGGGGTGGCGTACCCCGCCGTCCGCCCAGACGTGCTTGCCGTACTTCTTCGCCTCGGCCGCGCACTCCAGGACCGCCGAGAACTGCGGCCGGCCCACGCCCGTCATCATGCGGGTGGTGCACATGGCGCCCGGTCCGACGCCGACCTTGATGATGTCGGCGCCCGCGTCGATCAGGTCCTTGACGCCCTCGGCGGCGACGATGTTGCCGGCGGCGATCGGGACGTTCGGGTCGAGGTCGCGCACCAGCTTGATGGCGCTGAGCATCGACTCCTGGTGGCCGTGCGCGGTGTCGATGACGAGGGTGTCGACCCCCGCGTCGAGCAGTTGCTGTGCCTTTCCGGCCACATCGCCGTTGATGCCGACGGCGGCGGCGATACGCAGCTTGCCGTTCACATCCGTGGTCGGCGTGTAGAGGGTCGCACGCAGGGCGCCCTTGCGGGTGAGGATGCCGGCGAGCCTGCCGTCGGCGTCGACGGCGGGCGCGTAACGCCGGTTGGCGGCGTCGAGGCGGTTGAAGGCCTCGCGCGGGTCGATGCCGGCGTCGAGGAGCAGCAGGTCCTTCGACATGACCTCGGAGAGCTGGGTGAAGCGGTCCACACCGGACAGGTCGGCATCGGTGACCACACCGACCGGCCGCTGCTCGGCGTCGACGACCACGCCCGCGTTGTGCGCCCGCTTGGGCAGCAGGGCGAGGGCGTCGGCGACGGTCTGGTGAGGGGCGAGCACGATCGGCGTGTCGAGCACGAGGTGGCGGCTCTTGACCCAGGTGACGACGTCGGTGACGACCTCGATCGGGATGTCCTGCGGGATGACGACGAGCCCGCCGCGCCGCGCGACCGTCTCGGCCATCCGGCGGCCCGCGATGGCGGTCATGTTGGCGACGACCAGCGGGATCGTCGTACCCGTACCGTCCGGGGACGAGAGGTCCACGGCCTGCCGGGAACCCACGGCGGAACGGCTCGGGACCATGAAGACATCGTCGTACGTCAGGTCGTAAGAGGGCTGGATGTCGTTGAGGAAACGCACGTGCCGCACATCCCGGTCGATCAGAGGTTGCCCCCGGACAGGACAGCCAGGGGGAAGAGCACGTACCTCATTGTCCCATGCCGGTGACCTGAAATCGCCTGGTCGGATCGTCCAGACGGTTCCCGGGACGGCTCGTGGCATCCTCCGAGGGCCCGCCACCGCCTGGACGGCACAGGGCGGGACACGGCAGCACACGACGGCACGGGCCTCAGGCGAGCACCATCACCACCGCCAGCCCCGTCTCCGTCTCCCGCCAGCTCGCGGCGGCGTCGGCGAAGATCTCCTGGAGCGTGTTCCACTCGGCGGGCCGGGCAGCCGCGTACGCCTGCCAGTTCCGGACGAGCAGGAGCCGGCCGCGGCTCGCGGGCCACCACGCGAGATCGCCGAGACAGTCCGCCAGGGCGTCCCAGTTCGAGCCGAAGTGGTCGGGGAACCGCATCGCGGTCGCGCAGGCCGTCATCAGGCCGGCCTTGTCCGACACCTCGGCGAGGTCGAGGTCGGCGGCCTCCCAGCCGGCCTCGCGGGCGGCTTCGAGCGCGCGCTCCGCCGGGAACGCGGCGGGCCAGGACAGCACACCGGCGGGCGCCCGGCCGGCGAACACCGCGGCGAGCGGGTGGTCGGTCATCTCAGTACCGCCGTGAGGAGTCGCGAAGGATCGAAGTGATCATCGCTGTAGTAGATCCCACCGCCCCGCCCCATGACAACGAGACCCGGACGGGAATCCCGGAGAGAACCTGATCAGTACCCGGTGGGAGCCCGGGCGACCTGCTCTCAACAGGACACACCCATCGGCGAGTCGTTCAATGAAGATGACCAGCCAGCCTCCGGCGGGAGCCGCGCATGTCATCGCCGACAGCAACGCCAGCAGCAGCCTCGGGGGGCCACTCGGGGGGACACGACGACACCCGCGGAAGACTGCGCCGGCTGGGCGAGTGGTGTGCCCGCCACTTCGTGATCGTCATCTTCGCCTGGCTGGTCGCGCTCGTCGCGCTCCAGGTGCTCAACCGTTCCTTCGGCGGTGAGTACTCCGACAACTTCTCCCTGCCCGGAGTGCAGTCGCAGCAGGGCCTCGACGTCCTGAAGAAGCATGATCCGGCGGCCGGCGGCTACGGCAGCCAGATCGTGCTCAAGGATTCGTCGAAGCCGCTGACCGATCTGTCCACGCAGATGTCCCAGACTGTCACCGACCTAGGGAAACTCCCGCATGTCCTGTCCGTCCAGAACCCGCTGCCCCCGCCGGGCTCACAGCCCCAGTCCACCGGCAAACAGTCCGTCGGCCCGCTCTCCGGCGACGCGAAGACCGGGTACATCACCGTTCGCTTCGACGTCCAGCCGTCCACCCTAGGCGACGGCTACCTCGACGGAGTCGACAAATCGGTGCAGCCGCTGCGGGCGGCCGGAGTGCAGGTCGAGTACGGCGGACCACTGGGCGAGCTGGCCCGGCCGAAGGCCGACGACCGGGTCAGCGAGCTGATCGGGTTCGGCGTGGCCGTCGTCGTCCTGCTGGTCGGCTTCGGCAGCGTGATCGCCGCCGGTATCCCCCTGCTGACCGCCCTGACCAGCGTGGTCGGCGGACTCGCCTGCCTCGGCCTGCTCGCGTCGGCGTTCACCTTCGCCACGGTCTCCCCCACGCTGGCCACCATGATCGGCCTGGGTGTGGGCATCGACTACGCGCTGTTCCTGATCACCCGGCACCGGCAGAACCTGATGAACGGCGACGATCCGGTACGGGCGGCGGGCCACGCCGCCGCGACCAGCGGGCGGGCCGTCCTGGTCTCCGGGTGCACGGTGATCGTCGCGCTGGCCGGGCTGTCCGTCTCGGGGGTCGCGTTCATCGGCCTGCTGGGCGTGGCCGCCGCCGTGACGGTGATCTCCGCGGTCGTGGGCGCCCTCACCCTGGTCCCGGCCCTGCTGGGGCTCATCGGCCGCCGTATCGACCGTTACCACGTCCGCCGCCCGATCGCCGAGACCGGCGCCGACGACACCGACGCCGAAGTACAGGGCACCTGGCACCGCTACGCGCAGCGCGTCGAGCGGCGCCCCTGGTGGTTCCTGACCGGCGGGGTCCTGGTGGTGCTGGTGCTGGCGATCCCGGTGCTGTCCATCCAGCTCGGCCACATCGGGGACGGCGCCGATCCGACCTCGTTCACCGACCGGCGGGCCTACGACATCATGGCCAAGTCGTTCGGGCCCGGCTCCAACGGTCCGCTCACCGTCGTCATCGACCAGTCGAAGGTGCCCTCCGACCAGCGCTCCGCGCTCGCCTCGAAGGCGGGCAAGGCACTGACGGACGTACCGGGAGCGGCCACCACCACTCCCCTCACCGCGACGAAGGACGGGGACGTCCTGGTCGGCACGGTCTACTCCAAGGAGTCCCCGCAGAGCGAGACCACCACCGACCTGACCAACCACCTGGTCGACGACACCCTGCCCGGGGCCGTCTCGGGAACGGCCGCACACGGCTATGTGACCGGTACGACCGCCGCCCAGGTCGACTTCCGTGACATCGTCGCGAGCCGCCTCCCGCTGATCATCGCCGTGGTCGTCGCCCTCGCCTTCCTGATCATCCTGATCGTCTTCCGGGGCCTGCTGGTGGCGGTGAAGGCGGCCGTGCTCAACGTCCTGTCGATCGCTGCCTCGTACGGCGTGGTCGTGGCCGTCTTCCAGTGGGGCTGGGGCGGGCCCGCGCTGGGTGTCCACGGCAAGGTGCCCATCGAGAGCTACGTCCCGATGATGATGTTCGCCATCATCTTCGGCCTCAGCATGGACTACGAGATCTTCCTGCTCTCCCGCGTCCACGAGGCCTGGCTGCGCACCGGCGACGCACGGGACTCGGTGGCCCACGCCCTGGAGATCACCGCCCGGGTGATCACCTGCGCGGCCCTGATCATGGTGAGCGTCTTCGCCGCGTTCATCGTGAGCGACAACGTGGTGGTGAAGATGCTCGGCCTGGGTCTCGCCGTGAGTGTGCTCATCGACGCGACGGTCGTACGGCTGCTGATGGTGCCGGCCGTCATGACGCTGCTCGGCAGCCACGCCTGGTGGACACCGGCCTGGCTCGACCGGGTGCTGCCGCACCTGGACGCGGAGGGCGGGGAGCAGGACGACTGAGGAGGAGCAGGACGGCCGAGGGAGGCGGACGGCGCCGGGAAAGGCCGGTGCCCGGGCCCCGGAAGGGAACCCGGGCACCGCCCGCCCGCAACCTCTGCATCCCGTCAGATCCCGTCGGGGTCAGCCCTGTTGAGGGCCGGCTTCGGTGTCGGGCCCGCCGTCATCAGATAGTCCGCGGCCGAGGTGTCCGTGACCAGGCTGGTGACCAGCCCGGACCGCAGCACCGCGTCGATCGCGGCGGCCTTGCGCTGCCCGCCCGCGATCGCGACGACCTCGGGGACCCGGCGGAGCTGGTCCGTCTTGACGGTGATGCACCGCTCGCCGAGGTCACGGCCGACCCTGCGCCCCTCGGCGTCGAACAGGTGCGCGGACATCTCGGCGGCGACACCCAGGGACGCGTAGTGACCGCGTTCCTCGTCGCTGAGCATGTCGTGCACCGTCGAGATACCGGCCTCCCAGGAGCCGATGGAGACGCACGCGACGGTGACCTTGTCGAAGTACTCGAAGGCCCGCGCGATCCCCGTCTGGTTGCGCAGCGCGGCGGCGGTGGCCGCGTCGGGCAGCAGCATCGGAGCGTAGATGGGATGGGCGTCGCCGCCGGACACCTGGGCGGCACGGCGGACCGCCTCGACGGATCCGCGCTCGGCGGTTCCGGCGTCGTACACCCCCGTCAACTGGACCACCGTGCAGGGCGGCAGCCGGTCGAGGGCCGCCGCCATGTGGATGGTGGACCGGCCCCAGGCGAGGCCGAGCACATCGCCTTCGTTCACCAGTTCGCCGAGAAAGTCGGCGGCCACCTCGCCAAGGTTCTCGGGGTCGGGCGATTCCTGGGCCTCGGCCGGGGACTCGACCACGACCGCGTGCCGGAGGCCGTACCGGGCGCGCAGCGCGTCCGAGCGCTCGGCGTCCAGTTCGGCCGGGACACGGATCTCGATCCGCACCAGATCCCGTTCGAGAGCGGTCTCCAGGACCCGGGCCACCTTGAAGCGGCTGACGCCGAACTCCTCGGCGATCTGGATCTTGGACTTGCCCTCCAGGTAGAAGCGGCGGGCCATGGCCGCCGCCTGAACCAGCTCAGCGGGTCCCATCCGCATGGCTGACCGGCCAGCCGACATACCCGACACGGCGATCTCCTCACTGCTCTTCACGTCGCTGCTGTTCACATTCTGGACTCGCCGTTCATCCTGTCAGATCCCGAGAGGTTGATCTGCCCAGAAGTACGTCGTTCACGTTCCCTTGGCTCAGTGGTCGCACGCCCAGCTCGCACCGGCGGTCGCCGCCTGTGCCTGGGTGCGCAGTGCACGTACCGCCTCGGCCGGGTCCGCGGCGCCGTAGACGGCCGATCCGGCGACGAAGACGTCGGCGCCGGCCTCCGCGCAGCGCTCGATGGTGGAGGCGGAGACGCCTCCGTCGACCTGGAGCCACAGCTCGAGTCCGTGCTTGCTGATCAACTCGCGGGTGCGGCGAATCTTGGGGAGCATGATGTCGAGAAACGCCTGGCCGCCGAATCCCGGCTCGACCGTCATGATCAGCAGCATGTCGAGTTCGGGCAGCAGGTCCTCGTACGGCTCGATCGGGGTCGCGGGCTTGAGGGCCATGGAGGCCCTGGCACCCTTCGCCCGGATCTCACGGGCGAGCCGCACCGGAGCGGCGGCGGCCTCCACATGGAAAGTGACGGAACCGGCGCCCGCTTCCACGTACTGCGGAGCCCAGCGGTCGGGGTCCTCGATCATCAGGTGACAGTCCAGCGGCGTGTCCGTCGCCCGGGCCAGGGACTCCACGACCGGCACACCCAGCGTGAGGTTCGGTACGAAATGGTTGTCCATCACATCGACATGAAGCCAGTCGGCGCCTTCGACCGCCTTCGCCTCCTCGGCGAGTCGGGCGAAGTCGGCGGACAGGATACTGGGGTTGATCTGCGCGGCCATGCCCCAAGCCTGCCATGCCCTCCGGGGGGTGCGCGGTTGGGTCCCTTGTGGCTGGGGTTGCGTGTAGTCCGCAGGTCCGCTGTGGCTGGTCGCGCCCACGCGGCGGAGCCGCAAATGTCACAGCCCCGCGCCCCTGGGTGGGACCAGGTGAGGTCGGTATGAACAGGGACCGTGGGATCGCTTATTTCGTTTGTGGGCGGCGGGCCAAGTGGCTGGTGCTGGGCCTGTGGCTGGTGTTGCTCCTGCTCGTCGCGCCCTTTGCGCAGAAGCTCACCGACGCCCAGGACAACGACGCCGCCTCCTGGCTGCCGGGGTCGGCGGAGTCGACCCAGGTTCTTCATCTCTCCGAGGGCTTCAGGCCCGAGCAGATCCCGGCGATCGTCGTCTACGCGCGCGAGAGCGGGCTCACGGTGGCGGACCGGGCGCGGATCGCCGAGGACGCGGCGCAGATGAGGAAGCTCCGGGACCATGGCATCCGGGGCGCGGAGACCCGGGGCCCGGTGTACGACCGTGCCGTTGATCCGCGGGCCGCGCAGATCCTCGTACCCATCACGATGGACGCGAAGGGCTGGAAGCGGATCGCGCCCGCCGCCGACTCCATCCGGGCCGCCGCCAGTACGGGTGCCACCGGACTGGCCGTGCACGTCACCGGGCCCGGCGGTACCTCGGCCGACTTCTCCAAGGCCTTCGAGGGCATCGACTCGACACTGCTGCTCGCGGCGATGGGCGTCGTCATCGTGATGCTGCTGCTCACCTATCGCAGCCCCACCCTGATCCTCGTACCCCTGCTGGGCGTGGTCGCCGCCCTGTTCACCGCGCAGGCGCTGATCTACTTCCTCGCCCAGCACGCGGGCCTGACGGTGAACGGTCAGAGCGCCGGCATTCTCACCGTGCTGGTGTTCGGCGCGGGGACGGACTACGCGCTGCTCCTGGTCGCCCGCTACCGGGAGGAGCTGCGCCGCCACGAGGACCGTCACGAGGCGATGGCGCTTGCCCTGCACCGCGCGGGCCCGGCCGTCATCGCGTCCGGCGCGACGGTCGTCCTCGGCATGCTGGTGCTGATGGCCGCCGAGATGAACTCGACGAGCGGCCTGGGCCCGGTGGCGGCGATCGGGGTGGCGGTGGCCCTGCTCGCCATGACGACGCTCTTCCCGGCGCTGCTGGTGATCTTCGGCCGCTGGATCTTCTGGCCGGTGATCCCGCACAACGGCTCCCCCGACCCGACCAAGCGCGGTGTGTGGGCCCGGACGGGCCGGCGTATCGCTCTCCGCCCCCGGATGATCTGGGGCGCCACGGCGGCGGCCCTGATCGCGTGCTCGTTCGGCCTGATGCAGTTGCGCGCCGAGGGCCTGAGCAACGCGGACGCGTTCACCGACAAGCCGGACTCGATCGTCGGCCAGGAGGTGTCCGCACGCTACTTCCCGGCGGGCAGCGGCGATCCACTCGTTGTCATCAGCGATCGGGCACAGGCCCAGGAGGTCCGCCGGACAGTAGCGGAGACTCCTGGCGTGGTGCCCACGTCGCTGGGCCTGCCGCCGGGCACGAGGCCCTTCCACGACGGCAAGGTGCTGTTCGAGGCCACGATGACCGCGCCCGCGGACAGCGAGGCCGCGAAACAGACCGTGGACCGGGTACGGGACGCCGTGCACGCGGTGCCGGGCGCGGACGCCCGGGTGGGTGGCGGTACGGCGGCCCTGCTGGACATGGACCGGGCGACGACCCACGACAACATCCTGATCATCCCGCTCGTCCTGACCGTGGTCCTGATCATCCTCTGCGGCCTGCTGCGGGCCCTGGTCGCCCCGCTGCTGCTGATCGGCACGGTGGTGCTGTCCTTCACGGCGGCACTGGGCCTCAGCGCCCTCGCCTTCCGCCACCTGTTCGACTACGCGGGCGAGTCGACGGACTTCCCGCTCTTCGTCTTCGTGTTCCTGGTGGCGCTGGGCATCGACTACAACATCTTCCTGACCACCCGCATCCGCGAGGAAGCCACCCGCCAGGGCACCCGCAAGGGCGTGGTGACGGGCCTGTCGACGACGGGCGCGGTCATCACCTCGGCGGGCCTGGTCCTGGCCGGCACGTTCGCGGCGCTGGGCACGCTGCCGATGGTGGGGTTCGCGGAGATCGGCTTCGCGGTCGCCCTGGGCGTGGTCCTGGACACGTTCGTGGTCCGGTCGGTGCTGGTCCCCGCCCTGTTCCTGGATGTGGGCCCGAAGGTGTGGTGGCCGCACCGCCTGGCCCGGGAGGACGGCGGGACCGGGGCCGTGGAGCCCAGGCCCGCCGCCCCGGAGGTCAACCGGTCCGGCGGATGATGGCCAGATACATGGCGTCGGTGCCGTGCAGATGCGGCCACAACTGCACGTCGGGGCCGTCACCGAGGTCGCTCACGCCCTCCAGCAGGGGCCGGGCGTCGACGAGTTCGGTATTCGGGTGCTGCTTGATCAGGTCCTCGACCACGGCCCTGGTCTCGGCGAGGTGCGGCGAGCAGGTGGCGTAGCCGACGATCCCGCCGACGCGGACCGACTCCAGCGCGGTGGCCAGCAGCGCGCGCTGAAGCGGGGCGAACCCTTCGAGATCCTCGGGGCGCCGCCGCCAGCGTGCCTCGGGCCGTCTGCGCAGCGCCCCGAGCCCGGTGCACGGCACGTCCATCAGCACCCGGTCGAAACTGCCGGCCCGCCACGGCGGCCGGGTCCCGTCGCCCACGACGACCTGGTACGGGCCCGGATTGCCGTGCAGCGCCTTCGCGACCAGCCCGGCCCGGTGCGGCTGCTTCTCCGAGGCGAGCAGCAGCGCGCCCCGCTCGGCGGCGAGAGCGGCGAGCAGTGCCGCCTTGCCGCCGGGCCCGGCACACCCGTCGAGCCAGGCCTTGTCGGGCCCGTCGAGCGGGGCGTTGGCCAGGGCGAGCGCGACGAGCTGACTCCCCTCGTCCTGCACGCCCGCACGCCCGTCCCGTACGGCGTCGATGGCACCGGGTTCCCCGCCTTCGGCGAGCCGTACGGCGTACGGCGACCAGCGCCCGGGGACCGCGGCCTCCTCGCGGAGCAGCTCCTCGGTGGTGGACCGTCCGGGACGGGCGACCAGGGTGACCTCGGGCCGCTCGTTGTCGGCGGCGAGCAGCTCCTCGATCCCGGCGCGTCCGCCGCCCAGGGAGTCCCACAGGGCGGAGACGACCCACCGGGGGTGCGAGTGCACGACGGCGAGGTGATCCTCGGGATCCTCGTCGTAGGGCGGCGCGACGCGTTCGATCCAGCCGTCCAGATCGTGCTGGGCGACCTTGCGCAGCACGGCGTTCACAAACTTGGCCCGTCCGTCGCCGAGCACGACCCTGGCCAGCTCGACGGAGGCGGACACGGCGGCGTGCGTGGGAATGCGCGTCCCCAGCAACTGATGCACACCCAGGCTCAGCACATCGAGCACCGGCGGATCGACCTCGCGCAGGGGCCGGTCGACGCACTCACCGATCACGGCGTCGTAGGTACCCTGCCGCCGCAGCGTCCCGTACACCAGCTCGGTCGCGAGGGCCGCGTCCCGCCCGTCGAAGTCCCCCTTCGCCCGGGCCGCCCGCAGCAACGGCGGCAGCACCAGGTTGGCGTACGCGTCCCGCTCGTCCACGGCGCGCAGCGCCTCGAAGGCGAGGATGCGGACGGGGTCCTTCTGGGGCCGACGGTAGGGCTTGCCTGGCTTGCCGGACTTGTGGGGCCGACTGGGCTGCTCACTCACGAAAAAGGTGCTCCGGATATGGGAAAAGGGGTGCGGTTTCCAGCGTACGTCGTGGCAGACCGGCCAGAGCCTCGCGGTACAGGCCGTGCACGGGAATGTGAGGTCTCAGGCGCCGAGCACCTCGCCGTCGGCGATCCGCACGCCCCGGGCCCAGTCGGCGGCGCGCATCGGCTTCTTGCCCTGTGCCTGCACCCACAGCAGCTCGACGGCGTGCGATCCGGTGCCGACGTACACGTTGTTCTTGCCGACGGAGAGCACACCGGGAGCGAGATCCGTGTGGTCCGGCACGGGGGTGACGTGGATGAGCTTGAGCCGCTCGCCCCGGAACACGGTCCAGGCGCCGGGCGCCGGAGTGCATCCGCGCACGATCCGGTCGGCCCGGAGAGCGGGTACGGACCAGTCGACGTGGGCGTCCTCGACGGTGATCTTCGGCGCGAGGGTGATGCCGTCGGCGGGCTGCGGTACGGCCTTCAGCGTGCCGTCCTCGATGCCGTCCATGGTCGCGGCGAGCAGCCCGGAGCCGGCGAAGGCGAGCCGGGTCAGCAGGTCGCCGCTGGTGTCGGTGGGCCGGACCATCTCGGTCACCGTGCCGTAGACGGGGCCGGAGTCGAGGCCCTCCTCGATAAGGAAGGTGGAGGCGCCGGTGATCTCGTCGCCGCCCATGATGGAGTGCTGCACGGGCGCGGCCCCACGCCATGCGGGCAGCAGCGAGAAGTGCAGGTTGACCCAGCCGTGGACGGGGATGTCGAGGGCGACACGGGGCAGCAGGGCGCCGTAGGCGACGACGGGGCAGCAGTCGGGCCCGATCTCCCTCAGCCTGGCCAGGAACTCCTCGTCCCTGGGCCGGACGGGCTTCAGCACCTCGATCCCGGCCTCCTCGGCCCGCTGGGCCACGGGACTGGCGACCAGCCTGCGTCCCCGCCCGGCGGGCGCGTCGGGCCGTGTGACGACGGCGACCACTTCATGCCGTTCCGACCCGATCAGGGCATCCAGGGCGGGAACGGCTACCTCGGGGGTACCAGCGAAGACAAGCCTCATGGGCGGGCGTGGGCCTCTCGGACGGGATTCTGCGGGCAGCGCACCAGTCTAGGACCGCACTCCAGGGGGCGTACGCATATGTTCCTACGCCCCCGCACCGTGACCACTCACGCAAAATCGCGTTGGTCAAGAAAGAGTTGACCACAACGGGCCGCCACACCGTGCGGCCCTTCCTTTTCAACGCCGGTTTCGAGAGGCTTGTTCATGGCCGACCACGCAACCCACGACGCCCAGGCTCGGGCCAGCCTGCACTTGCTGGTGCGGGACATCGAGCGGGTCCGCCGGCAGGTGGACGCACTGCGCACGCTCACCGCCCAGTTGGGCAACGTCTACCGCCCGCGCCGCTCCGGCCCCTCCACGGGCTTCGTCGTCTACGGACGTGCCCCCGCCCCGACCGTCCGCCTCGCCCAGGAACTGCGGGACAGCGTCGAGACCCTGGTCACGGCCGCCGTGGACTTCGACCGCTCGCTCGGCTTCTCGTGGGACGCGGTGGGCTCCGCGCTCGGGGTCACCAAGCAGGCAGTACACCGCCGTTACGGCGCCCGCCGCGCAGCCGCCCAGGCAGCGGCCGACGCCGAGCGCGCCACGGAGACCTCGGCCGGCCGTACGGTCGGTGTCGGGACGGTCAGCGGCGTCGGCACCGTCATGCCCACGCCGACGGTGCCCGCGGCCCGTTCGATGCCGACCCAGCCGACGGCGGGCAGCCCGACCCTCCGCGACGAGGTGCGGCCGACCGTCTTCCCACGCGACGAGTCGAGGCCAACGGCCTTCCCCGGCCCACGCAACGGCTGACACCCCGAACCACACCCCCACCCCACCCTCTGCCCTCCCGCAC
>NZ_LIQQ01000569.1 GCF_001418565.1 Streptomyces graminilatus | reverse complement strand
CCTCCCCCTCCTTCCTCCAAGGAGACAGGGCCCCCTTTGCCCATCTGTGGCCCACCCGTGGCCACGCGGGCCCAACTGCCCATGTTCCCCGGGCGCAGGACCCCCCTTCCCGCAGCGGTACGCTTCCCCTCCGGGGATCGCCACCCCCGAGGACCGCCATACGGGCAGGGAGCGCGCCAGGGATTGCGCCCGGCCGTGCCTGTCCGATCCGTACGGAGGGGCTGACAAAAACGTGAACCTGCGCGACAACCTGCGCCGACTGCTGGTCCGGGTCTACACACGCAGGGTGGAGGGCCATCTCGACCACGACCAGGTGCCCAAGCACATCGGCGTCATCGTGGACGGAAACCGGCGCTGGGCGAAGGCGGCGGGCTCCACCACCGCCCAGGGGCACCGGGCGGGCGCCGACAAGATCGAGGAGTTCCTCGGCTGGTGCTCCGAGACCGATGTCGAGGTCGTCACCCTCTGGCTGCTCTCCACGGACAACGTCAACCGTCCGCCGGAGGAGCTCGCACCGCTCCTCGAAATCATCGAGAACGTGGTGACCTCCCTCGCCGCCGACGGCCGCTGGCGCGTCCACCACGTCGGCAACCTCGATCTGCTCCCCGGGCAGTTGCAGACCCAGCTCAAGGAGGCCGAGGAGGCCACCGCCCATGTGACGGACGGGATACTGGTCAACGTCGCCATCGGCTACGGAGGCCGGCAGGAGATCGCCGACGCCGTGCGCTCGATGATGCTCGACGCCCACGAGAAGGGCACCTCGCTGGAGGAACTCGCCGAGACCGTCGACATCGACCTGATCGGCAAGCACCTCTACACCAGCGACCAGCCCGACCCCGACCTCGTCATCCGCACCAGCGGCGAGCAGCGGCTGTCCGGGTTCATGCTCTGGCAGACGGCCCACTCGGAGTACTACTTCTGCGAGGTTTTCTGGCCGGCCTTCCGCAAGGTCGACTTCCTGCGCGCCCTGCGCGACTACGCGGCCCGCCACCGGCGCTTCGGCGGCTGAAACAGGCTGTTCGTCCACCGCGGCCGGCGGGGGCCGGTCGCGTGGTTTCCCGCGCCTCTTCGGGGCGCTGGGACGGAAGTAACAAGGAGTTCACCAGCGCGCCGCATCGCGGTGTGGCATGGCAGCGCATGTTCGAGGGCATAAGCCAAGCAGGTCGACACCCGAACCACGGGTGTCGTATCTCAGCGGGCGGCACGGGGCCGTCCGCCCGGGAGGCCCTTTGCACCAGCCCGACCGTGTGGTCACAGCACGGGCGAACAGGCGGAGGGCCGGTTTTCGGCCCGCGCACTGGGGCCGTCGACCGGTCCAGATCTCCTTCGTCGCTCCCCGACCTCATCCGAGGGGGTACGTCCTTCCGTGGTGACCAGCACAAAGCGCCGTATGCCAGACCGGCGCACCTATGTCCTCGACACCAGCGTCCTGCTGGCCGATCCAGGCGCCCTGAACCGCTTCGACGAGCACGAAGTCGTGCTGCCGATCGTCGTGGTCACGGAGTTGGAGGCCAAACGGCACCATCCCGAACTCGGCTACTTCGCCCGGCAGGCCCTGCGCATGCTGGACGAGTTCCGCGTCAGGTTCGGCCGACTCGACGCCCCGATTCCGATCGGGGAACTGGGTGGGACCGTCCGTGTCGAGCTCAACCACTCGGACCCCAGCGTGCTGCCCAGCGGCTATCGCCTGGGGGACAACGACTCCCGCATCCTCGCGGTCGCCCGCAATCTGCAGGCCGAGGGGTACGACGTCACCGTCGTGTCGAAGGACCTTCCACTCAGGATCAAGGCCTCGTCCGTCGGGCTCCTCGCCGAGGAGTACCGCGCGGAGCTGGCCATCACGGGCTCCTCCGGCTGGACCGGAATGTCCGAACTGACCCTGCCCGGCGAACAGGTGGACCTCCTCTTCGAGGACGGCCACACCTACGTCCCGGAAGCCTCCGAAATGCCGGTGCACACCGGTCTGATGATCCAGTCGGAGCGCGGCAAAGCCCTGGGCCGCGTCACGGCCGAGGGCAACGTCCGCCTCGTACGAGGGGATCGTGAGGCTTTCGGTATCAAGGGGAGGAGCGCCGAACAGCGGATCGCGCTCGACATCCTGCTCGATCCGGACATCGGGATCGTGTCGATGGGCGGCCGGGCGGGCACCGGCAAGTCGGCGCTCGCGCTGTGCGCCGGCCTGGAAGCCGTGCTGGAGCGGCGGCAGCACAAGAAGGTGATGGTCTTCCGGCCGCTGTACGCGGTGGGCGGGCAGGAACTCGGCTATCTGCCAGGCTCCGAGTCCGAGAAGATGGGCCCCTGGGCGCAGGCGGTCTTCGACACGCTGTCCGCGGTCACCAGCCGCGAGGTCATCGAGGAGATCACCGCACGCGGCATGCTCGAGGTGCTGCCCCTCACCCACATCCGCGGCCGGTCGCTCCACGACGCGTTCGTGATCGTGGACGAGGCACAGTCGCTGGAGCGGAACGTCCTGCTCACCGTGTTGTCCCGGATCGGCGCCAACTCCCGGGTGATTCTCACCCATGACGTGGCGCAACGGGACAATCTGCGGGTCGGCCGCTACGACGGTGTCGTGGCCGTCGTCGAGAAGCTGAAGGGGCACCCGCTCTTCGCGCACGTCACCCTCACCCGGTCCGAGCGGTCGCAGATCGCGGCCCTGGTGACCGAAATGCTGGAGGACGGACAGATCTGACCCGGTTGGGCGGATAGGGACTCACTCGGGCAATTGGGCAATTGTGCCCGGTTACTCTGGAGTTCAGGAATAGGGCGCCGTCCGGCAAAGGCGTAGAGCCTAGCCGGGCGGCGCTTCCGCGTCTGCGGCTTTCCTCAAATCACCTGGGCCATACCTGGTGTGAGCTTTCACACGCAACTCAGAATTGCCACCCGGCGTCCACGTGCGGCAGAGTCACACTCCTGTCAGGCCCCGCATACGACACATCTGTACCTTCAGTAGTACGGCACCACCGAAGCACCACCTTCAACTCCATACCGTCGTCGTATGCCGCCCGCGCACCACGCGGCGCTCCTCGCAGAGGAGTTGCCCACCGGGCCCGTGTCTCCCGTGACCACGCAGTTGGGAGGCCAGTGTCTTGGGGGCAAGATCGCGTCCGCCAGGGTCACCGAAGCGGGCGACGCTGGAAGGAAACCGTGTGAGCCGGATTTCGGTCCGGGGACTGGCAGTGGCCTCGGCCACCGCGGTCACCGCTGTCGGCGCAGTTACAGGTGTTGCCTCGGGCAGCACCGGGACCCCTCACGAGGCCGAGGCACTGGTGGGCGACACCACCCTGCTCACGGACATCCCCGTGGGCTCCCAGGCCGAGGTGCAGACCGCGTCCCTGACGCAGCAGGCCGACATCCAGGCCATCGCCGCCGACGCCACCGCGAAGAAGGACGCCGAGGAGTCTGCCCGCAAGCAGGCCGCCAAGGACGCGGTGGCCAAGCAGAAGGCCGCCGAGAAGGCCGAGGCGGAGGCCAAGGCGCGCAAGGAAGCGGAAGAGGCCGCCAGCCGCTCCGCGACGCGTGACCCCTCCACCTTCGCGGTGCAGTCCTCGTACACCGTCGCCCAGGTCCAGGAAATGGCCCGCCAAATCGTTCCGGCGGACCAGTTCCAGTGCTTCAGCAACATCGTGGACCACGAGTCGAGCTGGAACTACCAGGCGGACAACCCGAGTTCCGACGCGTACGGTCTCGTGCAGGCGCTGCCCGGCTCCAAGATGTCCTCTGCGGGCGCCGACTGGGCGACCAACCCGGCCACCCAGATCAAGTGGGGCCTGAGCTACATGAACGACCGCTACGACAGCCCGTGCGGCGCATGGAACTTCTGGCAGGCGAACCACTACTACTAGGCCTTCTCAACCTTTCCGAGCCCCTCACCGTCCTTCGGTGAGGGGCTTCGGCCATGTACGGTCAGATGCGGACCGCTGCTCCCGAGGCTCCGGAGGCTTTGGGGAGAGGGATGGGCAGAGGGAGATACGGGGGACGAGGGCGCATCATGTCGCGATTGCCGCAGTGGCTCGGCCGGGCCGGTGTCCGGCTCACCGAGATGGGCGAGCGGTTGGACGCGCGCCGGGCCGAGGTGGAGAAGGAGCACACGGACGACGGGACCCCGTCCCCGTACGGCCCTCCAGCATCACCGGACCCCGCACGGCCCGAGCGGCAGCAGCCGCACGAAAAGGCGGACCAGCCTTCCCGCGCGGCTGCCACCACCCCAACGGACCTCCGTGTGCCCCCCGTTCGGCCTGAGCCCGCCGCCGCCGTCCCGTGGGGCGTACGGGTCGCGGCCGAGGCCGGCTGGCGGCTGCTGGTGCTCGCGGGCACGCTCTGGGTGCTGATGCGGGTCATCAGCGCGGTCCAACTCGTCGTCTTCGCCTTCGTGGTGGCGCTCCTCATCACCGCGCTGCTCCAGCCCGCGGTCGCCCGTCTCACCGGGTGGGGCATGCCGCGCGGGCCCGCGACCGCGCTCACCGCGATCCTCGGGTTCGTCGTGATGGGGCTCATCGGCTGGTTCGTGACCTGGCAGGTCATGGAGAACATCGACCAGCTCTCCGACCAGGTCCAGGACGGCATCCTCGAACTGCGCAACTGGCTGCTCAACAGCCCGTTCCACGTCACCGACAAACAGATCAACAAGATCGCCGAGAACCTGCGCAACGCGATCGGCGCCAACACGGACTCGATCACCTCGGTGGGCCTGGAGGGCGTCACGGTCGTCGTCGAGGCGCTGACCGGCATACTGCTGGCCGCCTTCTCGACCCTCTTCCTCCTCTACGACGGCAAGCGCATCTGGCAGTGGACGCTGAAGCTGGTCCCGGCGGCGGCCCGGCCCGGTGTCGCCGGCGCGGGTCCGCGAGCGTGGCGCACGCTGACGGCGTATGTGCGGGGCACGGTGATAGTGGCTCTGATCGACGCCGTCTTCATCGGCCTGGGCATCTACTTCCTCGACGTCCCCATGGCCGTCCCGCTGGCCGTCTTCATCTTCCTGTTCTCCTTCATCCCGCTGGTGGGCGCGGTCGCCTCGGGCGCCCTGGCGGTGGTGGTGGCCCTGGTGACCCAGGGCGTGTTCACGGCGGTCCTGGTGGTCGGGGTGGTGCTGGCCGTGCAGCAGATCGAGGGCCACGTCCTCCAGCCGTTCATCCTGGGCCGCGCGGTCCGCGTCCACCCGCTGGCGGTGGTGCTGTCCGTGGCGGCGGGCGGCATGGTGGCGGGCATCGGCGGCGCGGTGGTGGCCGTACCGCTGGTAGCGGTGACGAACACGGTGGTCGGCTACCTCCACTCGTACTCCCAGGCCCACACCCCCGAAACAGCGGCGGCCCTACGCAACGCCCCCCAACCAAGGGGAGCCACCTCAGCAGAAATCGCCCTGACCAAGACCCAACACGAGGGCCCACAGTCCCCCTGACGGGGCCGCAGGCCCCTCTCAAGGGGCGCGGGGAACTGCGCGACAAGCCACGACGGACCCGCAGGCGACAGCTTTCCCGAGTGGGGCCGCAGGCCCCCCTGAGGGGCGCGGGGAACTGCGCGACCAGCCACAGTGAACCCGCAGACTCAGTACGGCCGAACCCGGCAGGACCCTCAAGGGGCGCGGGGAACTGCGCGACCAGCCACAGCGAACCCGCAGACTCAGTACCGGCGAAACCGGCGGAGCCACCTAGCTGAAAACCTTCAACGCCGGCCCCAACGCGATCACCAGCGGAATCATCGGAGCCATGGCGGCAGCCAGAGTCGTGGCCGCCCGATACGACACATCGAGCCGAGGCGGAGGCGCCAGCAACCGCTCGACCCGGTCACCCAACTGACCACGGGTGCACGCGCACGACAACACCCCCCGATGCCGGTTGAGTTCGATCAGCGCGAGCGCGGTGGTCCGGTGCCCACAGCGCCGGGACGCCGTGTCGTCCGCCGCCAGTTCGACCAGCCGGTGCGTCTGGTCCCGGAAGTGCGCGAACACCGGAACACGCGGAAACCCGGTGGCCAGCGCCTGAGCGAGATGCAGCAGCCAGTCGTGCCGGGCACGGGCATGCCCGAGTTCATGGGCGAGCACGGCGTCCAGCTCATGGTCGGACAGCCGCCGCAGCGCACCCGTGGTGACGACGAGCCGGGGCGTCGCGCCGGGCAGCAGCCAGGCGTCGGGATACTCGTCCTCCAGGACCAGCAACGGCCCCTCGGCGGCGGGGAACCCGGCGGGCAGGTCCGGCGCGCGTTCCCGCAGATCCAGGCGCCGCAGCCGACGCCGTCTGCGCGCCTCGGCGAGTTCCCGGCCGAGCATGGCGACCGTCCAGGCCGCCCCGCAGGCCAGCAGCAGCGTCAGCACGGTGAGCCAGACGGGCGCCCGCCCGAGCTGCTGGGCGGCGCCGACCGAGGACGGCCCCGGGGCGAACGCGTGAGCCTGGACCGTGCCGAACGCGGCCGTCCCGCCCAGCAGCAGCGCGGCGAGGCAGCACACCAGCACGGTGGCGACCAGACACTGCCACACCCACAGCCCCAGCACCGGCTCCCGGTCGGGCCAGCCCGCCCGGGTCAGCACGCGCGGCAGCACAGCGGCGGCGGTGATGGCGACGGCGGCCATCAGCGCCAGGGCGACGGTCATTGCGGGTGGCTCCCTCAATCGGAGAAGGACGGTCCTCGCGGCCGGTACGACGAAGGCGGCGACGAACGGGGTGAGGGTCCGTCCATTGTCGGACGTACCGCCTGCCGCGTCCAGTCACCCGTGCCGCCGGGCGGTACACGGCCGCCCGGCGCGAGGCGACCGAACCGGTACCGGTTCGATCAAATGAGCGTCGAACAAAGACCGTCGAGCGGCGAGAGATTTCAACTTCCGTCAGGTAGGAAGACCCCGGTCTGAATATGCGCCCGGGCTGATACACATACCCCCTCAGTGCGACGCGTCAGGCGTATGTGCGAAATGCCGGGAGCAGGGCCAAGGGGAGTGATGTCGGTCATCCGCGATTCCGTATCCGCGTCCGTATCGGCCCCGGGCTCCGAATCCCGGCGCGCGGCCCCGGATTCCCTCGGCCGGATCGGCTACGACCTGCTGCTGAGCGCCCTCGCCGACTGCGGGCGCGAGGAGTTCACCGGGGCGCTGCGCGCGACCGGCAGCCCCGGCGGGACCTTCCATCTGCGGCGCGGCCTCGTCGTCGGCGCCGAGAGCCCGGGCGCCCCCGGCCCGGAAGCCCTGCTGCTGCGCTCGCGACGGATCAGCGGTGAGGAGTGGGCCGAACTGGTGCGCGAGGCCGGCGGGGCGCGCTGGCCGGGCGCGGAACTGATCAGGCACGGGTACGCGGGCGCCGCCCAACTGCGCGTCGTCTGCATGATGGCGCTGCGGGACGCCGTCTTCGCGGTCGTCGCCGGCCGGGTGGACGCCTGCGAACGCGACCCCGGGGCCGAGCCGCTCGCCCCCGTCCCGGTGGGGGAGGGGCCCATCCGCCTGCTCCAGGACGCCAACCGCAAACTGGCCGCCCTCGCCGCCCTGCCCCACCCGGTACGCCCGAACCGTGAGCGCCCCGGCCGGGGTCAGGCGCCGGTCGCGGTGAGCGAGGGGTGGCTCACCCCCGTACAGCGGGAGTTGCTGGCCGAGGCCGACGGCCGGCGGACCGCCCGGGACCTCGCGTTCCGTACCGGGCGGGGCGTGTACACGGTGGCGGTCGAGCTGGCGCGGATGCTCGGTGCCGGGCTCCTGGAGTGCGCCGAGGGGGCCACGCCACCGCCGGTCGTACGGGTGCCGGCGGAGGGGCTGTGGCAGCGCAGGCCGCCCGCGCCACCACCGCCCCCGCCGCCCCCGTACGTCGATGCCGCCGTGGTCACCGCGCTCGCCGCCGTCCTCGCCGCCGACGCCCAGCCGCAGCCGTCGCACCGGCCGGCGCCGCCACCGAGGGGCCCCGTTCCCGCGCTGCCCCGCCGCGAACCCGGCGCCAGTGGCATCACCGAATCTCTCGCCCCCGAAAAGCGCGGGACGAGCTGGAA
>NZ_LIQQ01000568.1:1901-2375 GCF_001418565.1 Streptomyces graminilatus | reverse complement strand
TGCGGTGGGGCAGCGGGAGGTCGGGCGGTTCGCGGGGCGGTTGCAGGGGATCTGTACGAGGCTTGTGGGGGCGGGTGGGGCTGCTGATGAGGCGGCTCGGGGGAAGCGGGTTACTTAGCGTTACTGGTCGACATGCGTGCGTTGTCCTGGCGTGTGAATCTGGTCTGGCCCCCATCCCCTCACCCACTTACGGGAGTGAACTCACATGGGCATGAAGGACGAGATGCAGGACAAGGCTCGGCAGGCCAAGGAGAAGATGGAGAAGGGTCGGAAGGGGCAGCCTTCTGGCCAGGGGCAGGCTTCTGGACAGGGGCGGCCTTCTGGCCAGGGGCGGCCTGGTCGGGAGGGGAATCCTGAGCGGCCTGAGCGGGGGGTGTCGCGTGATGAGGAGACTCAGCGGGCGATGCGGGACGAAGAGGATCGGTTCAACATGGACTACGACGTGTAGTTGTGCGTTGAGTCGTTGATGCAGGG
>NZ_LIQQ01000568.1:0-1842 GCF_001418565.1 Streptomyces graminilatus | reverse complement strand
GGGTGCGGGTCCGGTGGGGGCTTGTCGCGCAGTTCCCCGCGCCCCTGGGTGGGTGGGGCCGGCGCCTGTCGAGAACGCGCCCGGAGTTGCGGTTGAGGACGCGTGCCGGAGGTGGGGTCGGGAACGTGTCCGGGAGTTGGGGGTGAGGGTGTGTCAGGAACGCGGGGGGAGTTTTGGTCTGGATCTGTTGGGGACCTCTGTGTAGTCCGGGGGTGTTGCCGCTGGGTGGGTTCGCAGTAGGGCCAGGGCCAGTTTGATGGCGTCGTCCGTTTCCACGTGGCGGCCCTCCGCCCAGTCCAGGGGGGTGCGCAGGACCTCCAGGTCCGGGGCCACGCCCTGGTTCTCCACTGTCCAGCCGTACGTGTCGAACCAGGCCGCGTTCATCGGGACCGTGATCACCGTGCCGTCGCCCAGGCGGTGGCGGCCGGTCATGCCGACCACCCCGCCCCAGGTCCGCTGGCCCACCACCGGGCCCAGGTTCAGGAGTTTGAACGCTGCCGTGATCATGTCGCCGTCCGAGGATGTCGCCTCGTCCGCCAGGGCGACCACCGGCCCCCTCGGGGCATTCGAGGCGTACGACACCGGCTGGGCGTTGCGTGTCAGGTCCCAGCCCAGGATCGTGCGCGTCAGTTTCTCCACCACCAACTCGCTGATGTGGCCGCCCGCGTTGCCGCGTACGTCGACGATCAGGGCGGGCCTCGACACCTCCATGCGCAGGTCGCGGTTGAACTGGGCCCAGCCCGAGCCGCCCATGTCGGGGATGTGCAGATAGCCGCATCGGCCGCCGCTCAACTCCCGTACCACCTCCCGGCGTTTGGCCACCCAGTCCTGGTAGCGCAGCGGGCGTTCGTCGATCAGGGGGACCACCGCGACCCGCCTGGCTCTTCCCTCGCCCTCCGCCGGGGTGAACGTCAGCTCCACCGTCGTACCGCCCGCACCCGCGAGCAGCGGGAACGGGCCCGTCACCGGGTCCACCGGGCGGCCGTCCACGTGGGTGAGCAGTGCGCCCTCCCGGATTCCCGAACCGGCCAGCGGGGAGCGGGCCTTGGAGTCGGAGGAGTCGCCGGGGAGGATCCGGTCGAGCATCCAACCGCCTTCCCTGCGTACGAAGTTGGCGCCCAGCAGGCCCTGCCTGCGCTGGTAGTGGGGCGGGCCCTCGTTGCGGCGGGCCGGTGTGACGTACGCGTGGGAGGTGCCCAGTTCGCCCAGGACCTCGCGGAGGAGGTCGGCGAACTCGTCCGGGGACGCGACCCGTTCGACCAGCGGGCGGTACTGCTCCAGCACCGCGTCCCAGTCGATGCCGCACATCTGGGGTTCCCAGAAGTACGCGCGGATCAGGCGGCCCGCCTCCTCGTACGACTGGCGCCATTCCGCCGGGGGATCGACCTCGTGCATGACCCGGCGCAGGTCGATCCAGACGGTCGTGTCGCTGTCGCCCGGGTCGGTGGAGGGCACCGCGCGCAGCTCGTCCTCGTCGACCACGACCAGCCGTGAGGCGTCGCCGCTCACCGCGAACCAGTCCAGGTGGTCGACGAGTTGGGACTTCTTGCCCTTGGTGAGGTTGAAGTGTTCGAGCGTGGGCCGGCCGCTCGTGTCGGCCGGATTCGCGAACGTCTCGCCCAGCGCGCCCGAGATCGGCCAGCGCAGCCACACCAGCCCGCCGCCCGGGACCGGATGCAGCGCCGAGTACTTGGACGCGGTGACCGGGAAGGGCGTCACCCGGCTCTCCAGGCCCTCGACCTCGACGATCACCGTGCCGTCCGTCGTGCCTTCGGAGCCTTCGTCCTCGACGGGGTCCAGGCCACCGGCGGCCGGTCGTCCGTCGGGGGACAGGGCGAAGGG
>NZ_LIQQ01000567.1 GCF_001418565.1 Streptomyces graminilatus | reverse complement strand
AGTGCCTGGCCCCGCGCTGGAAAGCATGCCGAGACGGGCGGGTGGGTGGGAAACAAGGGCCTGGGCTGCAGCGACCTCCCCCCTTCACCCTCCGGCCGAGACCGAAAATCCTGCCGCCCGGCGGAGCCGTTACGCTGGTGTCGTGGCAGTCGTCGATGTATCCGAAGAGCTCAAGTCCCTCTCCTCGACCATGGAGTCGATCGAGGCCGTCCTGGACCTCGACAAGCTGAGGGCAGATGTCGCCGTGCTTGAGGAGCAGGCGGCAGCCCCGTCCCTGTGGGACGACCCGGAGGAAGCGCAGAAGATCACCAGCAAGCTCTCCCACCTCCAGGCGGAGGTGAGGAAGGCCGAGGCCCTGCGCGGCCGGATCGACGATCTGAGCGTGCTCTTCGAGATGGCCGAGGAGGAGGACGACCCGGACACCCGCGCCGAGGCCGAGACGGAGCTGACCTCCGTCAGGAAGGCCCTCGACGAGATGGAGGTCCGTACGCTCCTCTCCGGCGAGTACGACGCCCGTGAGGCCCTCGTCAACATCCGCGCGGAGGCCGGTGGCGTGGACGCCGCCGACTTCGCCGAGAAGCTTCAGCGGATGTACCTGCGGTGGGCCGAGCAGAAGGGCTACAAGACCGAGGTCTACGAGACGTCGTATGCCGAAGAGGCCGGCATCAAGTCGACCACCTTCGCCGTCCAGGTCCCGTACGCCTACGGCACGCTCTCCGTCGAGCAGGGCACGCACCGCCTCGTACGCATCTCGCCCTTCGACAACCAGGGTCGCCGCCAGACCTCGTTCGCCGGGGTGGAGATCCTGCCCGTGGTCGAGCAGACCGACCACATCGAGATCGACGAGTCCGAACTGCGGGTGGACGTCTACCGGTCGTCCGGCCCCGGCGGCCAGGGCGTCAACACCACCGACTCCGCGGTGCGCCTGACCCACCTCCCCACCGGCATCGTCGTCTCCTGCCAGAACGAGCGTTCGCAGATCCAGAACAAGGCGAGCGCCATGAACGTCCTCCAGGCGAAGCTCCTCGACCGGCGCCGTCAGGAGGAGCAGGCCAAGATGAACGCGCTCAAGGGCGACGGCGGCAACTCCTGGGGCAACCAGATGCGTTCGTACGTCCTGCACCCGTACCAGATGGTCAAGGACCTGCGGACGGAGTTCGAGGTCGGCAACCCCGAGTCCGTGTTCAACGGTGAGATCGACGGATTCCTCGAAGCCGGAATTCGCTGGCGCAAGCAGCAGGAGAAGTAGAACTCCCGGGCACGCGCCCGAAGAACGCCTTGTCGACAAAGCAACCGCCGCCCACCGGGCGGCGGTTGCTTTGCGTCAGGAGAGACGTCTGGGTTTTACGTCACACTCACAGAATCCGATGTGCGGCAAGCGCGGATCAAGGGGACATTGCGCGCGCAACGACCTTGACGTGCTCTTGGAAAATCGGAAAGGTGACGCGCGGCATGCGTATCTCTGGGGCGCATGTGATCCGGGGGTGCTCTCTGTCACCTCTGTCGATCACTGCCCCGAGCGCGGGCTCCACCGAAGATTCCAGCTACTGGGGGTAGCAGCCATATGACGAACAAGACGCGGATCCGGATCGCACGGATCGCGGCCGGAGCCGTGATCGCCGCCGGTGCGTCGTTCACCGCCGCGGGCATAGCCTCCGCCGACGAGTGCGAACTGCTCGGCGTCTGCGCCGGTACGCCGAGCCCGGACCCGGACCCGACCGGGGACCCCACGGAGGACCCGACCAGCATCCCGACGGAGCCGGACACGACCCCGACCACGGCCGACCCCGAGCCCGGCACTCCCGACCCGGAGCCCAGCACGGCCGACCCGGAGCCCTCCGAGCCCTCGGAGCCCACCACCGAGCCGAGCGAGCCCACCGAAGAGGAGCCGTCCGCGACCCCGTCCGAGGGCCCGACGGACAACGGCAGCGGCAGCGGTAACGGCAACGGCAACGGAGAGGGCACCGGCGGCGGTGGCAACAACGCCGACCCCGACGGTGGCTCGAACACCTCCGCCCAGGAGGAGGGCACCTCGGCCCTCACCGACACGGGCTCGGAGACCTCGGCCCAGGGTGCCGGCAGTGAGCTCGCCGAGACCGGTGCCGCCGAGACCGGCTTCCTGATCATCGGTGCCGTCACCATGATCGCCGGCGGTGTGGCCTTCCGCGTCCTCCCGCGCCTCGTGGGCGGCAGTGGCGGCGCCGCGGCCTAGTAGCCGGCCAGTAGCCGCCTGACGGTGCCGGCAGTGCGCATACGTAAGGGCCCGGAGCCTTCCGCTCCGGGCCCTTACGCGTGTCACCGGGTGTTACGTGGGCTTGGGGGCTCTATGCCGTCTGGTGTGCCACTGCCACCAGCGCCAGGGCCGCGATCAGCACCGCCAGCAGCGCGATCAGCGTCATCGGGTTCAGTCCGGCGAACGGACCCTCCTGCTGCAACCGCTCACGATTGGCCCGGCAGACAGGACAGCGTCCCTCGTTCACGGGCGCCGCGCAGTTCGCGCACACCAGTCGGTCGTACAGTCGGTCGTACGTCATGCGCCTTGCCCTCCTCGCGCCACTTCTACGTACACAACGCTTCAGGGGACGCAACCGTTCCCCACTCCACGCTCCACTGTGCCAGGTTCCGCGGATTTCGGCGCGGTTCGCCTTATCCTGCCCCGCTCATCCTGCCCCGCGCTTCCATGCTTCCATGCCTCACGTGAGGGTGAGAGGCATGCTCCCGACCGGCATAAAAGTGCACAACCCTTATGCAAAGCACTCCGGCGCCTGCACTCTCCCGCTCGGTTCGCGTATGGTCACGGTCACCTGCCCCCGATGGTCCGTGGTGTATCCGTGATCCGATTCGACAGCGTCTCCAAGGTCTACCCCAAGCAGAACCACCCCGCCCTCAGGGATGTCACCCTGGAGGTCGAGAAGGGTGAGTTCATCTTCCTCGTCGGGTCCTCCGGCTCCGGAAAGTCCACCTTCCTGCGACTGATCCTCCGCGAGGAGCGCGCCAGCCACGGCCAGGTGCACGTCCTCGGCAAGGACCTCGCACGCCTCTCCAACTGGAAGGTGCCGCAGATGCGGCGCCAGTTGGGGACGGTGTTCCAGGACTTCCGGCTGCTGCCGAACAAGACGGTCGCCGAGAACGTGGCCTTCGCGCAGGAGGTCATCGGCAAGTCCAAGGGCGAGATCCGCAAGTCCGTCCCCCAGGTGCTCGACCTCGTCGGCCTGGGCGGCAAGGAGGAGCGGATGCCCGGTGAGCTGTCCGGCGGTGAGCAGCAGCGTGTCGCCATCGCCCGGGCCTTCGTGAACCGGCCCAAGCTGCTGATCGCCGACGAGCCGACCGGCAACCTCGACCCGCAGACCTCCGTCGGCATCATGAAGCTGCTCGACCGGATCAACCGGACGGGCACGACCGTGGTGATGGCGACGCACGACCAGAACATCGTCGACCAGATGCGCAAGCGCGTCATCGAGCTGGAGAAGGGCCGTCTCGTCCGCGACCAGGCGCGCGGCGTCTACGGCTACCAGCACTGACAGTCGCCGTCACAGTGACAGTCACAGTCACAGTCGCTGTGATGGTCACGGTCACTGGCACCAGCGATCGCTTGCGATCACTTGCGATCACTGGTGGTCAGTGACGCGGACGGTCCTCGGAGTTCCCGGAAAGGCTTGAGCTCGCCATGCGCGCCCAGTTCGTACTGTCGGAGATCGGTGTCGGTCTCCGTCGCAATCTGACGATGACGTTCGCCGTCATCGTCTCCGTAGCCCTGTCGCTCGCCCTGTTCGGCGGGTCGCTCCTGATGAGCGACCAGGTCAGCTCGATGAAGGGCTACTGGTACGACAAGGTCAACGTCTCGGTGTTCCTCTGCAACAAGAGCGACGCCGAGTCCGACCCGAACTGTGCCAAGGGCGCGGTGACCACCGACCAGAAGAAGCAGATCCTCGCCGACCTGGAGAAGATGGACTCGGTCGTCGAGAAGGTCACGTACGAGTCGGCGGACGAGGCCTACAAGCACTACAAGGAGCAGTTCGGCGACTCCCCGCTGGCCAGTTCGCTCACCCCGGACCAGATGCAGGAGTCGTACCGGATCAAGCTCAAGGACCCGGAGAAGTACAAGGTCATCGCGACCGCCTTCGACGGGCGCGACGGGGTGCAGTCCGTGCAGGACCAGAAAGGCATCCTTGACAACCTCTTCGAGCTGCTGAACCTGATGAACCGGGCGGCGCTCGGGGTGATGGCGCTCATGCTGATCGTCGCCCTGCTGCTGATCGTCAACACGGTGCGCGTCTCGGCGTTCAGCCGTCGGCGTGAGACGGGGATCATGCGGCTCGTCGGCGCCTCCGGCTTCTACATCCAGGCGCCGTTCATCATGGAGGCCGCCGTCGCCGGTGTGATCGGCGGCGGGCTGGCCTGTGTCTTCCTGGTCGTCGGCCGGTACTTCACCATCGACCACGGCATGGCCCTGTCCTCCAAGCTCAACCTGATCACTTTCCTGGGCTGGGACGCCGTACTGACGAAGCTGCCGCTGATCCTCGCCGCGAGCGTGCTGATGCCCGCGTTGGCCGCGTTCTTCGCGTTGCGCAAGTACCTGAAGGTGTGACGCATGCCAAGGGGGCCGTCCGGACATCCGCCGGTACGGCCCTTCGCCTTGTCCTAGACTCACCGGCATGTCGGGCCGCGACCTGTTCACACAGCCCCGCCGTGCAGGCCGCGGGGCGGCTCTGACGTTGCTGTTCGCCAGTGTCCTGGTCGCCGCGGCGGCCACCGGCTCGTTCCCCGAGGACGCCGTACGGAAGTCCGCCCTCCCCGACCCGGCCCGCTCCACCA
>NZ_LIQQ01000566.1 GCF_001418565.1 Streptomyces graminilatus | reverse complement strand
CGGGAAAGGGCGGCGGGGGCGGAGAAAACCGTTGTCCACAGGCAACCCACTTGATCAGTTCTGGCCAGTAATCTCGGCGTTCATGGAGCAGAGGCATCTCGGCCGTACCGGCCTGCGCGTGTCCCGAATCGGACTCGGCACCCTGACATGGGGCCGGGACACCGACGAGCACGACGCCGCGGCCCTGTTGAAAGCGTTCTGGGAAGCGGGCGGAAACCTCGTCGACACCGCGGACGTGTACGGCGACGGAGAGGCCGAGTACCTGCTCGGACGGCTCATGGAGGGGCTCGTGCCCCGCCGTGACCTGGTCATCTCGACCAAGGCCGGCAGCGTCCCCGACCCGGACCGCCGTGTCGACGGCTCCCGCGGCCACCTCCTCGCCGCCCTCGACGCCTCCCTCACCCGCCTCGGCACGGACTACGTGGACGTCTGGCACATCCACGCCTACGACCCCGACACCCCCCTGGAGGAGACCCTCCAGGCCCTCGACCTCGCCGTCAGCAGCGGACGCGCCCGCTACGCCGGCGTCTCCAACTTCTGCGGCTGGCAACTCGCCAAGGCGGCGACCTGGCAGCTCGCGGCACCAGGCATACGTACCCGGCTGTCCAGCAGCCAACTGGAATACTCGCTGCTCCAGCGCGGCATCGAACGCGAGGTGCTCCCCGCCGCACTCGATCTGGGTGTCGGGCTCCTGCCCTCCTCACCCCTCGGCCGCGGCGTCCTCACGGGCAAGTACCGCGACTCGACCCCCGCGGACTCCCGGGGCGCCTCGGAGCACCTGGCCCCCTTTGTCGCCCCGTACCTCGACGACACGGCGAGCCGCATCGTGGACGCGGTGCGGACCGCGGCGGACGGACTGGCGGTGACGCCGTTGCAGGTGGCGCTCGCCTGGATCCGCGACCGTCCCGGCGTGGCCGCCCCCATCGTCGGCGCGCGCAACGCGCAGCAGCTCACGGCCGCGTTGTCAGTGGAGACCCTTAGTCTTCCTGACGAGATCTGCCGGGCGCTCGACGACGTGTCGGCGCCTGTGCACCGCTATCCCGATCACGACTGGAGCACGCTGTGAGCACGGAGCCCGACACCACGGAGGAAGCCGAGCCGGGGACCCCGGGCGCCTCCGAGGAGGCCGCCCAGGACACGGCGGACGCCTCGTCGACCGAGCAGACAGAGAACGAAAGGAACGCCGGGAGCGCCGAGCACGCCGCGAGCGCTGAGAGCAGCGAAACCCCCGGCACCGCCGACAACAGTGGCGCCGACGCCGGGCAGCCGTCCGAGGCCGAGGCGGAGCTGGCCGCTCAGCGGGAGCTCCGGGAGCGGATCGAGCGGCGCAAGGCCGAGAAGAAGGGCCCGATCGCGAGCGGCACCAAGCTCAGCGGTACGGCCGCCGATCTGATGGCGGCCGTCCGGGCCGTGGAGAGCGGGGAGAAGCCCGCGTCGGCCATCACCTTCCGCGCACCGGAGTCCAAGCCCACGTCCAGGCCCGCGACCCCTGCCGCACAACCGCGAGTCGCCGCCTCCCCCGCGCCCTCCTCAGCCGTTCCGGCCCGGCGGCCGGAGCCCGTCGCGCCAACCGCGCCAACCGCGCCCGTCGCGGGCGACCCGGAAGCCATCGGCGCCGTGCGGGGCCTACTGACCGAAGGGGGCGCGCCGGACTCACTCGCACCGCAGGTCGTCTCGGCGCTCGGCGACGGAGCCGACGGACAACTGCGCGCGGACCCCTGGCAGTTGCTCCGGGTCGCCGGGGTGCGGCCGGAGCAGGCCGACGGGTTCGCGCGGGCGTTGCTCGGCGCCGGGTGCGGTCCGGACGACGAGCGGCGGGGCCGGGCGCTCACGGTGTGGCTGCTGGAGCAGGCCGCCCTGGCCGGACACACGGTGCTGGACGCCTCCGCCCTCGGCGCCGCGCTCGCCCAGCGCGGTGTGCCCGACCCGGACGGCGCCGTACAGAGCGCGGTCGCCGAGGGCGAGGCCCTGGAGTTCCAGGACGCGATCGAGGAAGCGGCGGGGACGGGGGCCGGAACCCCGGCGCCCGGACCCGGACGGGGCGACGAGGACAGCGAGGACGACGAGGTCGCCGAGCGCCCCGTTCGCGTGCTCATCGGGCTTGAGCGGTACGCGCTCGCCGAGGAGAGCCTCGCCGACGGGCTGGCCCGGATCGTCAACTCGCTGCCCAAGGAGGTGGCCGAGGACTGGGAGTCGTCGGCCGGGGCACAGAGGTCCCGTTCCGCGGCCGAGTTGATCCGTGCCGTCGCCGGGCACGGGATCGTGCTGCACACCGGCGGCGACACGGCGCGCGCCGAACCGGCCGCCCTCGTCACCGCGGCCCGTTCCCTGGGCCTGCGGGTCTGCGCGGCGGCCCACACCACCGTCGGGCGCCACCGTTTCGCCGCGCTTCTCACGGGGGAGCCGGAGCCACTGTCGGAGTCGGAGTCGGAGTCGGAGTCGGAGTCGGAGTCGGTGTCGGTGCCGGAGTCCGTCGTCACCGTCGCGGGGCTGCTGGCCGGGGCCGAGGGGCCCGGGCGGGACGCCGAGGGAGCGTTCGAACTCGATCTGCTGGTCGTGCTGGACGCGCCGCAGCTCGACGTGGAGAGCGCGGCGATGCTCGTGGAGTCGCTGCCCGACGGCGCCAGGCTGCTGCTGAGCGGTGATCCGGCGGTGCTGTGGTCGGCGGGGCCGGGGCGGGTGTTCGCCGATCTGCTCGCCGCACGCGCGTGCCCGCACATCGTTTCGCGCACGCCCGATCCCGGCCCCATCGGGGAACTCGTCTCGGGCGTCTCCGTCGGCGAGCTCACCCAGGTCGAGGCGCCCGGCAAGGAGGTCGTGATCGTCCCTGTGCGGGACGCGGGCGAGGCGGTGCACCGGACCGTGCAGCTCGTCGCGGACTCGGTGCCCAGAGCGCTCGGGGTACCGCCGGAGCAGACCCAGGTGATCACGCCCGGGCACGGCGGGGCGGCCGGCACGCGCGCGCTCAACGCCGCCCTGAAGGAGCGGCTGAACCCCGGCCCGGGCCGCTTCGGCGGCTTCGACCCGGGCGACCGGATCGCGTACTCCCCCGCCCCGGGGCGGACGGTGTCCGGGCAGGTCGTCAGGGCCGACGCGGACGGGCTGCACCTGGAGTGCGACGGCGCCGCCGTGGTCGTACCGAAGGAGCGGGTCGAACTGAGCGTGCGGCACGGGTGGGCGCTCACCGCGCACCAGGCGGCCGGGCTGCACTGGCCGGCCGCCGTGGTGGTGCTGCCCGGGGACGCGGCCGGGTCGCTCACCCGGCGCTGGGTCTACACGGCCTTCAGCCGCGCGGAGCGTCACCTCTCCGTGGTGCACGGCGTGGACCAGGCGCTGCCCCGCGCGGTGGCGGAGGTCCCGGCGAAGGCGCGTACGACGCGACTGCCGGGCCTGCTCAGAGCCCAGGTGCCGCCGGCCACGTGAACGGGCGGGCCAGCAGGCGAACCGGCGAGCGGAGCCAGCAGGCCAGCAGGCGTACCGCCGAGCGGGGCCAGCGAGCGAACCGGCGAGCGGGGCCGGCAGGCCGGCGGGCCCGAGGGCGAACCGCACCGGCCGGCCAACGGACCGGGGCGAACGACAGCGGCGGTCATGGGAAGTCCCGCCTCCCATGACCGCCGCTGTCCGGACTCCTGGCCGCCGGACGCCGGACGCCCGGTTATCGCCGGCGATCGGCGTCCAGTGGTTCCAGGTCGGCGTCGGGGTCGAGCTCGTCCTCCAGCAGGTCGTCGTCCTCGATGACGTCGTCGGCGTCGTCGTCGAAGACCGCGCTGACGTCGAACCGGCAGACCACCCGTTCCGCGTCGACCTGGTCGAAGGGGGCCTCCAGCCACTCACCGGGGTCGGCCGGCTCGTCGGAGGCCGTCACCCACAGTGTGGAGTCGGCCTCCTCCAGGCCGAACTCCTTGTGCCGGGAGGCGATCTCGTCCGGCTCGAACTCGCCGAACAGGATGCCCAGCGCCCCGTGCACCGTGCCGGCGACATCGGCGCCCACGCCGTCGTCGTCCACGGACTCGACCCGCTGCGCCTGCACAAGCAGCCGTTGCGGATCCACCACGGCGTAGTCGCGGCGGATGAGCACACTCAGCGCGTTCGGCTCCTCGGGGCCCGCGTAGGGCGGCAGAGCGTCGTCCGTACCCGGGATCTCGAAGGGGGTGACCTCGTCGTAGCGGTCGTAGAGCAGCTCGTCGTACACCTCGGCGGCAGCGGCCAGTTGGTTGAACGCCTCATAGACATCGGGGTCGTCCTCCCCCGACCGGCGTTCGACCGCCGCCAGGTGGCGGTCGAGCGCGGTCTTGACCGCCTCGGCGGCGGCGCGTACCTCGGCAGCGGTGGGCTGCGCAGCATCAGACATAGTGCAGACGCTATCCGTACCGGGCCTCTGCCCGCACAATAGATGCGATGCCGGAATACGAATTTGTCGACGTGTACGTACCACGCGGGGTCACCCGCAAGGAAGCCACACGTCTGCTCACTGACCATGCCGAGTACGGACACTGGGAGCTGGACCGCCTCAGCCTGCTGCGTGACGGCAGCCGCAGGGTGCGGTTGCGCCGGCGGATCATCCGCCAGGTACGCGCCACGTGGTGAGGTGAAACGACCGAAACGGAGCGGGCCCCGCGTCTGCGGGGCCCGCTCCGTTCAGCACGCCGCCGGGTGACCGAGCGGCGCGTTCCTCATGTTCGTACGCAGTGTTCGTACGGAATGTCCGAAACGAAATGTCCGTACGGGTCTACGCCGAGGGGCGTGCCTTGCGGTAGAGCACGGTGCCCGCCAGCAGCATGCCCGCACCCACCGGCAGGGCGACACCCAGCGGCAGGTCACCGCCGGTGTGCGCGAGCTGCGCGGCGGCCCTCTGCTGCGGAACGGTCGGCGAGCCGTTCTGGTCGACATACGTCGGTCCGGTCGGCGGCGTCACACCGTGCGAGGTGCTGGGCGGCGTGATCGGCGATCCCGGCCCGACGGGAGTGGCCGGCTGGGCCGGTGTTCCCGGGTGGTGCGGGGTTCCCGGCTGGGCCGGGGGACCCGGGTGTTCCGGGGTGGTCGGCGGCTGCGGGTGCTCCGGGAGCTGGGGAGTTCCCGGGGCTCCCGGCCCGGAGGGGCCGCCCGGAAGCTGGGGGCTTTCCGGCTGCTGCGGCTTCCCGGGCGGGGGCGGCGTCTCGTGACCGCCACCGGGAGGCGGCGTCTCTTCACCGCCGTAGGGGGGCGGGGTCTCGTGGCCGTGGCTCGGGGGTGTGCACGGCTCGTCGGTTTCCGGAGGCGGCGCGGGGTGGCCGCCGCCCATGTGGTCCCCGGTGGTCGCGCAGTCGTTGCCCATCGCCGGGTTGAGAAGACCGACGACGCTCACGGAGTTGCCGCACAGGTTGACCGGGGCGTCGACCGGGGCCTCCACGTGGTTGCCGGACCCCACGCCCGGCGAGTCCATGGCGTATCCGCCGGCGTACGAGCCCTCCCAGCCCTGCCAGTCGGCCCAGTCGCCGGAGCCGCCGGGGCTGCCCGGGTGTCCCGGGTACCCGAAGCCACCCGGGGTGCCCGAGTCGCCGTACCCGCCCTGGCCGCCGTACCCGTCGTGACCGCCGTAGCCGCCGTACCCTCCGGGAGAGCCGTAGCCCCCTCCGGGTGAGCCGTGACCGCCCGACGAACCGTGTCCGCCGTAACCGCCGTAACCGCCGTCGTCGCCGTAACCGCCGGACGAGCCGTGGCCGCCATGACCACCCTGGCCGCCATGACTACCGTGGTTGCCCTGACCGCCGTGGTTGCCCTGGTGGCCGTGGCCGCCCGGTGAGCCGTGGCTGCCGCCGCCTCCGCCGTTGCCGCACTTGTTGCCCATCGCCGGGTTGAGCAGTCCGACGACGCTCACGGTGTTGCCGCAGGCGTTGACCGGAACGCTCACCGGCGCACTCACCGTGTTGCCGGAGAGCACGCCGGGTGAGTTGGAGGCTGCGGCGCTCGCCCCCGAGTCCGCGTGTGCCTGGGCGCCGCCTGCGGCGGCCATCACTCCTGTCGCCGCCGCCACGGTCATCAGGCCCTTGCGGGTGACCTCTCGCATTGCTGCATCCCTGCTTTCACATGCTGTGTCGTGAACCTTCCGGAACGACCTGTCGGCCCCGGAGCGCGAAAGGCGTTCCGGGGCCGACAGGCTCAGACTCGCTCGGAGTCAGAACCTCACGAAGTGAGGTGCGGCATCAGTTGTTGACGCAGGTGTTGCCGAAGGCGGGGTTCAGCAGCCCGATCACGGAGATCGTGTTGCCGCAGACGTTCACCGGGACGTGAACGGGAACCTGGACGACGTTGCCGGACAGAACACCCGGGGAGCCCACGGCAGCACCCTGAGCACCCGCGTCGGCGACGGCCAGGCCCGCGCCCGCGAGAACCAGACCGCCAGTGGCAGCCACAGCGGCGACGACCTTCTTGATCATTATTCCTCCTTGTAGGCAATGCGATCCGGCAGTAGCGGACCGCATCACCAGTAACGAGGAGGGGGCATTAGGGCTACGACCCTATGAGCGCATTCACTCTTCTCAGTCAGCCACGCACATGCGGACGATTATTGGAGTGTCGTTCAATCGGGTAATTCGGGGCGGATCCAGGGGTGTTGGGAATCCGGTGGGACCCACCGGAACCCAGGCCCGGCAACGGAATCAGGATGCCTCGATGAAGCGGTCGAGGACACGCACCCCGAACTTCAGCGCGTCGACCGGCACTCGTTCGTCAACACCGTGGAACATGCCCGCGAAGTCCAGCTCCGGCGGCAGCTTGAGCGGTGCGAAGCCGAAGCAGCGGATACCGAGGTCCGCGAAGGACTTGGCGTCGGTGCCGGCCGACAGCATGTAGGGCACGGCCCGGGCGATCGGGTCCTCGGCGACCAGCGCGGTCTGCATGGCGTCCACGAGTGCCCCGTCGAAGGAGGTCTCCAGGGCCTTGTCCGAGTGGACGTCCTCGCGCTTCACGTTGGGGCCGAGAATGCGGTCCAGGTCGGCGAGGAACTCCTCCTCGTAGCCGGGCAGATAACGGGCGTCGACGTGCGCGGTGGCCTGGCCGGGAATGACGTTGACCTTGTAACCGGCGCCCAGCTGGGTCGGGTTGGCGGTGTTCTGCAGCGAGGCGCCGATCAGCTTGGCGATGCCGCCGAGCTTGGCGAGCGTCGCGTCCATGTTCTCGGGGTCCAGCTCGGTGCCCAGCGCGTCACCGAGTTCGTCGAGGAAGTGGCGGAGCGTCTTGGTGACCCGGACCGGGAACTTGTGCCGGCCGAGGCGGCCGACCGCCTCCGACAGTTCGGTGATCGCGTTGTCCTTGTGGATCATCGAGCCGTGTCCGGCGGTGCCGTCGACGGTCAGCTTCATCCAGTGCATGCCCTTCTGGGCCGTCTCCACCAGATAGAGCCGCAGGTCCTCGTTGACGGTGAAGGAGAACCCGCCGACCTCGCCGATCGCCTCGGTCACGCCCTCGAACAGGTCGGGGTGCTTGTCCACGAGGTGCCGCGCGCCCCACGTACCGCCGGCCTCCTCGTCCGCGAGGAAGGCGAGGACGATGTCGCGCGGGGGCTTGCGGCCGGTGCGCAGCCGGTCGCGGACGACCGCGAGGGTCATCGCGTCCATGTCCTTCATGTCGACCGCGCCCCGGCCCCACACGCACCCGTCCGCGACCTCGCCCGAGAAGGGGTGGTGGGTCCAGTCCGCCGCGTTGGCCGGTACGACGTCGGTGTGGCCGTGGATGAGCAGCGCCGGCCGGGACCGGTCCTCGCCCTCGATCCGGGCCACGGTGGAGGCGCGCCCCTTGTGCGACTCGAAGATCTGCGGCTCCAGACCCACCTCGGCGAGCTTCTCGGCGATGTACTCGGCGGCCTTGCGCTCGCCCGGCCCGGAGTGGTCGCCGAAGTTGCTGGTGTCGATCTGGATGAGCTCGCGACAGAGGTCCACGACCTCGCCCTCGCCGGTGACGTACTCGGCCGAATCTGTCCTGCCCGTCCCGCTCACGCTGCTACCTCCCACTGTTCCTGCTGGTGGTCACCCCACATCCTCCCTCTCCGGCCCGGCACGCCCCAAGACCGGTCCAGGCCCGTCACACACCGTTCACGCGACGACAGGGGGTGATCGGCCACCCCGGAAAGCCTGGTAATGTTTCCTTCGTCGCCACGGGGGGAACCCCGCGCGACAGACACCTTGTCCGGGTGGCGGAATGGCAGACGCGCTAGCTTGAGGTGCTAGTGCCCTTTATCGGGCGTGGGGGTTCAAGTCCCCCCTCGGACACTTACTCTCATCGAGTTGCTGAGACCCCACTCACGGTGGGGTCTTTCGCGTTTCAGCATCTCGTCAGCCCCTTACGGGGCAACCGGAAACGGACCGCCCACTGACCGGTTTGGCGGTATTTCTGCCGAGTGTGGGCGAAATCTCGTCCGGCCGGGCACTGAACGAAGATCACCAGGTCAGGGGCGTCGGCGCTTGTTTCCGGTACCTCCCGCCCGGCCCTCTCGCGGCGCGCCCATGTGGCAGGCGTACTGGCGCGAGCCTAGGCTCGTACTAAAATTTCCGGCTTGTTACGGAACGGAGCTGGAGCCGGACAACCCCAGGCACACCTGCGGGCCCCGCCAGCGACCCGGAGGTTTCCGGGAACGAGACGCGAGGACTGATGGCAGCCACACACGAGAGCAGTGCTCTCGGTCTGCTCGAAGAAGAGATCCGCGAGCGGTTCGGCGACAGGGCACGTTTCTCCGCGGGGGGCGCCGCCTCACCGCGGACGCTCGTCGACATCTTCGACGCCGCCGTACGTTCGTACCCCAACGAACCCGCCCTGGACGACGGCTCCACCGCGCTCACCTACCGGGCGCTGGCCGCTGAGGTCGAGGCCGTACGGCGCCGGCTGAGCGCCGCGGGTGTCGGGCTCGGGGACCGGGTCGGGGTCCGGGTGCCGTCCGGGACCAATGAACTGTACGTCGCCATCCTGGCCGTGCTCGCCGCCGGTGCCGCCTACGTTCCCGTGGACGCCGAGGACCCGGACGAGCGGGCCGAGCTGGTGTTCGGGGAGGCTGACGTACGGGCCGTCGTCGGGGCCGAGTGCGAGATCACCGTGCCCGGGGCCCGCAGTGAGGTTTCCGCGCACCGGCCCGGGATCGAGCACGACGCCTGGGTCATCTTCACCTCCGGTTCCACCGGAAAGCCCAAGGGTGTCGCCGTCACTCACCGCAGTGCCGCCGCCTTCGTGGACGCCGAGGCCGCGCTGTTCCTCGCCGACGATCCCGTGGGGCCCGGCGACCGGGTCATGGCGGGGCTCTCCGTGGCCTTTGACGCCTCCTGCGAGGAGATGTGGCTGGCCTGGCGCTACGGGGCCTGTCTGGTGCCCGTACCGCGCTCCCAGGTCCGCAGCGGGGCCGATCTGGGGCCCTGGCTGGTCGAGCAGGAGATCTCCGTCGTCTCCACCGTGCCGACGCTGGCCGCGCTGTGGGAGCCCGAGACCCTCAACGACGTACGGCTGCTGATCTTCGGCGGTGAGGCATGCCCGCCCGAGCTGGTGCAGCGGCTGGTGACCGAGGGGCGCGAGGTGTGGAACACCTACGGGCCCACCGAGGCCACCGTCGTCGCCTGCGCCTCCCTGATGACCGGCGAGGAGCCGATCCGTATCGGGCTGCCCCTGAACGGCTGGGAGCTCGCCGTCGTCGACGAGGCCGGGGAGCCCGTCGCCATGGGCGCCAGTGGGCAGCTCGTGATCGGCGGGGTCGGGCTCGCGCGGTATCTCGACGCCGAGAAGGACGCCGAGAAGTACGCGCCGCTCGAGTCCCTCGGCTGGGAGCGCGCCTATCGCAGCGGTGACCTCGTCAAGGCCGAGCCGGAGGGGCTGATCTTCCTCGGGCGGGCCGACGAGCAGATCAAGCTCGGCGGGCGCAGGATCGAGCTGGGCGAGGTCGACTCGGCGCTCCAGGCGCTGCCCGGGGTCGCGGGTGCCGCCGCCGCCGTACGGACCGCGCGCAGCGGCAACCAGCTGCTCGTCGGGTACGTCGTCACGCAGGACGGGTGGGACCACGCCGCCGCCGTCGAGCGGCTGCGCGCCGAGCTGCCCGCCGCCCTCGTGCCGCTGCTCGCGCCGGTCGAAGACCTGCCGACGCGTACGTCCGGCAAGGTCGACCGCAACGCCCTGCCCTGGCCGCTGGAGGGCCTGGAGACCGGCCCCGCCGCCGTCCTGTACGGCACCGAGGCCTGGCTCGCCGAGCAGTGGAGCGAGGTCCTCGGCATCACCGTGGGCAGCGCCGACGACGACTTCTTCGCGATCGGCGGCAGCAGTCTCGGCGCCGCCCAGCTCACCACCAGGCTGCGGACGCGCTACCCCAGCGCGGCCGTCCTCGACATCTACCAGCAGCCGGTGCTGCGCCAGCTCGCCCGGCATCTGGAGGAGTCCTCCCAGGACGACAACGGCAGCCGGGTCATCGCACCGGTGCCCCTGCGCGCCAAGGCCATCCAGCTTCTGGTGCTGATCCCCCTGTTCACCCTGCTCGGGCTGCGGTGGGCGGTCGCGCTGGCCGCCGCCGCGAACGTACTGCACCTGTTCGGGGCCTATCCGTGGGCGCCGGTCACCTCGTGGTGGGCGGTGGCGGCCGGGGCCGCCGTGCTCTTCAGCCCGCCCGGACGGCTCGCTCTGGCGGCCGGCGGGGCCCGGCTGCTGCTGCGCGGTGTGAAGCCCGGCCGGTATCCGCGCGGTGGCAGTGTGCATCTGCGGCTGTGGACCGCCGAGCGGCTCGCCGACTTCAGCGGGGCGACCTCGCTGACCGGCGGCTGGCTGGAGCGGTACGCGCGGGCGCTGGGCTGCAAGGTCGGCGCGGAGGTCGACCTCCACTCGCTGCCCCCGGTCACCGGGATGCTCAAGCTGGGGCGTGGCTGCGCCGTCGAGTCCGAGGTCGATCTGTCCGGGCACTGGCTGGACGGGGACCGGCTGGAGATCGGGCAGGTCAAGGTGGGTGCCGGCGCTGTCGTCGGGACGCGCAGCCTGCTCTTCCCGGGAGCCCGGGTCGGCAAGCGGGCCGAGGTGGCGCCGGGGTCGGCGGTCGTCGGTACGGTGCCGACCGGGCAGCGGTGGGCCGGCGCGCCCGCCCACAAGCTCGGCAAGGCCAAGCGGAACTGGCCCAAGGAACGTCCGCAGCGCGGGCGGGCCTGGCGGGTCATGTACGGCCTCACCGGGTTCGCGCTGAGCATGCTGCCGGTCGTGGCGGGCGCGGTCGCGCTGCTGGTCGCGGGCCTGTTCGTCGACCCGGACGCCGGGCTCGGAACCGCTCTGCGCGGCCTCGCGCTCGCGCTGGTCCCGGCCACGCTGGCGTTCGGTCTCGCGTACGCTGGCGGGCTCCTGATCGCCGTACGGCTGCTGAGCCTGGGCCTGCGCGAGGGTACGCACCCCACGCACAGCCGGATCGGCTGGCAGGCCTGGACGGTCACGCAGCTCATGGACCGCTCCCGCCAGACGCTGTTCCCGCTGTACGCCGGGCTGATCACGCCGGTGTGGCTGCGGCTGCTCGGGATGCGGATCGGGCGCGGCGCCGAGGTGTCGACCGTGCTGGCGCTGCCGAGCCTGACGACCGTCGGCGAGGGCGCCTTCCTGGCCGACGACACCCTGACCGCGCCGTACGAGCTCGGTGGCGGCTGGCTGCGGATCGGGCGGGCCGAGATCGGGCGGCGGGCCTTCCTGGGGAACTCCGGGATGACCGCGCCGGGCCGCTCGGTGCCCGACGGCGGGCTGGTCGGGGTTCTGTCGGCCACGCCGAAGAAGGCCAAGAAGGGCAGCTCCTATCTGGGCCTGCCGCCGATGAAGCTGCCCCGTGCGGCGGCGGACAGCGACCAGAGCCGTACGTACGACCCGCCGGCGCATCTGCTCTGGGCGCGGGCGCTGGTGGAGCTGTTCCGGATCGTGCCGGTGTTCTGCTCGGCGGGGCTGGCCGTACTGACGGTGGCCGCGTTCAGTGTGCTCGGCGCGTGGTTCTGGCTGGCGGGCGGACTCGTGCTGCTCGGGGTCGGCGTGGTCGGCTGTCTGATGTCCATCGTCGCCAAGTGGACGCTCGTGGGGCGCCACCATGCCGGTGAGCATCCGCTGTGGAGCGGGTTCGTGTGGCGCAACGAGCTGGCGGACACCTTCGTCGAGGTCGTCGCCGTACCGTGGCTGGCGGGCGCCGTGCCCGGTACGCCCGTGCTGTCGGCGTGGCTGCGGGGGCTCGGGGCGCACATCGGAAAGGGGGTCTGGGTGGAGAGCTATTGGCTGCCCGAGACGGACCTGGTGACCTTGGAGGACGCCTCAACAGTTAACCGGGGATGCGTGCTCCAGACACACCTCTTCCACGACCGGATCTTGCGGACGGATACTGTGGTCCTCCGAGAGGGCGCGACGCTGGGTCCTGGCGGGATCGTCCTGCCCGGTTCCACGGTCGGGGCCCGGTCCACTCTGGGGCCCGCGTCGCTGGTCATGGCGGCGGAGTCCGTTCCCGACGACACCCGCTGGCTGGGCAACCCGATCGAGTCATGGCGTTCCTGAAAGCGGTGGGCACGACTCGTTCGGGTACCGGAGCGGGGGTGGGTTCATCTCCGGCACCTCGTACGAGCACAGCGCAGGGAGCAGACTCAGCAGTGAGCGTTCAGCAGACAGTGGGTTCGGACCCGTATTTTCCGGCAAACGGTGACCCCCGTTACCGGGTGCACCGGTACGAGCTCGCGCTGGACTACCGTCCCGGCCCGAACCGGCTGTCGGGCACGGCCCGTATCAACGCGATAGCGGGCCGGTCCTCGCTCGCCGAATTCCAGCTCAACCTGGGCGACTTCAAGATCGGCCGGGTTCGGGTGGACGGCAAGACGGCGCACTACACGCACCGGGGCGGGCGGCTGCGCATCCGCCCGCTCAAGCCGCTGCGGACCGGGGCCGCGTTCACCGTCGAGGTGCACTGGGCGGGCAACCCCAAGCCGGTCAGCAGCCCCTGGGGCGGGATCGGCTGGGAGGAGCTGGAGGACGGGGCGCTGGTGGCGAGCCAGCCGATCGGGGCGCCGTCCTGGTACCCGTGCAACGACCGGCCCGCCGACAAGGCGTCCTACCAGATCTCGATCACGACGCCGTCCGCGTACTCGGTGGTGGCGGGCGGGCGGCTGCTGACCCGGACGACCAAGGCCTCGACCACGACGTGGGTGTACGAGCAGTCCGCGCCGACGTCGAGTTATCTCGTCGGGCTGTCGATCGGGAAGTACCAGACCGTCCTGCTCGGTGACCCCGGGCTGGGCGGTGTGCCCCAACACGGGCACATCCCGGCCGAGTTGCTGCCCGAGTTCTCCCGGGACTTCGCACGCCAGCCCGCCATGATGGAGCTGTTCCAGGGGCTGTTCGGGCCGTATCCGTTCGGTGAGTACGCGGTCGTGGTGACCGAGGAGGAACTCGATGTGCCCGTCGAGGCACAGGGGTTGTCCCTGTTCGGCGCCAACCACGTGGACGGGGCCCGGAGTTCGGAGCGGCTCGTCGCGCACGAGCTGGCCCACCAGTGGTTCGGCAACAGTGTGTCCATCGCGGACTGGCGGCACATCTGGCTGAACGAGGGGTTCGCCAAGTACGCGGAGTGGCTGTGGTCCGAGCGGTCCGGTGGGCGCAGTGCGCAGCAACTGGCTGCGGTCGCGCATCGGTTGCTGTCCGGGCGGCCGCAGGATCTGGTGCTCGCCGATCCCGGGCGCAAGCTGATGTTCGACGACCGGCTGTATCAGCGCGGCGGACTCGCCGTGCACGCGGTCCGGTGCGCGCTCGGCGACGACGCGTTCTTCCGGATGCTGCGCGGCTGGGTCGGGCTGCACCGGGGCGGGTCGGTGAGCACGGCCACGTTCACGTCGTACGTGGGGCGGTTCACGGCGGAGCCGCTGGACGACCTGTTCACCGCGTGGCTCTACGAGGGGGCGCTGCCCCCGCTGCCGTCGCTTTCCCCGCCGCCCTCGCAGCCTTCGCCGCCCGCGCCGCCCTCGTTGCTTCCGCCGAGGCCTCAGGGGACGACACAGGGGGTCCCGGGCGCCCAGGGAACCGCTCAGGGCACTCAGGGGGCTCAGCAGAGTGCGCCGCCGGTCCTGGGAGGCCCTCGGGTGCCTGCCAGGCCCTCCTATCCGCCGTCCGCCGGATAGCGGATGGGCGCGGGGCGGGTCAGGGCGGTGCGGGAGAATGGCGGGCATGGCCCGACGTACTGCGCACCCCCGGCGGCAGCGCCCCGCCGCCCATGTCCGGAGCTCCGCGTGTCCGTGCGGTCTCGCGGAGCCGTACGAGAAGTGCTGCGGCCGGTTCCACCGGGGTGAGGCGGCGGCGCCGACCGCCGAGGCCCTGATGCGCTCCCGGTACAGCGCCTTCGTACGGCAGGACGAGCCCTACCTCCTGCGCACCTGGCATCCGCGCACCCGCCCCGCCCGGATCGGGTTCGACCCCGGGATGCGGTGGACAGGGCTGGAGATCACCGGCACGGGCGACGGTACGGCGTTCCACACCACCGGGACCGTCACCTTCCGGGCTTCCTACCGGGGCGGTTCGCTGTGCGAGCGGAGCCGGTTCGAGCGGGTCGACGGGGCGTGGGTGTACGTCGACGGGGACATCGACGAGGACCCCGGGGACGGCGTTCAGGGCGCGAGGACGTCCAGTTCCTGAAGGGCGCCCACCGCGATCTCCCGGGTGAGGCGCTCGGCGCGCTCGCCGTCGCCCTCACGGACCGCCTCGGCGACCCGTACGTGCAGGGTGACGGCGGCCGGGTCGGGGTCGTCGAACATGATCTCGTGATGGGTGCGGCCGGCCAGGACCTCCGCGACGACGTCGCCGAGGCGGGCGAACATCTCGTTGCCCGAGGCCTCCAGGATCACGCGGTGGAAGGCCACGTCGTGGAGCAGATAGCCCTCCAGCCGGTGTCCGCGCGAGTTGGCGACCATGCCGAGCGCGCTCTCCGTGAGCTTTGCGCACTGCTCGGCGGTGGCGAACCTGGCGGCGAGGCCCGCGGCGACCGGTTCGACGGCGGAGCGCAGCACGGTGAGGGAGCGCAGTTGCTGCGGGCGGTCGGCGCCCGCCAGCCGCCAGCGGATGACCTGGGGGTCGTAGACGTTCCACTCGGCCTTGGGGCGGACCGTGACGCCGACCCGGCGGCGGGACTCGACCAGGTGCATCGACTCCAGGACCCGGACCGCCTCCCGCATCACCGAACGGGACACCTCGAACCGCTGGGCCAGTTCGTCCGTGCGCAGCACGCTGCCCGGCGGGTATTCGCCCGCGGTGATCGCCGGCCCGAGGGTGCCCAGTACATGGCCGTGCAGCCCCCGGTCCGATGTGCTCATACACTCAGCGTACTTGGTACGTCACAACCATAAAAAGTCAGACTTATTGTTGTTCTACCCTTGAATTTGTCTTATCTATTGCGTTTCATTGCGTTCATGCAGCAGCCGTACACCACCCGCGTCGTTGTGGTCATGGGTGTCTCGGGCACCGGGAAGACCACCGTCGGTCTCCTGCTCGCGGCACGGCTCGGCGTTCCGTACGCCGAGGCCGACGACTTCCACTCGTCGGCCAGCATCCGCAAGATGACGGCGGGGATCCCGCTGACCGACGACGACCGTTGGCCGTGGCTCGACGCCATCGGCGAGTGGGCGCACGGGCGGGCCGGGCTGGGTGGGGTGGTGAGCTGTTCGGCGCTGAAGCGGGTGTACCGGGATCGGCTGCGGAGTGCCGCGCCCGGTGTGGTGTTCGTGCACCTCGCCGGTGAGCAGGGGCTTGTCGCGGAGCGGGTGGCTGCCCGGCGGGGGCACTTCATGCCCGCCGCGCTGCTTGATTCGCAGTTCGCGATCCTGGAGCCGCTCGGAGCGGATGAGGTGGGGGTCGTGGTGGATGTGTCCGGTACTCCCGGGG
>NZ_LIQQ01000565.1 GCF_001418565.1 Streptomyces graminilatus | reverse complement strand
CGCGAGTCGGACGAGTCGCGCCGGCCGTCCACCCGCCCCGCCCGCGGAGCACCCCGCCCTGCCGGCCTCGATACAGACATCGGGCGTCACCCGTGCGTTCCGTCCGAGGCCTCTCTCTCGTCATGTACACGCACCTACGATCGGTCCGTTTGGGACAGTTGACGGCATGGCAGGAGAGGCGCTGATGGGCACGCTGGAGTCGAACGGACATGCGCAGGGGGAGTCCGCGGGGACGGGGCGGCGGACGCTGCTCGGAGCCGCGATGCTGGGTGCGGGCGGCGCGGTCCTCGGGCTGCCCGGCGCGGCCCAGGCAGCGGAGCCGGACGCGCACCGGAGCGTGAAGCACGGAGGCGGTGGCTTGAAGAGCCTGCCCGTACCGACGATCATCGGCCACCGGGGTGCCAGCGGCTACCGCCCGGAGCACACCTTCGGCTCCTACCAACTCGCCCTCGACCTCGGCGCGGACATCGTCGAGGCCGGTGACCTGGTCCCCACCAAGGACGGCCACCTCGTCTGCCGCCACGAGCCCGAGATCGGCGGGACGACGAACGTCGCCGACCACCCCGAGTTCGCGAGCCGCAGGACCACCAAGGTGCTGGACGGGGTCTCCGTCACCGGCTGGTTCACCGAGGACTTCACGCTCGCCGAGCTGAAGACGCTGCGCGCGATCGAGCGCATTCCGGCCAACCGCCCGCACAACACCCTCTACGACGGCCGCTGGGAGATCCCCACCTTCGAAGAGGTCCTCCGCTGGCAGGACGAGCAGACCCGCAAGCGCGGCAAGCAGGTCTGGATCTACCCCGAGACCAAGCACCCCACCTACTTCCGGGCGCTCGGCCTGGACCTGGAGGAGCTGGTCGCGAAGGCGCTGCGCAAGCACCGCAAGGACAGGAAGAACTCGCCGGTCATCCTCCAGTCCTTCGAGCCGACCAGCATCCAGCGCCTGAACCGGCTGGTGGACAACCCGCTCGTCGTCCTTCTCTCGGGCGCGAGCACCCGTCCCTTCGACTTCGTGACGAACGGCGACCCCCGTACGGTCGCCGACCTGATCACGCCGGCCGGTCTGAAGGAGATCGCCTCGTACGCGCAGGGCATCGGCCCGACCCTCGACCTGGTCATCCCCAAGGACGCGGCGGGCGCCCTCACCTCCCCGACCACCCTGGTCGCCGACGCGCACCGGGCGGGCCTGATCCTGCACCCGTACACCATGCGCAACGAGAACCCCTTCCTGCCGGCGAACTTCCGCAAGGGCACGGGCGTGGACGCGTACGGAGACGTCTTCGGCGCCTACCGGACGTACTTCGCCACGGGCATCGACGGCGTCTTCACGGACAACGCGGACACGGGCGTACTGGCCCGCGCGGACTTCCTGAACGACTGAGCCGACCCGGCAGTTCTACGGGCGTCGTCAACGGCCGAACGTCCGGCCCCGGTTGGGGTGACAACCGGCCGCTCCGGCAACCTCCTGCCGGGGCGGCCGCGTCGTGCCGCATATGACCCACGACATGGTTTCCGCCCTGCGCCCCCTGCTCGCCGCCGAGGCCTCGGCCGAGGCATATGTCTACGGCGCCGAGCCGAGCGACCTGGAACAGGCCGTCTGGCTCCGCCTCCTGGAACGCCTCGACTCCGACGGCCCGCCCGCCGACCCGCAGAACTGGCTCCGCCGGGCCGTCCGTTCCGAGGCCCGCCGCAACCGCCGTACCGCCCGCGTGGAACGGCCTTACGGCGACCGGCCCGCGGCCGACGACGGGCCGGGCCCCGAGCAGCTCGCCCTCACCGCCGCCCGGCACCGCGCCCTGCGTGACGCGGTCCGCAGGCTGCCCGGCCGCTGCCCGAGTCTGATGGAGGCCCTGCTGTCGCCGAAGGACCTCACCTACCGCGAAATCGCGGGGGAGTTGGGTATCTCACAGGGAAGTCTTGGTCCGGAACGTTCCAGATGCCTGGGATGTCTCCGTCGTTTGCTGACACCGGAGGTTGCGGTCGGCGAAGTGCGGGGATAGGAGTGGGGAACAACGACTGAACAGGTGAGCGGGAGGCGTGCACACATGGGCATGAGCGTGACCATCTCCGTGGCGACGGAACGGGACACCGAACAGATCTTCCGGCTGCAGTACCTGTGTTTCCAGAGCGAGGCCGCTCTGTACGGCAACTACCGGATCGATCCGCTCGTCCAGTCCCTTGATTCCGTGCGGGAGGAAGTCGGCACGGACTGCGTCTACGTGGCCCGGCTCGGCGAGGAGGTGGTCGGCTCGGTGCGCGGCACTCCGAACCCCGACGGCACGGCGTCCATCGGCAAGCTCTGCGTCCACCCCCGCCTCCAGGGCCACGGCATCGGCGCCCGTCTGCTGCGCGCGGCCGAGTCGGCGCTCGCGGAGGAACGCGGCGCCAAGAGGTTCCGCCTGAGCGCGGGCCACCGCAGCGACAAGGGCCTGCGCCTGTACCGCCGGGTCGGCTACGAAACGGTGGGCACGGACAAGGGCACCGACGGCGTACCGATGATCGTCCTGGAGAAGCCGGCGGGAACGTACGCGACGACGGCGTGAGGAGCGCCCCGCAGGGGCGCGGGGAACTGCGCGACAAGCCACGACGGACTCGCAGTCGCGCAGCAATCCTCAGCCAATCTCCTCCTTGGGCGCCCGCGCCTTACGCAACCAGTACATCGCGGAGACGGGCAGCAGCACAGGGATGAACAAGTACCCCATCCCGTAGTCGGACCACACGGTCGAGTCGGGAAACGCCGACGGCTCGACCAGGGTCCACGTACCCACGACGAGCACCCCGACAAGCTCGGCCGCACAACAGGCCAGCGCGGCGCGCCGCGCCGTCTCCCCGCCCCGCACCAGCGAGTACGTGATGAACCCGTACACCACACCGGCGACAGCCGACAGCGAGTAGGCGAGCGGCGCGTGGTCGAACTCGGTCGAGATCTGCACGGCCGAGCGCGACACCGCGCCGACGACCATTACGCCGTACAGCCAGACCAGAAGAATGCCCGGCCCGCCGATGAGCCGCTTGCGCACGGGCCGTTCCTCCGTGGACGTGTCCGTCGTGGCCATCTCATCCTCCCCAGATGTCATAGAGCCGCACCTCCAGCACGGCCAGCACCACACCGCCCGCGGCGACCGTCACCGAGCCCCAGCGGGTGCGCTCCGCCAGCGACATGAACCCCGTCACCGGCACGCACGACACCGCGCCCAGCAGATACGCCACGAAGATCGTCGTGCCCTGCTCCGGCTTCTCGCCCCGGGCGAGCTGGACGATGCCGACCACCAACTGGACCACGGTGAGCAGGGTGACCACGCCCATGCCGATGAAGTGCCAGTCCTTGGTGGGCTGATCGCGAGAGGCGGCCCAGCCGCACCAGGCGGCGAGAGCGAGAGCGGCGACGGCGGTCGCGACCGTCAGGGCATCGAGCATGCCGCGACCCTATTACGGCTCAAAGTGCCCGGTGCTATCGGCCCCGGGCCGCCGGTCCGTCCCGGGTCTGTCCAGTATGTGGACGCACGTGAGACACATATTCATGGCCGCGTCTATACGTCTGCTTTACTGTTCGCATGACCACGACGAGCAACCGCATCCTTGCGACCGAGGCGACCCTGACGCCCGGTGCTCGTTGTCTGTGTCGAATGTGCGCCTTCTAGAGGCCCCCCACCGTCCCCTGAGCCTCGCGACCTGAGTCGCGCTCCGCCGGGCATGTCCGTACGCCGCGGCCGTATGACTCCTCCGAGTCCCGCACCGGCATTCGCGTACGCGACCGACCTGAGCCGCACACACCCCCCTTCCGTGTCCGGGCAGAGCCATGCCCGCGCACTCGACAGTGACGGAAACCCCTGTGATCACCACGTCAGGCCTCACGAAGGTCTACCGCTCACGCGGTCGTGAAGTCACCGCCCTCGACGGCGTCGATCTCCACGTCCGTGAAGGCGAGGTGTACGGCGTCATCGGCCAGTCCGGCGCCGGCAAGTCCTCGCTCATCCGCTGCGTCAACCTCCTGGAACGCCCCACCGCCGGTACGGTCACCGTCGCCGGACAGGACCTCACCGCGCTGGCCGGGCGCGGGCCGAGGGCGGGCCGGGAACTGCGCCGGGCGCGCAGCCGTATCGGCATGGTCTTCCAGCACTTCAACCTGCTCTCCACCCGGACCGTCCAGGACAACGTCGAGCTGCCGCTCGAAATCCTCGGCACGTCCGGCGCGGAGCGGTCCCGCAAGGCGCTGGAACTGCTCGACCTCGTCGGCCTCTCCGACAAGGCCAAGGCCTACCCGGCCCAGCTCTCCGGCGGCCAGAAGCAGCGCGTCGGCATCGCCCGCGCCCTCGCCGGCGACCCCAAGGTGCTGCTCTCCGACGAGGCCACCAGCGCCCTCGACCCGGAGACCACCCGCTCCGTCCTCCAGTTGCTGCGCGACCTGAACCGGCAGTTGGGGCTCACCGTGCTGCTCATCACGCACGAGATGGACGTCGTCAAGTCCATCTGCGACTCGGCGGCCCTCATGGCGAACGGGCGGATCACCGAGTCCGGCACCGTCAGCGAACTGCTCGCCACCCCGGGCTCCGAACTGGCCGCCGCGCTCTTCCCGGTCGGCGGCGACGCCTCCGGGGACGACCGCACGGTCATCGACGTCACCTTCCAGGGGGACGCGGCCACCAGGCCCGTCATCTCGCAGCTCTCCCGCACGTACAACATCGACATCTCGATCCTCGGCGCCGCGATGGACACCGTCGGGGGAAGGCAGGTCGGCCGGATGCGCATCGAACTGCCGGGCCGGTACGAGGAGAACGTCGTACCGGTCGGCTTCCTGCGCGAGCAGGGCCTGCGGATCGATGTCGTCGGTGAGCGCCAACTGGTCAAGGACGGTGCCGAGTGACCTGGTCCGAGATGCGGCCCCTGCTGGAGCAGGCGTGTTGGGACACCCTCTACATGGTCGGCTGGTCCACCCTGATCGCCGTCGTCGGCGGACTCCCGCTGGGCGTCCTGCTGGTGCTGACCGACCGCGGCGGACTTCTGCGCAACGTCCTCGCCAACAAGGTCATCGGGCAAATAGTGAACGTCGCCCGCTCCATGCCGTTCATCATCCTGATGGTCGCGTTGATGGGCTTCACCCGGACCATCACCGGTACGACCATCGGCCGTGAGGCCGCCATCGTGCCGCTCGCCGTCGGCGCGATCCCGTTCTTCGCCCGCCTCGTCGAGACGGCTGTCCGCGAAGTGGACCACGGGCTCGTCGAGGCCGTGCAGGCGATGGGCGGCAACACCTGGACGGTCGTCCGCCGGGTCCTCGTACCCGAGTCCCTGCCCTCGCTGATCTCGTCGGCCACCACGACGGTCGTCGCCCTCATCGGCTACTCCGCGATGGCCGGCACGGTCGGCGCGGGCGGCCTCGGCGACATCGCCATCCGGTACGGCTACCAGCGCTTCGAGACCGGCCTGATGTGGATCACCGTGGCGATCCTCGCGGTCGTCATCTCGGTCATCCAGCTCGCCGGCGACCTCGCGGCCCGCGGGCTGCACCGGCGCGGCGGCGGTTCGGGCGGTGCTCCCGGACTCCGGCTGCTGAAGGCGCGGTCCAGGGCGACCGCGCCGACCGCGCCGGTCGAGGCGACCGAGGAAGCCGCCGCCGCGGACGTCGGCAAGGCCGCCTGACGGCTGCCCGGGACCCGCCGAGCACCCCCTCCGACCACACCCACCCCACCCGCAGATTTCCCCGTGGCACCCATCACGGGGACAGTCACACCCATTTTGAAAGGCACTTTTCGTGCGTAACGCAATAAAGCTCACCGCCGTCGCCGTCACCGCCGGAGCCCTCACCCTGGGTCTCACCGCCTGCGGTTCGGAGAAGGACTCCGCCTCCGTCTCCGCCGACACCAGCGGTCCGCTGATCGTCGCCGCGAGCCCCACCCCGCACGCGGAGATCCTGAACTTCGTCAAGGACGAACTGGCGAAGAAGGCGGGCCTGGACCTGGAGGTCAGGGAGTTCACCGACTACGTGACGCCGAACACGGCGACCGAGGACGGCTCGGTGGGCGCCAACTACTTCCAGAACCAGCCGTACCTCGACGACTTCAACAAGAAGAACGGCACCCACATCGTGCCGGTCGTCACGGTCCACCTGGAGCCGCTCGGCCTCTACTCCCACAAGGTCAAGAGCGCGGACGCCCTGAAGAGTGGTGCCACCGTCGCCGTCCCGAACGACAGCGTGAACGAGGCCCGCGCCCTCAAGCTGCTCGCCGCGAACGGGATCATCACCCTCAAGGACGGCGTGGGCAACGAGGCCACCCCCGCCGACATCACCAAGAACCCGAAGAACCTCAAGTTCAAGGAGCTGGAGGCGGCCCAGACCCCGCGCTCCCTGGACGACGTCGACGCCGCGGTGATCAACGGCAACTACGCCCTCGAAGCCGACCTCTCGCCCGCGAAGGACGCCCTCGTCTCGGAGTCCCCCAAGGACAACCCGTACGGCAACTTCCTCGCCGTGAAGAAGGGCCACGAGAAGGACCCCCGGGTCGAGAAGCTGGCCAAACTGCTCGCCTCGCCCGAGGTCAGGAAGTTCATCGAGGACAAGTACGACGGCTCCGTGATCCCGTCCTTCTGATCCCTCCTTCTGATCCGGCCGCGGTCCGGTAACAGCCACCTCGGTACGTACCGACACGTACGGGGTCCGCGCCCTCACCGGGTGTGGACCCCGTGATGCGGTTCCGGCGCCGCATGCTGCATGCTGGGCAGTTCAGCAGGCCTTGCATGTTCGAAGGTTTCGAAGGTTACGGAGTGGCGCATGACGAGCACCTTCCCCAACATCTCCATCAGCACGGAGCGGTTGGTACTGCGCCCCCTCGACGAGGACGACATCCCCGCGCTGGCCGAGATGATGAACGACGAACAGGTCGCCGCCTGGACCGACGTCCCCCAGCCCTTCACCGAGGACGCGGCCCACACCTGGATCACCGAGTACGCGCCCGCCGAACGCACCGAGGGCCGTGGCCTCGACCTCGCCGTCACCGAGTTCCTCACCCAACGCCTCGTCGGCATCGTCCAGTTGTCCAAGACCGACTGGCACATCCGGTCCACCGAGCTGTCGTACGTCACCGCCCCCTGGGCACGCGGCGAGGGCTACGCCTCCGAGGCCGCGCTCGCCACCTGCCAATGGGTGCTCGGCGACCAGAAGTTCGAACGCGTCGAGCTGCGCACGGCCGCCGACAACACCGCCTCCCAGCAGGTCGCCCAGAAGATCGGCTGCATCAGCGAGGGCGTGCTCCGCGGCGCCTGTATAGCGCACGTCCGTGCCGAGGACGGGACCTGGACCGACGAACGCACCGACTTCATCGTCTGGAGCCTCATCCCCGAGGACCTCGAAGGAGCCGGCGAGGAACTGGCCGAGTCCGGTGGTTTCACGTCGTACTCCGACTGGAACTGAACAGAGGGGGACGCGACCGGACACACCGGGAACACCCGGTACCCTCACGGAGTCCCGATAGCACCGACTCCGTACGGGATGCCCCCAGATTCCCCCTGCTGCCCGACACCCGCGCCGAACCCCCTGGAGACTGACGACGATGGCCGACCGGGTCACGGTGATCGGCTGGGACGGCTCGCCCCTGAGCGCCACGGCGCGCTCCGCCCTCGGCGCCGCCACACTCGTCGCCGGCGCGCCCCACCATCTCGCGCTCCCCGAAGTCCCGCCGGCCGCCGAACGCGTCCGCCTCGGCAGCGTCGACCTCGCCGCCCGCCGCATCGCCGGCCATCGCGGCACCGCCGTCGTCCTCGCCGACGGAGACCCCGGCTTCTTCGGTGTCGTACGCACCCTGCGCAACCCCGAGTTCGGCCTGGAGGTCGAGGTCGTCCCCGCCGTGTCCTCGGTGGCCACCGCCTTCGCCCGCGCCGGCATGCCCTGGGACGACGCCCAGGTCGTCGTCGCCCACCGCCGCACCCTGCGCCGCGCGGTCAACGTGTGCCGCGCCCACACCAAGGTCGCCGTCCTCACCTCACCCGGCGCGGGACCCGCCGAACTCGGCCTGCTCCTCGACGGGGTCCACCGCACCTTCGTCATCTGCGAGGAACTGGGCACCGAGCGCGAACAGATCACCGTCCTCACCTCCGACAAGGCCGCCGACCGCGCCTGGCGCGATCCCAACGTCGTCATCGTCATCGGCGGCCCGGCCGCCGCGAGCGGCACCGGCGACTGGATCGCCGGCCGCGACCCGGCGGCGGGTCCACGCGGCTGGGCCCTGCCCGCCGAGGCGTACGGTCACGGCTCCGCCCCGTACGCCGAGGGCGAGGCGGAACTGCTGCGGGCCGCCCAACTCGCCCGGCTGGGACCGCGCGTGGGCGACCTCGTCTGGGACATCGGCTGCGGCAGCGGAGCCTTCGCCGCCGACGCGGCCCGCACCGGCGCCGCCGTCATCGCCGTCGACCGGAACGTGGAGGCCTGCGCCCGCACCGACTTCGCCGCCCGCCGCTTCGGCGTTCAGCTCCAGATCGTGCGCGGCGAGGCCCCGCACGTACTGGAGAACCTTCCCGAACCCGACGTCGTCCGGGTCGGCGGCGGGGGAGCGGCGGTGGTCTCGGCGGTCGCCGACCGGCGCCCGCAGCGCATCGTGACGCACGCGGCGACCCGCGACGCGGCCGAACTCGTCGGCCGCGACCTGACCGAGCACGGCTACGACGTCGAGTGCGCCCTCCTCCAGTCCGTCGAGCTCGACACCCGGGCCTGGACGGAGACGGAGCGGAGCGTCGCGTTCCTGCTCAGCGGAGTGCTGCCCGACCGCGCGCCCTGAAGTCCGCATGCTGTCCCGTGATCCTGTTGTCGTACTGCGCGCGGTAGGCTGGCAGATCGTTGCACCGCACTCGGCCGACCGGCACTTCGTAGACCAATGTCCGGAAAGCGCGCCCGTTTTGGGGTGAGTGTGGTAAGGCGGAACCGCTGGGGCGCGCAACGTGGCGCAGTCCACAACGGTCCGTGGCGGATCAAGGTGCCGTTACGGCGGAACGACCGCAACAATGCCAGTTGATGGCGACAATGCCACTTAGTGGCTTTGTCGTCTTTCTGGGACGGGTCGTTCGTGCCGCTGGGCACGCATGCTCGTTCTTCACTACGGGGCGGTCGGTGAGCTGTGACAGGCGAGCCGGTCGTAGAAGCACTAACCGATGGGCGAGGGGTACGCATGACCGACACCGGCCAGGTCCCGGCCGAGGGGCTGCCGGAGAGCGCAGGCATGGTGGAACAGCCGGGCGTTCCCGCGCACGGTGCGTACACCTACCTCTCCGAGACCACCGCCGAGGACGAAGACCTGCTGCTGCTCCCGGGCGCCCAGAGCGCGTGGGGCAACGAGGTCGCGCCGCCCGCCCCGGTACCCGTCGTCGAGGCCGTGCACGAGCCCGGCCCGCACGAGACCGGTGGCCGCGACAGCGGCTCGGTCGACCTGAGCGCCGTCCGCCTCGCGACCCAGGCTCCCGCCTCCCAGGCGACGGCACCGGTCGCGCCCCGCCGCCCGCTGCACCTCGGTCCGCCGACCCCCGACGCCTCCGCGAGCCCGGTCCGCTCCCTCGCCGACCGCGGCCCGGCCGGCATGCCCGCACCCGGACGCCAGTTCGCCGCGCCCGCGCCGGCCGCCGAATACCTCGCTACGACCTCTCCGCTCGCCGAAGCGGCCCCGCAGACGCCGGCTCCGTGGGCCGCCCAGCCCCCGGGCCAGGCGCAGCCCCAGACCCAGGTCCCGGCTCACACGGCGGTGCAGGCGGCCCCGGCCCCGCCGCTGGTGAGCGAGACGGCACACCCCGCGGAAACGGTTGCCCCACTTCTGGCCGAGACCCCGGCACCGGAACCGGCCCCCGAGCCGGCCGAGGTGCCGCAACAGCCGGAACCCGTACCGGCGCCCCAGGAGCTCCAGGCGCCGACCCCGGAGGCCTCGAACGAGGTGCCGCAGGTCGCCCAAGAGGCGCCCGAGCCCCAGCCGGAGCCCGAGTTCGCCGCCCCCTCGGCGCCCCACCCGCCGGAGAACACATACGCCTTCGAGG
>NZ_LIQQ01000564.1 GCF_001418565.1 Streptomyces graminilatus | reverse complement strand
CGCGGGGGCCAGAGGTCAGCGGGGCTGGTGGCCGGCCTGGAGGGCCTGGGGTGTCAGGGCGCGCAGGGTGGTGGTCTCCTCGTCGTCCTTCGTGAACCAGCCGAGCTGTGCCTGACGGACGGGGATCTCCCTGACGGCGCCGGCCAGCGGCCGCTTGTCGTCGTAGGGGTGGGCGCCCAGGACTCCTCGTCCGGCGCGACCGCGCCCACGGCGGCGGCTCTGGCCTCGGCCCAGTACCGCCGAGAACAGGATGAGCAGCAGCATGCCCGCCCAGAGCAGCGTCATGGGACTGGCGTAGTGCCGGAACTTGATCCAGAAGGAACTGGTGTCGTGCCAGGCGAACGTCTGGTTCTGCTTGACGGTGACGTCGCCGTGGGCGCGGCTGGTGTCCAGGGCGCTCGGGCCCACTCCCGAGACGACGTTGTACGAGACGAGGGACTTGTCGACCGCCCCGACGAGACTGATCCCGTGATTGGTGCCGTCCTGGACGGTGTTGCCACGTATCTCGCCGACCGAGTCCCGTACGTAGATGCCGGTGTCGGTGCTTTCGACGATGTTGCCGGTGATCGTCGCGGCGGTCACGCCGTCGCGCACCGAGATGCCCTGTCGCGACTGGCCGCTGAGGTGGTTTCCGGTGATGGCCACCTTGGTGGCGTCCTTGCGGGCCACGATGCCCATGTCGCCGCCCTCGACAAGGTTGTTCTGAACGCCGACGTCCTTGCCACCGAAGATCTCGATGCCGTAGTGGCCGTTGTCCTTGGCGGTGCTGTCGGACACGGAGTTGGAGCCGTAGCTGCTGATGGACTCACCCGAGGCCGAGGGGCCGCTGGCGAGCGGCCGGCCGCTGAGCGTGAAGCCGTTGCCGCCGTTGCCCGTGGCCGTGGAGCCACTGATCCGGACCTGCTCGGTGGCACGGGCCAGTACGAACCCGTCGCCGCCGTTGTCCTTGGAGACGGTCCGCTCGACCACCGCGTTGGTGACGAACCGGTGCAGGACCACGCCGTGTTCCAGGCTCTTCTGCACCGTGCTGTCGCTGATGCTGACCCCGTTGGCGCCGGAGATGAACAGGCCGTACGCGTTGCCCGAGAGGGTGGAGTGCCCGATCTCGGCCGAGACGTACGAGAGGCTGGGCACCGAGAAGCGGGTGTCCGGCGTGGTCAGCGATCCGGAGGGGTGGGCCACCACGCCACCGCTGCCCGCGTCAGACTCCGACGCCGGCGAGTCCTTGATGTTGCCGGTGTCGGGGCGGTCGGTACCGGTGAGGCTCAGGCCGCCGGTGCGGCCGCTCCAGAAGCCGAGGTCACCGACCTTGGCGTACGTCATGGCGAACTGGCCGCCGATGGCACGGATGTAGGCCCGGCCGTCCCGCACGTCCGTGTCCGGCCTGTTCCTCCTGTCGTCCCAGCTGACGATCTTCATGGGCGCCTGCGGGGTGCCTTCCAGCGTGAGCCGGCCGCCGAAGGACACGATGCTCACGAAGCCCTTGTTGCTGCTGGCCATCCGCAGGGTCAGCCCACCGGGGTTGGAGAGCTTCAGCTTGGCCCCGGCGTTGAGATAGATGTTCTCGGTCAGCAGGTAGGAACCGTCCCGCTCGCGGACGAACGTCTGCGGGGCCAGCTCCAGCAGGTCCGAGACGGTGTAGGGGTTGCTGCGCTGGGTCAGGACCAGGGTGTAGCCGCTGCCGGTGTCGAGTCGGTACGGCGCCTTCCACTGACCGCCCTTCAGGGGGGCCACGGCGGCCACCGCGCGGACCTGGTCCAGGCGGTGGTCCTCCGCGGCCACGAGCGCGGTCTCGTTCTCCGCGTCCGTGGCGTTGACCTGCGGTTTGTTGTCTCCGTCGGCGGCGGGGGCGCCGACCGCCGAGGCGAGGACCAGACCGGCGGCGAGGGACAGCACTACCGCGCCGCCCTGAAATATCCGCAGTGCGGAGCTCACGGAGCCGCCGGAGCCGACGGAGCCGCCGGAGCCGACGGAGCCGCCGGAGAAAAGGGGATGACGTGTCATGACTGCTGCACCTCCGGCCACGAGGCCGTGGCGGTCCGGGTCGCGCCGGCGAGGGACGCCGAGTTCTGGCCCTCGCCCCCGACGCTGCTGCTGGTGCGGGTCAGCCAGCCCTGCTTGTTCATGGTGACGAAGGCGAACAGCTTGATCGGCAACGAGATCATGATGACGACGAGCGCCAGCACCGGCAGCAACAGCACCTCCTGGGGATGCCTGCGCAGATGGGAGTATCCACGGATACCGCGTCCCACGAGCAGCCAGATCAGTACGAGGACCACGCCACGGCCGGTCAGCTCCAGGCGGCTGAAGACCAGATACCCGAGCGCCATGCCCATCGTCACCGGCGTCAGCAGGATCTGCAGCACGGTGATCTTGGTGACCAGGGGGACCCGCCAGAGCCAGCCCTTGTACAGAGCGGTCAGATAGCAGCGGTAGGAGTTCCGGCTCCAGCGCACCCGCTGCTTGACGAAGGCGCGGAACGAGGAAGGGAACATCGACATCGCCCGCGCGGAGGACTGGTGCACGGTCTTGTAGCCGGATGCCAGCACCAGCCAGGTCAGCCGTCCGTCGTCGCCCGCGACGCAGCGCCGGCCCAGGAAGAACTCGTTCTCCAGGTTCTCCAGTACGGGCTCGATCGCGGTCCGCCGATAGGCCGCCGTACGACCGGACAGGCAGGCCACGGCGCCCGCGCGGCCCATGGCCGGGACGTAGTCGTAGTAGCGAAGGTTGACCAGCCAGTCGGCGACGCGCCGCCAGACGCTGGTCGTGCGCTGGTAGACGTTCTGCTGGGTGCCGACGCCGCCGACCGTGGGGTCCACGAACGGCATCTGTACGGCGGCCAGCAGGCCCGGCTCCCAGCGGGTGTCCGAGTCCACCAGCACCACGACTTCGCTCGTCGCGGCGCGGATGCCCACACCGAGAGCCGACCGCTTGCCGCTGTGCTCGAACGCCAGTACCCGAACCCGGGGGTCCTGTACCTGCGCCAGCCTGTGCAGGACCTCGGTGTCGTCCACGTCCGGGACGATGATGACCTCGGTGGGATCCTGGGCCAGCCAGGTGTCCAGGCAGTCCACCAGGATGTCCGCGTCCTCGCGGTACGCCGGCACCACCACCGACACCGTGGTCCGGTAGTTGTTCACCACGGGCTTGGCGAACCGGGAGAGCACCGCCCGATAGAGCCACAGCCCCCAGACGAAGGCGCCGGCGAGGCCCAGTGGCATCACCTCGCGCCACGATGTCTCGGCGGTCGCCGTGACTATCCATGACCAGAAATCGTCGAAGAAGCTCGACACGAACCCAGACCCTCCAGCCGGAGCGTTGCCCAAACGTATGGGCGAAATATGCGATGTTCGCGCTCTACACGGCGAAATCTAGGGCCACATGGTTCCCACTCGACACACAGGCAACACAAAGTTCACCTGTCGCATCCACGAAATGCTCACAACAGGAACGCCGCTTCAGCGAACAGGCCACCGCCGAACCGCATGGGTCAAGCCGCTCCCCAGTGATCTGACTGATCATCATATAAGCTGCGTGGTACGGCATTTACCTTCACTCCGAGCGGGCGCCGCCCCCGCCGCCACTCCTCACGGGCAAGCCCTCCGGGACCTTCACGGAAGCAAATTTGATGTGACGTACATCACACGCCCCGAGTCTCGCCTGGTGAACGCATGTCACATACCGCTCACCAAACGGCCATCTCGCGCGCAGTTCCTGGGGAGGACGGAGGGCGGAGGACGCGGTCAGTGCCCGCGTCCGGCCGGCGACTGGAGGCGGTGCTCCCTGGGAGACATTCCGTACGCCGCCCGGAACGCTCGTGTGAAGTCGGAGTGGCGCGAGTAGCCCCAGCGGGCGGCGATGGCACTGATCGGCGTGCCACTGAGTGAGGGGTCGGCCAGGTCTCGGTGGGCGTTCTCCAGGCGCCGGCGGCGGATCCAGGCGGCGACGGGTTCGCCCTGGGCGCGCTGTTGGAAGATGCGGTGCAGGTAGCTGAGCGAGATGTTGTGGGCCGCCGCTATCACGGGTGGGGTGAGTTCGGGGTCGTGGAGGTTCTGGCGGATGAACTCCTGGACGCGTTCCGCCGTGGCTTGTCCCCGGGTCTCCGGGGACAACGCGGCCTCCGCGTCCAGGAGTTGTGCGATCCAGGCCGACATGAGGTCCAGTACGACCCTGCCCAGGCGGGGCGCGTCGGCCGGCTGGAGCGTGTCGGCCTGGCGGTCCACTCCGGTGAGGAACTCCGCCAGCAGGGCGCCGATTCCCTCGCCGCCCGGCAGGCGCCGGTTCAGCAGCTCCCCTACCCGGTGCGGCGGCAGGGGCAGCAGCGCCTTGGGTATGTCCAGGCCCACTCCTCTGACGATCCGGCGTTCCCGGTCGTCCGCCGGTCGGAAGTCGTAGGGCTGGGAACTGTCGGCCAGGTGCAGGTCATAGGGGGCGAACGCGGTGGTGCGACCGGCGTGGTCGAGGGCCATTCCGTCGTCGAGCATCAGCGTCAGGTGGTACAGCTCGCGGTCGCTCTGGCGCACCATCCTCGGGCTCCGGCGGAATCGTGTCGGCAGGAACGACACGTTCATCACAGTCGCCGGGCCCAGCTCCAACAGCCTTAGTTCTCCCCAGAAATCGGCGGAGTGGGTGCTGATGAAATCGTTGGAGCGCGTCCGGGCGATCAGTTCCCGCCAGTAGTCGAACCTGTCCGCCGCAGGCACGTCCTCACTCCGGAACACCGTCCCGATCATCCCGTTCCCCACCGATCTTCCCACCGGGCACTTCCGCCGTCATGCGTCGTCATGCTTAACATGCGCGACGCCAAGCAGATGGTCGCCCGGAAGTTCTTTACGGAGTCACGGAGTCACGGAGTCACCGAGTCACCGAGTAACCGAGTCACGGAGCCAGAGAGGCCGGCGCCAGGGAGCTGGGGGCGGTGCTCGGGTCCGTCGTTGTCGCCGGAGTGGGTACGGGGGCCTGGCCCGGGGCGTAGGACTCCTGGGTGCTGTC
>NZ_LIQQ01000563.1 GCF_001418565.1 Streptomyces graminilatus | reverse complement strand
GCCCCCGACCCGGACGGAACGTGGACCCGCACCCGGGACGCCCTCGACGCGCTGCTGCGCAACTGGCCGTCCCCGCCCGCCCCTTCCCCCCTGTGCGACCGACAGGCCACAAGCCCCAGGCCCCACAGGCCACAAGCTCCAGGCCACAAGCCGACACGACAGGCAAGACGCACAGGACAGGCAGGACCGACATGCGCCCCGAGCACGGCTGGACCACCACCCCCATCACCGCGGACCTCGTACGGGGCGCCCTCGACCTGGAGCACACCGACCACGGCGTACTCCCCCACCGCCTGCCCGCCCTGGCCCGCGCCCAGAACACGGACCCCCAGCTCGCCATGGCGGAGGCCCAGCCCTCAGGCGTACGGCTGGTCTTCCGCACCCGGGCAACCGCCGTCGAACTGGACACCCTGCCCACCAAGCGGGTCTACGTGGGCGCCCCGCCCCGCCCCGACGGCGTGTACGACCTGCTCATCGACGGTCGGCCGGCCGGCCGGGGCAGCGTGCCGGGCGGCAACACCGTCACCGTCGACCTGACCGCCGAGACCGCCGAAGTCCAGCCGGGCCCGGTCGGCACCCTCAGCTTCACCGGCCTGCCGGACCACCTGAAGAACGTGGAGATCTGGCTGCCGCACAACGAGACCACCGAGCTGGTCGCCCTGCGCACCGACGCCCCCGTCGAACCCGTGGCCGCCCCCACCCCGGGCCGCAGGGTCTGGCTGCATCACGGCAGTTCGATCAGTCACGGCTCCGACGCCGCGAGCCCCACCGCCATCTGGCCCGCCCTCGCCGCGTCGCTCGGCGGTGTGGAACTGATCAACCTGGGCCTGTCCGGCAGCGCGCTGCTCGACCCGTTCACCGCCCGGGCGATGCGCGACACCCCGGCCGATCTGATCAGCGTCAAGATCGGCATCAACCTCGTCAACAAGGATCTGATGCGGCTGCGCGCCTTCGGCCCGGCGGTCCACGGCTTCCTCGACACCATCCGCGAGGGCCACCCCACCACACCGCTCCTGCTGGTCTCCCCCATCTACTGCCCCATGCACGAGGACACCCCGGGCCCCACCGCCCTGGACCTCGCCACGTTGAGCGCCGGCCGGCTGTGCTTCCAGCCCATGGGTGATCCCGCCGAGCGCGCGGCGGGCAAACTGACGCTCAACGTCATCCGGGAGGAGCTGTCCCACATCGTGAAGCAGCGGTCGGCGACCGACCCTCACCTCCACCACCTCGACGGCCGCGCCCTGTACGGGGAGTCCGACTTCGCCGAACTCCCCCTGCCCGACCAGCTCCACCCGGACGCGGCGACCCACCGCCGCATCGGTGAACGCTTCGCCGAACTCGCCTTCACCGCGCCGGAACCACTGTTCGGAAGAGGCGAGCCCGGCCACCACAGGCACTCGGACTAGAACAACGCGCTGTACGCGTTCAGCGCGGGCTGTCCGCCCAGGTGCGCGTACAGCACGGTGGAGTCCCGGCCGATCTCCCCCCGCGCCACCAGATCGATCATCCCGGCCATCGACTTCCCCTCGTACACGGGATCGGTGACCATTCCCTCCGTACGGGCGGCGAGCCGCATCGCGTCCAGGGTCGCTTCATCGGGGATGCCGTACGTACCCGCGTGGTAGCGCTCGTCCAGCTCGACGTCCGCCTGCGTCAACTCACGCTTGACCCCGATGAGTTGGCCGGTGTTGTGGGCGATCCGCGCGACCTGTTCCTTGGTCCGCTCGGGCGCCGCCGACGCGTCGATGCCGAGCACGCGCCGCGACCGGCCGCCCGCCTCCTCCAGCGCCGCGAACCCGGCGACCATCCCGGCCTGGGTCGACCCGGTCACCGAACACACCACCACGGTGTCGAAGAACACGCCCAACTCCGCCTCCTGTTCGGCGACTTCGTACGCCCAGCCGGCGAACCCGAGGCCGCCGAGCGGGTGGTCGGAGGCGCCCGCCGGAATGGCGTACGGCTTGCCGCCCCCTTCCTCCACCTCCCGCAGCGCCAGCTCCCAGCTCTCCTTGAACCCGATCCCGAACCCGGCGCGCACCAGCCGCACATCGGCCCCGGCGAGCCGGCTGATCAGGATGTTGCCGACCTTGTCGTAGACGGAGTCGGGCCATTCGACCCAACTCTCCTGCACGAGCACGCACTTGAGCCCGGCGCGGGCGGCGCAGGCGGCGACCTGACGGGTGTGGTTGGACTGCACACCGCCGATCGAGACAAGGGTGTCGCAGCCCTTGGCGAGCGCGTCCGCGACGAGGTACTCCAGCTTGCGGGTCTTGTTGCCGCCGTACGCGACACCGGAGTTGCAGTCCTCGCGCTTGGCCCACAGGGCGGCGCCGCCGAGATGCGCGGTGAGCCGCTCCAGCGGGTGCACGGGCGAGGGTCCGAAGAGAAGGGGGTAACGCTCGTACGAGGCAAGGGACATGGGGTTCCTCCCGGGGTCAGTCGATGTCGGCCAGCTCGGCGAGCCCACGCCAGATCTCCGCGGTGACACGGACCGCTTCGTCCACGTCCCCGGCCGCGCAGGCGTCGAGGAGCCTGTCGTGCAGGCCGGCCGAACGACAGTTGCCGCCCTCGCTGAAGCGTCGTCGCTCCAGGCGGCGGATGAGTGGTGTGTAGCGGGCGGCGGTGGCGGCGGCGGCGCGATTGCCGCTGACCCGTACGAGGACGTCGTGGAACTGGTCGTCGGCGCGCAGCGCGGACTCCACGTCCCCGGCACGTACGGCGACCGCGAACCGCTCGTTGGCCGTGCGCATCGCCTCGATGTCGGCGGCGAACAGCCGGGGCACCGCGGCCCGGGTGACCAGCTCGTGCATGGCCCCGACCACGGCCGCCGCGTCCCGCACATCGGCGGCCACGACCGGTGTCACCCTCGTATAGCTCTGCGGCTTGCTCTCCAGCAGCCCCTCGTCGACCAACCGCGAGAACGCCTCCCGCACCGGCGCCCGGGACAACCCGAGCCGCTCGGCCAGCTCGGCGTCCCGCACCACGGCCCCGGGTTCGATCTCCCCGGCGACGATGGCGTCCCGGATCGCTTCGTACGCGCGATCCCTGAGCAGGGTGCGAGGGACAGGTCGTATAGCTTCCACGAACTGAAATGTTAGATGCCAGTAGACGTAAGAACAAGACCGCGAACCGTCCACGCCCGTTGGCCACATGGCAGACGAGCTTCGCGGCATGGATACGCTTCCCACCGAATCGACCATCTCCGGCAGACGACAGGTCCACTTCATTCCAAGCTTTCGCGTGGAAAATCAACGGCCGCCCAAACGGAGGCCACGTCGCCGAGTACACTTCGCCCCGCCGCTGTTAAACCCGCCGCCCGATCCGACCCACCTCACCAGTTGGGGACAGCGCCCGCCACGAGGCCATTGACTACAAACAGGCCCGAGGGACTCACCGTTACGCCGTATACGTGTCGGACCCCGGAGGACGAAATACTCTTCACCCGATCCAGCGCCACGGACTCGTCATAGGGTAGATGCCTTGTACCCAATGCGAAGGTCCAGGACCCCAGCTAGACGGACAAGCGCTGTGGCTCGCGAAATCTCCACGATCTGGATCGGCCGTCGACTCACGACAGCGTAGCCATTGATTGAATGTCCATTCCTCTGCTGCCTTTGGTCCACTCGAACCCTGTTGGCGACCCCAAAACGTAAAAGAGCATCAGACACTTGCATCACCAAGAGAGGGGACACCGTAGCGAACTCGACGGGGCCGTGCACCGTTCCCCGGGGATTGACCCGCTCGCGAACACAGCCATCAGTATCAACAAGTCCCGAAAGCCATCCGGCCCAGAAGTCACGACTCAGCTGCAAATCTGGGAGCCACTTCTCATCGCATCGTTGACCCCACACACCGAAGCGCCGGAGACAGTTTGTGATCGGATTGCGATGCCCAGCCTTGAATGGGAACCGCAGACGTACGATGGATCCCTGCGGAATCTCACGTACGCCGCACCCATATTCTGCGGCAAATTCACGCATGAATCCCACGGCCCCATCCAGCGGATCCCCGTGGAACTCCGGAGTGCAGGACGTCATCCCGCCGTCCCCTAGCATCGCACCGATGAAGTATCCTTCGCGGGCGTGCCCCTCCGTTCCAAAGTAAGCAGCGGACAATGAAAATGGTACGCGATCACCCGGAACCAGGTCGCTGGTTCGCTTCCATACTGAAGGAAAGCACAGGGAGGCGCCGCGCCACCACCTCTTCGATTGCGCGTACCGAGCCATCGGGTAGCCATACCCGAGAGCCTTTGACGATTCCTCCCTGTGATTCCGCGTGCACAATCCCACCCCGCCTCAACCGACAACCAGTGCGAGACAGAAACAGTATTCCGATGCGGGGATGAGTTCAGCGATCCGAGCACACGCCACTCGTTCGAGGGACTTGAAGCGTCAGCGCCGCTGACGCTTCCACGGGCCCGTGATGGCCAGCATGATTCCCGGCGTCTGGATGTTGGCGTACAGGGTCCGGCCGTCGGGTGAGAAGGTCACGCCGGTGAACTCGCTGTATTCGGGCGCCGCTTCGGTGCCGATGTTGAGTTCGTTGCGGGCGATCGGATACGTACGTCCGCTGTCCGTCGCGCCGAACAGGTGCTGGACGCCCTCGCCGTCCTCGGCGATGACCAGGCCTCCGTACGGGGAGACGGTGATGTTGTCGGGGCCGTCGAAGGCGCCGTCGGCCGACGGGTCGGGGTTCACGCCCAGCAGGACCTTCAGGGTGAGGGTGCGGCGCTTGGGGTCGTAGAACCAGACCTGGCCGTCGTGCTGGACGGGGCTCTCGGCGCGGGCGTACGAGGAGACGAGGTAGGCGCCGCCGTCGCCCCACCACATGCCTTCGAGCTTGCGGGCCCGGGTGATCTCCCCGGCACCGAACTGCTTGCGCACTTCGACGGTCCTGGCGTCGCGGTCGGGTACGTCGACCCAGTCGACGCCGTACACCGTGCCGATCTTCGTGGCGCGGGAGAGGTCGTCGACGAACCGGCCCCCGGAGTCGAAGCACTTGGGCGCCTGGAGGGTGCCCGCCGTGTCGGAGAGGGTGCGGAAGTTGCCGTGGCCGTGGTGGCAGTGCTGCGGCGCGGTCCAGCGGTAGAGGAGTCCGTTGGGGGACGCGGCGTCCTCGGTGAGGTAGGCGTCGCCGCGCTTGGGGTCGATGACGACGGCCTCGTGGTTGTAACGCCCGAAGAACTTCAGGGGTTTGGGGTTCCGGTTGGCGCGCCTGTCGCTGGGGTCGACCTCGAAGACGTACCCGTGGTCCTTGGTCATCCCGTTGACGCCGGCGCGGTCGGAGTTCTCCTCGCAGGTGAGCCACGTACCCCAAGGGGTGCTGCCGCCCGCGCAGTTGGTGGAGGTGCCGGCGATGCCCACCCACTCGGCGACGTGACCGTCGGGACTCACCTCGACGACCGTGCAGCCACCGGACGCGGCCGGGTCGTAGACCAGGCCCTCGGTGAGCGGCACGGGGTAGGTCCAGTCGGCGCGCGGGCCCTTCAGCTCATGGTTGTTGACGAGGAGGGTGGTGCCGCGCGGACCCGCGAACGCGGCGGTGCCGTCATGGTTGGACGGGGTGATCTCGCCGGACTCCAGCCTGGTCTTCCCGCTGTGGGTGATCACGCGGTACGAGAATCCGGCGGGGAGCGCCAGCAGGCCCTTGGGGTCGGGCAGCAGCGGGCCGTAGCCGACCCCGTGATGCCGGTCCGCGGATTCCCCGGCCTCGTTCACGGTCCCCGCGTCCGCGACATCCGTCTCCGTGGCCGCGAGAGCATGGGGCGCACTGGCGAGGGCCCCGACACTGCCGGCCAGCACCACCCCCGCCGAGCTGATCGCGGACTGTCTGGCGAAATCCCTGCGGCTGAGCGACATGGTGTCTCCTGTGACAGTGGGAGTTCCGTGGCGATGGGAGTTCCGTGACGATGAAGGGCGGCACACTACGTCCGGCGCCACGCTCCCGCCCACGCCTGAACGGGAGTTGAACGGGGGGCGACTTCACGGACCCCGCTTCGACCAAATCACCCGTCCGTTAGAGGCGGCTGCCCCGAAGGGGCACCGCCGAAGGGACGCGAGGCTGTATCCATCAGCGGCTCCGCCGCGGGGCGCGACCAACCCCCACCCACCCGCACCCGGCAGAAGAAAGAGCGACCCCGCTCAACCCCCTTGCTGCGACCGCGCCTTGAACGCCGCCTTCCGCGCCTCCTTGGCCACCCGCTTGTCCGGATGCAGCCTCCCCATCGCCTCCAGCACATCGGGCGTCGCCGGATGCTCCACCCGCCAGGCCGCCTCGAAGAACCCCCCGTGGTGCTGTGCCAACCCCTCCACCAGCCCACGCAGTTCCGCCGAGTTGCCCTCGGCCGCGAGCTGCGCGGCCACCGTGTCGATGGTCAGCCAGAACACCATCGCCTCGGACGGGGCAGGCACGTCCGCCGCGCCGTACTCACTGAGCCAGACGCGGGCAAGCCCGCCCAGCTCCGCATCGTCGAGAACCTCGCGCAGCGCGGGCTCGGCCTCGCCGCCGACGAGGGACAGGGCCTGCTGGCAGCGCAGCCGCCGCAGTGGCGCCCCGGCGTCGCCGCCCCGCGCCGCAGCGAGCAACTCCCGAGCTGCGTCGAGGGGTTGACGTCGCGTCAGCCACTGTTCGGTCTCGGCCCGCGCGGCCGTCGCGGGGAAGGCCGCCGTACCGTCGAGCAGCGCGTCCGCGCCCTTTTCGGCGAGGTCCCCGACGGCGGGCGCCTCGAAGCCGGACTCCAGCAGTCGCGCCCGCACGCCGTACAGCCCGAGCGGGGTGAGCCGCACCATGCCGTACCGGGAGACGTCCGTGTCGTCGCCCGTGACCGCACCCGCACCGGGGTCCTCGGTGTCGGCCATGAGCGCCTCGTCGACGGGCTGGTAGGCGACGAGCCCGATGGGTTCGAGCAGCCGGAACTGGTCGTCGAGCCGCATCATCATGTCCGAGACCTGCTCCAGGACATCGTTGGTGGGCTCACCCATGTCGCCCGGTACGACCATGGAGGCGGCCAGCGCCGGCAGCGGCACCGTGCCGTCGGCGGGGCCGCCCTCGCTGACGCTCAGCAGGTACAGGTTGGCGAGCGCCCCGTCGAGGAAGTCGGCCTCGGCATCGGGGTCCCAGTCCAGTCGGGAGAAGTCGAGCCCGGCACCCTCGTCCATGGCGTCCACGAGATCGTCGAGGTCGGGCACGCTCGCGTCGGCGAGGACGGTCTCCAGCGCCCCGAGCCACACCGCGAGGACGTCGTGCGGCGCCCCGGAGGTGAGCAGTGCCAGGTCCTCGCCCACCGCGACCGTGCCCGCCTCCTCGTCGACGACCTCGACGAGCCCGGTGTCCACGGCTACCCGCCAGGCCTCACCGGCATGGGCGAGCGCGTCCTCGACGCTCATACCGTCCGTGCCGTCGACACTCATACCGTCCGCGCCGTCGACACTCATGCCGTCCGCACCGTCGGCGCCGATCAGCCCCAGCTCCTCCGCCGCCGCCGGGAGCTGCTCCTGGACGAGTACGCCACCGGCCTCGACCCGGGTGTCCGGCCCGGCCCAGCGGGCGAGGCGGGCGGCGCGGGAGACCAGTGGTGCGGCGAGCGCGTCCCGCGCCAGCTCCGCTTCGGAGTGCAGTCGCACCGGCGGCAGGGGGGAGCTGTCTGACATCGGCTGTTTTCTCCTCAGGCGCCCGAATGGCCGTGCGACGGCACCCGGAGAAAGCGCCCGGAGTCCGACGACGGCGTCTGACGACCGTACGACGTTGCGCTGAAGGCCGTACGACTCAGCCGCTCAGCCTAGACGGATTTGGCACCATGCCGCCCGGTTCATGTACCTGCCAGAGATGACGGATGGCTGAAACCTTGACAAGTGACTTGACCAGGCTGGAGATTGACGCGCGTAGAAGTCGGGGTGGCCGCTTCACTGCGCACTCTTGACTTCCGCCGCGTTTCATCATGTTCACTGTTCCCAAGCCGGGCATCGTCCATGGATCGCCCGGCGCCGAACCCTCGGGGCGGAACCTCTCCCGCACCGAGTGTTCACCGGATGTCTACGCGCGTCGCATGCCGCCCAGCGGGTCGCGTTCCTCCCAGTGCACCACCCTTGTCACTTTCGTCCCGGCACTCAAGTCTGTCCCCGGAGGGATTCCCGTTGCCGAGCAAGTCTTCCGCGCGTCTCGCCGCGCTCACCGTCGCCGCCGTCTGTTCCACGGTCGCCACCTTGATCGCGGTCCCGTCGGCGCACGCCGACAGCGTGCACATTCATGACATCCAGGGCACCACGCGTCTCTCCCCGCTCGCGGGCCAGAAGGTCACGGACGTGGCGGGAATCGTCACGGGCGTGCGCACCTACGGTTCGTCGAAGGGCTTCTGGATCCAGGACACGGCCCCGGACGCCGACCCGGCCACCAGCGAGGGCGTCTTCGTCTTCACCAGCTCCAAGCCGACCGTCGCGGTCGGTGACTCGGTCACCGTCACCGGCACGGTCTCGGAGTTCGTGCCGGGCGGTGCCACGTCCGGCAACCAGACGGTGACGGAGATCGTCAAGCCGACGGTAACCGTCGTCTCCAGCGGCAACCCTGTCCCGGCCCCGGTCGTCGTCGACGCCGGGTCCGTACCGGCCGCCTACACCCCGGACGGCGACACCGCCGCGAGCGGCTCGGTGAACGCGCTGACGCTCCAGCCCAAGAAGTACGTCCTGGACTACTACGAGTCCCTTGAGGGCATGAACGTCCAGGTCAAGGACGCCCGCGTGGTCACCGGCACCGACCCGTTCACCGAGCTGTGGGTCACGGTCAAGCCGTCGGAGCACCGCAACCAGCGGGGCGGCACGGTGTACGGCGCGTACACCTCGCAGAACACCGGCCGGCTCCAGATCCAGTCCCTGGGCGCGACCGCCGACTTCCCGGCCGCGAACGTCGGTGACAGCCTGAAGGGCGCCACCACCGGCCCGCTGGACTTCAACCAGTTCGGTGGCTACACCCTCGTCGCGAACGAGCTGGGCACCCTGGAGAAGGGCGGCCTGGAGCGCGAGACGACCCGCAAGCAGTCGCGTCGCGAGCTTGCGGTGGCGACGTACAACGTCGAGAACCTCGACCCGTCGGACAACACCTTCGCCGCGCACGCCGCCGCGATCGTGAACAACCTTCAGTCGCCCGACATCCTGTCCCTGGAGGAGATCCAGGACAACAACGGCGCGACGAAGGACGGTACGGTCGCCGCCGACCAGACGGTCAAGAAGCTGATCGACGCGATCGTGGCGGCGGGCGGCCCGGCGTACGACTGGCGCTCGATCGACCCGGTCGACCTCGCGGACGGCGGCGAGCCCGGCGGCAACATCCGCCAGGTGTTCCTGTTCAACCCGGCGCGGGTGTCCTTCACCGACCGGCCGGGCGGCGACGCCACGACCGCCGTCGGTGTCACCAAGAACCACAGCAAGGCGGCCCTGACCCTCTCGCCCGGCCGGATCGACCCGGCCAACGCGGCCTGGACGAACAGCCGCAAGCCGCTCGCGGGCGAGTTCGTCTTCCGCGGCAGGACGGTCATCCTGATCGCCAACCACTTCGCCTCGAAGGGCGGCGACCAGGGTCTCGCCTCGCAGTTCCAGCCGCCGACGCGCAGCTCGGAGACCCAGCGCCACCTCCAGGCGACCGCGGTGAACGCGTTCGTCAAGGACATCCTGAAGGTCCAGCGGAACGCGGACGTGATCGCTCTCGGCGACATCAACGACTTCGAGTTCTCCGGCACCGCGAAGCTGCTGGAGGACGGCGGCGCGCTGTGGTCGGCGATCAAGTCGCTGCCGGAGAGCGAGCGTTACACCTACGACTACCAGGGCAACAGCCAGGTCCTGGACCAGATCCTGGTCAGCCCGTCGATCAGGCGGAAGCGCCACTTCGACTACGACTCCGTGCACATCAACTCGGAGTTCCACGACCAGATCAGCGACCACGACCCGCAGGTGCTGCGCTTCAGGCCGTAAGCCGTAGTAGTACGGCCGCTCAGGACTGGCTGAACACCCCGTTCAGCCAGTCCTGCCAGGCGGTTTCGCACTCCTTGATCTCACCGGACTCGGCCCCCGGCGCGAAGTCGTGCAGGGAGATACCGACCGGGTGACCCCAGTGGTTGCGCCCGAAGAAGCGGGTGAGCCCCCGGTCCGTCCGCAGCCCGATGAAGTACTCGTCACGGAAGTCGAGGGCGGCCTCGAACTCGTCGGGCCCCCGGACGGTCACCCGCGCACCGGCGGCCACGTCCTCCCCGAGCCCGAGCGCCCGCGCCACGACTTCAAGGGCATCGGGCGCCTTGGAGGCCTCGGGCCCGTCGAAGGTGGCGAAGGCGACCGGCCGCGGCGCGAAGTGGACGAGATACTCGCGCAGGGTGTGCAGATAGAAGTCGGTGTGCCGGGCGGCGCCGTCGTACTGGTTGTCCCAGTCGTCGACGAAGATCCCGCTGTGCACGTAACGCACCCAGGCCCGACGGCCCTCGTCTCGCGGCTCTACGGTGTAGTCGAGCTGGTTGAGGGTCTGCTCGGAGATGCCCTCGACGTCCTCGACACGGTTGGTGTAGCGGTGCGGCGGGTCCCAGGCGACGACCTTCGACCCGAAGGGCCCCTTGCCGCCGACGCGGGGCTCCGGCGGCTCCATCGGCCACAGATACCCTCCGGTCCCGGTGGTGATCGCCTCCCACACCTCCTCGGGCGTGGCATCTACCTCGAACTCACGCGCGATCTCAAATTCCTTGGGCATGACGGACTCCTTACCGTTCCGGCTGTTCCGGCTGTTCCGGGGGTTTTGGCTGTTCCAACTCGGTCTGCTTGAGGGTGGGATGGACGGCCACGACGATCCGGTGATCGCGGCCGGCATCGGCGTCCGGGGCGTCGTACTTGCGGATGAGCGCGGCGACTCCTGCCGTCAACTCCTCGATGAACGCGGCCCGTTCGCCCGCCGAGGCGAAGCGCACCTCACCGTCCAGCGCGTAGGTGGCGAGTCCCTTGCGCGCCTTGGCCGCGCCGGTGATCAGCGCGCCGACATCCCGCACCAGCCGCGCCCCGACCGCCAGCAGCCAGCGCGCGGAGAGCTGATCCCGGAAACGGTCGGGATCGGGCTGTACGGCGGCCAGGGCGAGCGGCGAGATGACGTACGACGCGGCGGTCGCCCGCATCAGCCGCTCGGTGACATTGCCCTTGCGGCGCTCCCCGGCCAGCTCGACCAGGCCGTGCCGCTCCAGCGCCTTGAGGTGGTAGTTCACCTTCTGCCTGGGCAGCCCGACCTGGCCGGCCAGCATGGCGGCCGAAGCGGGCCCGGCGGCCAGCTCGGCGAGCAGCCGGCCCCTTATGGGGTCCAGCGAGACGGCGGCGGCCGCCGGGTCCTCGATCACGGTGACGTCCAGCATGGCTCCACCGTCTCACCGAAAACTTTTCTTGTCCAGGGGAGGAAAGTGTTCGGTGAGACGGACGCGCGGGGACCGGATCATTCAGGGACGAGTCCAAGGACGTACGAGTACCGGCTGCCGGTGACCGACTTCACCGCCGGATACGTCCGTACGCGCTCCCACGCCTCGCTTGCCGAACCGGCACCCTCCCCCGGCCCCGCGATGGCCACGTCGTAGGACTCCGGGCTCTCCCATTCGGCGTAGTTCAGGACGTGGGTGCCGTCCTGGCTCAGATGGAAGTGGGCGGAGATGAGGCCGCGGTCGCTCTCCAGCGGCTCGGACATGGCATCGAACACCAGGTCGACCCACTCCCGCCGCCGCTCCGCGGCCCCCTCCTCGAAGTCGATCCGGACGGTCACGACGAGCCCAGGAACACGCGTGTCCCCGGCGGCCCGCGCCTTGCTCCGATACCGCCGGTACCGGTCGAGGGCGACCCGCTCGATCCCCGGTACCGCTGTGTCGATCTCGTCGACGCGCGCCTGCCGCTGGGTCTTCAGGAAGGCCTCGTAGTCCTGCTCACGGGCCCACTGGGAGTGATGGAGAAGGGTGGTCCCGTCATGCCCGGCGTAGACGAAGTAGCCGAGCCCTCCCCCCACCGGCCAGGTCTGCCGCTCCCAGGTCGCGGCGATCGCGTCGACCGCCTCCCGCTGCCGCTCGGGTGTCCCGACCCGCCAGGTACTGAAGAAGGGTGCTTCGACATCGGGGCGGGCGAGGTCGGGGTGTACGTCGGTACGGGCCATGACGGCCTCCGTTGATCGGCATCGATGGGTACGCCGACCAGCCTCCGACCTCGACCGAGGTTGAGGTCAAGCCCTGCCAGGGCCCGACTCCCCTACCCTTCGGCCCCCTTGCCCGGCCCCCGCTCGTCGAGTCGCGCGAGCCGGCTCTGGAACCAGTCGAGCCGGGCCTGCAACAGCGCGGCCTCGGCGACGAGTTCGGGCACGCCGAACCCCTCGGCGACACCGGGCGGGCCATCGACGGGAACCGCCTCCGCCTTCCCCGCCACGACCCGCAGCCCGTCCCCGGCCAGCCGCGCGAACCCCGCGAGCGACACGGCCGTACGCCCTCGCACGCAGCCCGCGCACGCGGCGGCCAGACCGCGCCAACCGGGCCTTCCCCAGCCGGCGTCGGCGAGCACGGCGGCGACCGCCCCGCAGGCACAGGGCCCGACGGTCGCGACGCGCACCCGCTGACGGGCGTAGCGGAAGCCGAGTTCGAAGCGGATGTAGGCGCCGAGGACGGTGACGTCGAGCAGTACGGCGGCCCGGTGCTCGGCGGTGCACAGCAGCCCTTCCGCCGCAGCCCGGTCGTGCACGCAGTGGAAGCCGCAGTCACAGCGGCGGTGCGGCGCGCGGTGTCTCAGCCCGTAGACGCAGGACGCGTCGGCGAGCACTCCGTACGGCAGCGCGCCGCCCAGCGACACCCCGGTGAACCCGGCCCGGGTGCCGTCCTGGGACAGCACCGGGTGGGCGATCTTGTATCCGGTCGGCGGCTCCGCCGGACGTTCCTCGGGGAGCCGCAGCCTCATCGGGCGACCGGAACCTCTTCGACGGACGCTTCCAACTCATCGATTGTTTCGGGGAGTTGGAGTTCCTCCTCGCAGACGGGGACCTCTTCCTCCGCGACACCGGTGGCGAGTGCCTTGCCGAGCCTCATGACGCCTCCCATGACCTGCTGTTCGGTGACCCTCAAGGCCATGGTGACGCATGGCGCCCGAGTTGGCACCAGTGCCAGCCATTCCCCGCCACCCCAACCCGAAAGCATCGCTTACGAATACCATGAAAAAGAATTAAGTGGAGCTACACGAATGGGTGGCCGAAACTACTGGCATGACAACACCGCGGATGCCGCCTCCCCCTCCCTTCGGCCGCGCCCTGTGCGCGATGGTCACCCCCTTCACCGCCGAGGGAGCCCTGGACCTGGACGGCGCCCAGCGGCTCGCGGACCGGCTGGTGGCCGGGGGCTGCGACGGCCTGGTCCTCTCCGGCACGACGGGCGAGTCCCCGACCACGACGGACGCGGAGAAGTCGGCGCTGATACGGGCGGTACGGGAGGCGGTTGGCGAGCGGGCGTCGATCGTGGCGGGCGTGGGCACCGCGGACACCCTGCACTCCACCGAACTGGCGCGGGCGGCCGAAAAGGCGGGCGCGGACGGCCTGTTGGCGGTCGCCCCCTACTACAGCCGACCCCCGCAGGACGCGATCGAGGCCCACTTCAGGGAGCTGGCCGATGCCACAGCCCTGCCCCTGACGCTGTACGACATCCCGGGCCGAACCGGTGTCCGGATCGAGCCGGAGACGATGATCCGCCTCGCCGGCCACCCGAGGATCGTCGCCGTGAAGGACTGCGCGTACGACCTGATGGGCACCCAGAAGGTGCTGTCCCGCACCGACTTGGCGTTCTACACGGGCTGCGACGAATACGTACTGGCGCTGTACGCGCTCGGCGGCACCGGATACATCAGTACCGTCGCCAATGTGATCCCCCGTCACTTCCGCTCGATCATCGACACGTTCGACGCGGGCGGGACCGCCGAGGCCGCCCGCCTCCAGCAACGGGCGCTTGAGCTGACCGAGTTGATGATGTCGTCCGGCCTGCCGGGCACGGTCACGGCCAAGGCCCTGCTGACCGGACTGGGCCTGCCCTCGGGCCCGGTAAGGGCACCGCTGCGACCGGCCGACAGCCGGACGACGAAGGAACTCCTGGCCGCGTACGAGGAGTTGACGCTGCCCTGAACGCGGAAGGGGCCGGTGCCGGAGCCCATGCCACCACTGCCTGAGCAGCGGAAGCGACACGACCCCGGCCCTCCCGGAACCACTGACCAGCCCAACCACGGACCAGCCCGACCACAGGCCGGCCCGAACCGATGACCAGCCCGACCACAGGCCGGTCCAACCGCTGCTCAGCCCCAGCGGTACCCGTCACCGAAGAGCAGGAAGTGCTCCAGCACGTCCTCCATCGGGTCGTCGACCTGGCCGATGTTGACCAGGCCGACGCGGGGACCGTTGTGCGAGCCGGTGTTCGTCTCGTCCGCGTAGGCGGTCCCCGCGGGGACCCCGCAGACCACGGCCGCGGTGACGGCCCCCGTCAGCCAACGCGCCGCGATCCTCGTCCGCTTGTTCGTCATTGCTCAGCCCCTCGTCATACGTCACGGTCCGGCATTCGATCGGATCGGACACTGTGTCCACCCGTTCATCTGCCTGGACCGCGACGAGGTCACGCCGAACAACCCGTACGTGATCTTGGGTGTCGTCAGTTGTGGCTGTGCAGGACGTCGTTCAGGCCGCCCCAGACCGCGTTGTTCGGGCGGGCCTCGACCCGGCCCGTGACGGAGTTGCGGCGGAAGAGGATGTTGGAGGCGCCGGAGAGCTCGCGGGCCTTGACGATCTGTCCGTCGGGCATGGTGACGAGGGTGCCGGCGGTGACGTACAGCCCGGCCTCGACCACGCACTCGTCGCCGAGGGCGATGCCCACTCCGGCCTCGGCGCCGATCAGGCAGCGCTCGCCGATGGTGATACGGACCTGGCCGCCACCGGAGAGCGTGCCCATCGTCGAGGCGCCGCCGCCGATGTCGGACCCGTCGCCGACCACGACACCCGCGGAGATACGGCCCTCGACCATCGACGTGCCGAGCGTGCCCGCGTTGAAGTTGACGAAGCCCTCGTGCATGACGGTCGTGCCCTCGGCGAGGTGCGCGCCGAGACGCACCCGGTCGGCGTCGGCGATGCGGACGCCCTTGGGGGCCACGTAGTCGGTCATCCGGGGGAACTTGTCGACGGACGTGACCTGGAGGTGCAGGCCCTCGGCGCGGGCGTTGAGCCGCACCTTCTCGACGTCGTCCACGGCGACCGGGCCGAGGGAGGTCCAGGCGACGTTGGCGAGGTGGGCGAAGATGCCGTCCAGGGACTGCCCGTGGGGCTGTACGAGCCGGTGCGAGAGCAGGTGGAGGCGGAGGTAGACGTCGTGCGTGTCGAGGGGCTTGTCGTCGAGGGAGGCGATGACCGTGCGGACCGCGACCACTTCGACACCCCGGCGCGCGTCCGGTCCGACCGCCTTCGCCGCACCCTCGCCGAGCGCCTCGACGGCCCGCTCGACGGACAGCCGCTCGGTACCGGCGGGGCCGGGCTCGGCGGACAGTTCGGGGGCGGGGAACCAGGTGTCGAGAACGGTGCCGTCAGCGGCGACGGTGGCGAGCCCGGCGGCCACGGCGCCGGTGGTACGGGAAGCAGTCGTGTCGGTCATGAAGAAAACCTAACGTGACCACCCCCACCCGGGCGAACCAGCCCGCACGGGATCTCAAGGACCGGTCAACGGAGTTTCACACCCACCCACCCTTGCCGTCCCTACAGCCCAAGCCAGGCAACCCCCAGCCCGTTGGGTCCTCCTCTGGGGGAGATTGAGGACGAGGCCCGTCCAGG
>NZ_LIQQ01000562.1 GCF_001418565.1 Streptomyces graminilatus | reverse complement strand
AGGGCGGGGTCGATCCGGGGCGAACCCTCTCCTGCCCCGGATCGACCCCGCCCTCGGGCCTCGACTGGCCGCGCTGGGCTGCGAGTTGGTGTGGGCCACGACCTGGATGGACGAGGCGAACGACTGCGTCGCCCCGTGGCTCGGCCTGCCGGACCTTCCAGTGGTGCACTGGCCGGAGCAGGACCCTGAGTTCGACGACCAGCCAGGCCCGCCCGGTGTGCCCGGTGTACCCGGTGTGCCCGGTGTGCACTGGAAGACCCGCCCTCTCGTCGAGCTGGCGGCCGGGCGGGACTTCGTCTGGCTCGACGACGAGGTGACCGGCGCCGACCGTCGGTGGGTGGCCGAACACCACCCGGGGCGGGCCCTGTTGCACCGTGTCGATCCCCGACACGGGCTGCGGGACGCGGACTTCGCGGCCGTCGAGGAGTGGATCCGGGCGTAGGGCGACAGGGGCAGCGGTTGGCGCGGGGTGTGTTCAGGCGCCCACGTACGCCGCCAGGTGCTCCCCCGTGAGGGTGCCGCGGGACGCCACCAGGTCGGCCGGGGTGCCCTCGAAGACGATACGGCCGCCGTCGTGGCCCGCGCCGGGGCCCAGGTCGATGATCCAGTCCGCGTGGGCCATCACCGCCTGGTGGTGCTCGACGACGATGACCGACTTGCCCGAGTCCACGATCCGGTCGAGCAGGCCGAGCAGGTGCTCGACATCGGCGAGGTGGAGGCCGGTCGTCGGCTCGTCGAGGACGTACACGCCGCCCTTGTCGCCCATGTGCGTGGCCAGCTTGAGGCGCTGGCGTTCGCCGCCGGACAGGGTGGTGAGGGGCTGGCCCAGGCTGAGGTAGCCGAGGCCGACGTCCGCGAGCCGGTCGAGGACGCGGTGCGCGGCCGGCGTACGCGCCTCGCCCGCCCCGAAGAACTCCTCCGCCTCCGCCACCGACATCGCGAGCACCTCGCTGATGTCCCGCCCGCCGAGGTGGTAGTCCAACACCGCCGGCTGGAACCGCTTGCCCTCGCAGTCCTCGCAGGTCGAGGCCACGCCCGCCATCATCGCCAGGTCGGTGTAGATGACACCGGCACCGTTGCAGGTGGGGCAGGCGCCCTCGGAGTTGGCGCTGAACAGGGCCGGCTTGACCCCGTTGGCCTTGGCGAACGCCGTACGGATGGGGTCGAGGAGACCGGTGTACGTTGCCGGGTTGCTGCGTCGGGAACCCCGGATCGGGGTCTGGTCGACCGCCACCACACCGTCGGCGACCGCACCCGGGGTGTCGATCAGCGACCCGTGGATGAGCGAGCTCTTGCCGGACCCGGCGACACCCGTCACGACGCACAGCACCCCGAGCGGGATGTCGACGTCGACGCCCTGGAGGTTGTGCTTCGTCGCGCCACGGATCGGCAGCTTTCCGGTGGGCTTGCGCACGGAATCCTTGAGACTCGCCCGGTCGTCGAAGTGGCGGCCGGTGACCGTGCCGCCGGTCCGCAGCCCCTCCACCGTGCCCTCGAAGCAGACGGTGCCGCCCGCCGTACCGGCGCCGGGGCCCAGGTCGACGATGTGGTCGGCGATCGCGATCACCTCGGGCTTGTGCTCGACCACGAGCACGGTGTTGCCCTTGTCGCGCAGCCGCAGCAGCAGGTCGTTCATGCGCTGGATGTCGTGCGGGTGCAGACCGATCGTCGGCTCGTCGAACACGTACGTGATGTCGGTGAGGGCCGAACCGAGGTGCCGGATCATCTTGACGCGCTGCGCCTCACCGCCCGACAGGGTGCCGGAGGCGCGGTCGAGGGCGAGATAGCCGAGGCCGATCTCCACGAACGAGTCCAGCGTGTGCTGGAGCGCGGTGAGCAGCGGTGCCACCGAGGGGTCGTCGAGGCCGCGTACCCACTCGGCCAGGTCCCGGATCTCCATCGCGCACGCGTCGCCGATGCCGATCTTGCCGATCTTCGACGACCTGGCGCCCTCGCTGAGCCGGGTGCCGTCGCACTCGGGGCAGGTGGCGAAGGTGACCGCCCGCTCCACGAACGCCCGGATGTGCGGCTGGAGCGCCTCCTTGTCCTTGGACAGGAACGACTTCTGGATCTTGGGGATCAGGCCTTCGTAGGTGAGGTTGACGCCGTTGACCTTTACCTTGGTCGGCTCGCCGTAGAGGAAGTCCCGCATCTCCTTCTTGGTGAATTCGCGGATCGGCTTGTTCGGATCGAGGAAGCCCGACTGGGCGTACAGCTGCACGGTCCACTGGCTGTCCGACTTCCAGCCGGGGATGGTGAACGCGCCCTCGGAGATCGACTTGGAGTCGTCGTAGAGCTGGGTGAGGTCGATGTCGGAGACCGCGCCCCGGCCCTCGCAGCGCGTGCACATACCGCCGGTGCGGTTGAAGGTCGCCTTGACGGTCTTCGTCCTCTCGGCACCGCGTTCGACGGTGATCCCGCCGCTCGCCCGGACCGAGGCCGTGTTGAAGGAGTACGCGCTGGGCGGCCCGATGTGCGGCTGCCCCAGCCTGCTGAACAGGATGCGCAGCATCGCGTTGGCGTCGGTGGCGGTGCCGACCGTGGAACGCGGGTCGGCACCGAGCCGCTGCTGGTCGACGATGATCGCGGTCGTCAGCCCTTCGAGTACGTCGACCTCGGGCCGCGCCAGCGTCGGCATGAACCCCTGGACGAACGCGCTGTACGTCTCGTTGATCAGCCGCTGCGACTCGGCGGCGATCGTGTCGAACACCAGCGAACTCTTGCCGGAACCGGAGACACCGGTGAACACCGTCAGCCGACGCTTCGGCAGCTCGATACTGACGTCCTTGAGGTTGTTCTCGCGCGCGCCGTGCACACGGATCAGATCGTGACTGTCGGCACCGTGCGGCGGCGTACCGGACGCCGCCTGCGAGTCCGTCCTCGGGGTCGTGCTCATCGGGTCTCCGTCTCGACTGGGATTCCTACTGGCTGAGGTGGCGGCTAGCTCTTCGGCTTCTGCGAGATCCGTACCAGGTTGCCCGAGGGGTCGCGGAACGCGCAGTCGCGCGGGCCCCACGCCTGGTCCATGGGCTCCTGGAGAACCTCGGCGCCGGACGCCCGTACCTGCTCGAACATGCCATCGAGATCGTCGGTACGGAAGACGAACATCGGCATGACGCCCTTGGTGAGCAGCTCCTGGAGAGCGTCGCCGTCGGCCTGCGAGCGGCCCGCGTGCGGGTTGGAGAGGACGAGTTCGAGATCCGGCTGCGCGGGGCTGCCGAGGGTGACCCAGCGGTGTTCGCCGGACGCGACGTCGTTGCGGACCTCGAAGCCGAGCGCGTCGCGGTAGAAGGCGAGCGCCTCGTCGGGGTCGTTGACAGTGATGTGGCAGTACTGCAGTGCGATGTCCATGCAGACAACGCTAGGCGGCGGCCGTACGGCCCGCTTCTCGAATCCTGCTCGGTACCTTTCCGGCCCCGTTCCCGGTGTCCCCGGCGGGTGTACCGGTGGCCGGAACGGCCGGAACGACGTCCGTGCTCGGCCCGTTTCTGCTCGGCCTGGTCTGTACCTTCGCCACGCAGGCGGGCATCGCCGTCACCGCGTCGTGCTCCCGGGCCCGGTACGCGCTCGGTGTCTCCCCGACGATCTCGGTGAACCGGGAGCTGAACGAGCCCAGCGACGTACAGCCCACGGTCATGCACGCGTCGGTCACGCTCATGCCGGCGCGGAGCAGGGTCATCGCCCGCTCGATCCGGCGGGTCATGAGATAGCTGTACGGCGTCTCGCCGTAGGCGGCCCGGAACCGCCGCGAGAAGTGTGCCGGTGACATCAGCGCGTGCTGGGCCATCGTCGGCACGTCGAGCGGACGCGCGTACTCCCGGTCGATCAGATCCCGGGCCCGGCGCAGATGCGCGAGGCTGGCGAGTTCCTGCGGGTCCATTCCGCGACCGTACCACCGGGCCCCGGCGCCGGTACGGGGTCCGGGCAGGCCCCCGGCATAGGATCCAGGCCGGTACCCGTGGACGCGGAGGCATCGGCATCATGGACGAGCGACGGCCCCTCACCCGCGATTCCCGAGATTCCTGCGATTCCCGAGATACCCGCGACGCCCGCGACTCGCTGGACGAGGCCGCCCAGGTGTTCGAGGGGCTGCGCCCGCGCCTGTTCGGTATCGCCTACCGCGTCCTGGGCAGCGTGTCCGAGGCCGAGGACGTGGTGCAGGACGCGTGGCTGCGCTGGCAGGGCACCGACCGGAGCGCGGTGCTGGCTCCCGGCGCGTTCCTGGCGAAGACCACGACCCGGCTGGCGATCAACGTGGCCCAGTCGGCGCGGGTCCGCCGTGAGGCGTACGTGGGGCCGTGGCTGCCCGAGTTCGTGGACACCGGGGTGGATCCGCAGGTCGGCGCGGAGCGCGGCGAGGCCCTGGAAGTGGCCGTACTGCTGGTCCTGGAGAAGCTGAACCCCGTGGAACGGGCCGCCTATGTGCTGCGGGAGGCCTTCGACTATCCGTACGACGAGATCGCGGACATGCTCCGGCTGGCCCAGGCCAACACACGGCAGCTCGTCAGCAGGGCCCGCAAACGGCTGTCCGCCGAACGCCGGGACCCCGTCGACGCGGCGGCGCACCGGCGGCTGCTCGAAGCCTTCGTCGCGGCGGCACGGCACGGTGACGTCGCCGCGCTCGAGAACGTGCTCTCGGCCGATGTCGTCGCCTACGCGGACGGCAACGGCATGCGTGGCGTGGCCCGGCTGGAGGTCACCGGTACCGGACGGGTGGCGCGGATCAGCGCGTTCGCCCAGAAGTTCTTCCCCGGGGCGGACTACGGCCTGGTCGAGGCCAACGGCCACCCCGCCATGCTGCTGACCAAGGACGGCACAGCGGTCGCCCTGATGAGCGTCACCGTGGGACCGGACGGCATCGACGGGCTGTACTGGATCCTGACGCCGGAGAAGCTGCGGGCGTACGAGCGCTCGGCGAGGAGGACAAAAAGATAAAGACAGGGAGTTCATGTACTCCCTGCCACTCTCAACATATAGCGCACAGGGGGGCTTGCGGCAAGGCCCCGGTCGTGCCGCAGAATCGTCGGCCGAGGCGGCCCGGACCTGCGGAAATCGCGGAGATCACGGAGTCGAGGCTGCCGAAATGGGGGTATTCGCAATGGACACGACGGACACGACGGACACGACGGACGCGACAGGCACGACACGTACGGCGGACGCGACGGTCGCGGCGGACGTGATCGTGGTCGGCGGCGGCCCCACCGGCTTGATGCTGGCCGCCGAGCTGCGGCTGCACGGCGTACGGGTGCTCGTGCTGGAGCGGGACGCGGAACCGACCCCGGTCGTACGCGCGCTCGGTCTGCATGTGCGCAGCATCGAGGTGATGGACCAGCGCGGTCTGCTGGAGCGGTTCCTCGCGGAAGGGAAGCGGTACCCGGTCGCCGGCGGTTTCTTCGCGGCGATGGACAAGCCCGCGCCGGCCCGGCTGGACACCGCTCATCCCTACGTACTCGGCATCCCGCAGCCGGTAACCGACCGCCTGCTGTACGAGCACGCCACCGGTCTGGGCGCCGAGGTCAGGCGCTCCCGCGAGCTGGTCGGGCTGAGCCAGGACGAGCGCGGGGTGACCGCCGAGCTGGCCGACGGCACCCGGCTGCGCTCGCGCTACCTCGTCGGCTGCGACGGCGGCCGAAGCACCGTACGCAAGCTGCTCGGCGTCGGTTTCCCCGGCGAGCCCGCCCGGCGCCAGGCGCTGCTGGGCGAGATGAAGGTGGGTGTCGAGCGGGAGACGGTGGCCGCCGTGGTGGCGGAGGTCCGCAAGACGCAGAAGTGGTTCGGCCTGGGCCCGATGGGGACCGACGGCGTGTACCGCGTCGTGGTCCCCGCCGAGGGAGTGACCGAGGACCGCACCGTCCCACCGACCCTCGACGAGGTCAAGCGCCAGTTGCGGGCGTACGCCGGTACCGACTTCGGCGTGCACTCCCCGCGCTGGATCTCCCGCTTCGGCGACGCCACCCGGCTGGCCGAGCGCTACCGCGTGGGCCGGGTGCTGCTGGCCGGCGACGCGGCGCACGTCCACCCGCCGGTCGGCGGGCAGGGGCTCAACCTCGGCATCCAGGACGCGTTCAACCTCGGCTGGAAACTGGCCGCGGAGATCGGCGGCCGGGCCCCGGAGGGCCTGCTGGACAGCTATGAATCCGAACGGCACCAGGTGGCAGCCGACGTGCTGGACAGCACCCGCGCGCAGACGCACCTGATGTCCACGGACCCGGGCCCTCAGGCCGTGCGCCGGCTGCTCTCGGAGCTGATGGACTTCGAGAACGTGAACACGTACCTGATCGAGAAGCTCACCGGAATCGGCATCCGCTACGACTTCGGTGAGGGCCACGACCTGCTGGGCCGCCGCATGCGGGACCTGACGCTCAAGCGGGGCCGCCTCTACGAGCAGATGCACGACGGACGGGGCCTTCTCCTCGACCGAACGGGCAGCCTCTCGACAGCGGGCTGGACGGACGTCGTCGACCACGTGATCGACGACGCCCAGGAACTCCACGGACAACTCCACGGACAACTCCACGGACAACTCGGCGAACTCGACGTCCCCGCTGGGCTGTTGCTGCGGCCGGACGGATACGTGGCATGGGCCGGCGAGGACCAGAAGGATCTGGACGCCGCGCTGTCCAGGTGGTTCGGCCCTGCCCGGTCGGGGACGACGGCGGGCCCCGCAACCGCATGATGACGTGGGACGAGAAGGGCCTGTCCGGTCTGCAGGCGGGCCTGGCACACGAAATGCTCAGCGGAGTAACGGAGTTCGCGACCGGGCGGGGAGTCCGGCTCGTGCGCGGCGTCGTGAATTCCCCGGACCGGCGCGGCGTCGGCCGCGTCGTGCTGTGGGACGGCGAGCGCCTGGACACGTCAATCGCCTTCGACCTCCCGCTCACGGACACACCCGGCACGAACATCCCCTCGCCGGACCTGGCGTCTGCCCTGCGCACCGCGTTGGCCACCTGCTCCGACGACGAGGTCGAGGGCGCACCGCGAGACCCCTTCGGTATCCCGGTGATCGACGCCTCAGCCGCCGTCCACGACTTCGTGGACCGGCCACGATCCCACCTCACGGACGCACTGCGGGCCGCGGCGGCGGCCTTCTCCGCCCCCGAGAGGCCGGACGAGCCGTCGGAGTTGCGCCTGCGCGGCTTCCTGCTCCTGGACCGGGCCACATGCCGGCTCTACTTGGACACTCCCGCGTCACAGGCCGAGCCGCCGTTCGGCGTCGACCTTCCTCTTCGGGAGGATGACGGCTCGGTCGTGGCCGGTGTGACAGGAGCGCACGCCGTGCTTCCGGTCCTCCTGGCAACGGGGGAGCTGGAGAGACTGCGAAGGGACGACGTTCACGTCCACGACCCTTACTGCCGGGCGGTGTACGACATGGTGGCCTGGCTTACGGGGCGTTGACCGAGCCGAGGGTCAGGACCCTCTCGGCATGGCGCACGTCAGCCGATCATGTGGTTGGGAACCGTGAGGTGTTCGTGGGCGAACAGCTCGGCGAGGGCGGCCGGATCCTCGCTGCGGCTTGCCTCGGCGACCGTGTCGATGAGCTGGTCGTAGTCGGGGCCGGTCCTGCCCTCGTAGGCCTCGGTCATCCGGCCCCACTCGTCCCAGGGCAGCATCTCCAGCTTGCGGAGGGCCGCGAGGTCACGGACCGCGTTGCCGCTGATCTCGGCGGGACCCCAGGCGTGATCGGTCCCGGCCACGCCGTACATGTGCGGGTCGATCAGTCCCTCGCGGTACTGGATCCAAGCCTCGCCACCGGTCAGGAACTCACCCGGCGCGAGGTCCTCCGGGCGCTCGGTGTAGCCGTGGCCGAGATGTTCCGTGTCGACGCGTACCCAGCGCCGTTCGCCGGTGTTCCAGTACTCGGTGATCCAGTGGTCGAGGCCGCGTCCCGCCTGGAAACAGGTGCCGAAGCCGCATCTGGCCCTGGCGGGAATGCCCCGAGCCCGCAGGATCGCGCAGGCGATGGTGGCGAAGTGGCGGCACGTACCCACCACCCTTCTCTCGGGTGGCCGGCCGTAGTGCAGGGGGCTGGGGTCCAGGGCGGTCAGCCGGGCGACCAGCTCGTTCACCGGCCGGATGTCCTTCTCCGCGAACCGCGTTTCGGGCAGGCCGAGTTCGGTGGCGTCGGCAGGCTGGATGACCAGGAGCTGCACGGCGGCACACATGCCGACCGGGTCGTCCGGCAGCTCCCTGATGAACCGTGACTGGTCTGCGGCGAGGCGCGTGAGCGGACCCGGTATGGAGTAGTGGGCGATGGAGTGGTCGAGCGCGTCATCGGTCATGACCGGGGATCGTAGAGGGCCCGACTGACATGCGGATGGTGTTCATTGGTTGCGCGTTGATCGGTCGAGGAGGCTTTCAGCTCGTCGCCGACGACCTCCGCGATCTGCTCGGCCGCCCACTGCGCGCGGCTCGGGGCGAGTCGGCCGTAGCCGATGACCAGGGCCGGCGGGTGGGGCCGGGTGGCGTACCCGGAGAGGGCGGCGGTGGCGATGCCACGGACCGCGAGATGTTCGGCGATCGTACGGTCGTCCAGCCCGGAGGGCAGCGGGACCAGCAGGTGCAGGCCCGCCGCGATGCCCTGGACCGGGCGGCCGGAGTCGCGGATGACGTCGTGGTGATCCAGCGCGGTCACGAGGGCGTCGCGGCGGGCCCGGTAGGCCTTGCGTACGCGGCGCAGGTGCCGGTCGTAGCCGCCGGTGTCGGCGAGCCTGGCGAAGGTGAGCTGGTCGAGGGTGCTCGGGCCGGCGGCCGAACTGTCGAGGGCGTGGAGCAGAGCTTGGCGCAGTGTGGGCGGCGGGACCATCCAGCCGAGACGCAGCCCGGGATGCAGGGTCTTGCTGACCGAGCCCAGATAGACCACACGGCTGCGGTCGAGGCCGGCCAGCGCGCCGACGGGTCTGCGGTCGTAGCGGAACTCGGCGTCGTAGTCGTCCTCGACGATCACGGAGTCGCACTCCTCGGCCCAGGCGAGCAGCGCCCTCCGGCGGGCGGGGGACAGGGCCGTGCCGGTGGGGAACTGGTGGGCGGGCGCGCACAGCACCGCCCGTACGTCCGTCTGCCGCAGCGCCTCGACGTCGAGACCTTCCGCATCCACGGCGACCGGCACGGTGGTCAGGCCGGCCGCGGCAGCGACCTGGTGCAGCCGGGGCCAGCCGGGATCCTCGACGGCCAGGTGCGGGACCCCGCGCGCGGCCAGTACGCGTGCCACGAGCGCAACACCATGGGAGGTACCGCAGGTGATGAGCACGTCGTCGGCCTCGACGGTCAGTCCGCGCACCCGGCTCAGATAGGCGGCCACGACCTCCCGCAACCGCCCCGCTCCCGCCGCGGGCGGGAAGACCGACGGCTCCCCGTCGGCGGAGGTGAGGACGTGGTGCAGGGACCGGGTCCACCCGCCCGCGGGGAACGCGGCCACGTCCGGCGTACCCGGCCGAAGGTCGGCCACGACCGGTGGCGGGGATGCGGGGGCCCGGTCCGGTTCACGTACGGCGGTGCTACGGGTGGTGGTGGTACGGGTGGTACGGGTGGGCGTGTGCAGGGCGGGATGGGATGTGACGCGGGTGCCGGAACCCTGCCGGGTCTGGAGCCGGCCCTCGGCGGCGAGCTGGGTGTACGCCTCGTTGACGACCCACCGGGAGCAGGCGAGTTCGGCGGCCAGCGCCCGGCTCGGCGGCAGCAGATGACCCGGTGCCAGGCGGCCCTCCGCGATCGCGGCCCTGATCCCACTCGTCAGGCGCTCGTACAGCGACCCACCGTCCTCGGACAGTTCGATGAGGAGGCCGGTGGCCTGATTGGTCCGGTGATTGGTCCGGTGGTTACCCATGAAATAGGACTGTATAGCCGGACCACATGCCTTTAGCGTCGTCTACGCACTGGTGGCACCCGGCCGCCGCGCCACGAACAGGAACATCCAGCCTGATGACGAACACCGAATCCCCCGCACTGACAGTCGTCGCCCAGTTGCGGGCCAAGCCCGGCAAGGAGCAGACGCTGCGCGAGGCGCTCACCGCGCTCGTGGCGCCGACGACGCGCGAGCCGGGCTGCGTCACCTACGACCTGCACGTCGATGTGGACGACCCCGCCGCGTTCTGCTTCTACGAGGTCTGGAGCACCCCGGCCGACCACGCCGCCAACCTCCAGACCACCCACCTCCAGGCCTTTGCGGCCCAACTGGACGACCTCCTCGACGGCGAACTCCACGTCAGCCTGCTGCGCCACATCGCCTGAATCCCTTTCCGGACCGCATTCCGGCGAGGGCCTTCCGGGACTTTGAGCGAGACGTAAGGATGCTGCTTGTCTCGCTCAACCTGAGGCAATCGGTGCCGTTTCGTGCTCGGCGGCGAACTCGTCGAGGAGCTCGAACAAGACCTTGATCGCCTGCTTCTCGTCCTCGGGCGGTAGGTCCCAGATGCTGTCCCAGCCGCCCGGGATCGCGATGTGGAGGACTTGGCCGGGCCATGCATGGTTGCAGTCACGGCCGCGGCGCGCGACGAGCCATTCATGCCAGCCGTCGAGTCCGTGCCCGCCGTGCCGGAGGGCGTGCTGGTCGTAGCCGGTCAGGAACGCGGTGAGCATGTGGAAGGAGGTCTTGGCGACGAACATGCCAGGGCGTTGGCCGACGTTGGCGAAGTACTCGCGCTCGCTCATCTCCGAGAGCTGTGTCATGCGTCTCTCCTTGGCCTGACCCGCGTCGGCCTCATGCGACCGGATTCAGCGGCAGAGTTTCATGATGGTGTCGTCGAAATCCGGGAAATCTTGTGTGGCCTGCTCGACGATGGCGACTGCCGGTGCGCGGTGGTCCGGTGCGAACTGTTCGGCGATAGCTGTCAGTTCACGATTGGGGCGGGGAACCCAGTCGGGTTCCGGGTCGTGCGTTGTGGATGCTTCCCATGGACCGAAGCCGTCGGCGAGCAACCAGAGGAAAGCGGCGAGATTCCGGGCGATGACGCCGGTCTCTCCTTCGGAACCGAGGAAGACGATGGGCTGCTCGACGAGTGGCTGACCTGGGCGGCTCAGCCAGAAGGCGACGTTTCCACCGGTGCCGTCCTGGCCGAACACACGGAAGTCGTCGCCGTTCAGCTCGCCATTGCCGGTCCATGCCCGGAACCAGTCGGTTGTCTCGTCAGCGGTGAGGAAGGCTTCGTAGGGCTCGAAGTCGACTTTGTCCTCGCCGATGCAGTCGAGCCGGACCTCCATGGCGGCGGCCAGGGCTATGGGGAAACGGCGGTCCCCGTTCGATGTCATGCGAACAGATTAATGATGCGGCTCGTCGCGAAGCCTTCCGCTCGCCCGAGGCATCGACTTACGTGGCCGTGGCCTGGAAGAGAGAGTAAGGCCTTCTGGACTGAGGCATATAGCCTCTCCAGAAATCCTCGGCATCCACCAGCCACCCCCACTTGGATGTCTCAGGAAGAGCGGGACTGCCTCAACTTCACAGGGACAGGTCGTGCTCAGTCACAACGGCTGAGACGTAGCTCGCTACT
>NZ_LIQQ01000561.1 GCF_001418565.1 Streptomyces graminilatus | reverse complement strand
GGCGTGCTCGGCGTCGCTGGTGGCGCTGCATCTCGCTGTGCAGGCGCTGCGGTCGGGTGAGTGTGATGTGGCGTTGGCCGGTGGTGTGACGGTGATGTCGTCGCCGCTGTCGTTCGTGGAGTTCTCGCGGCAGCGGGGGCTGTCGGTGGACGGCCGGTGCAAGGCGTTCTCGGTCGACGCGGACGGTACGGGCTGGGGCGAGGGCGCGGGTGTGCTGCTGGTGGAGCGGCTGTCGGATGCTGAGCGGCTTGGGCATCGGGTGCTTGCGGTGGTGCGGGGCAGTGCGGTCAATCAGGACGGTGCGAGTAATGGGCTGACGGCTCCGAATGGTCCGTCGCAGCAGCGGGTGATCCGGCAGGCCCTGGCCGTCGCCGGACTCGACGCGGCCGAGGTCGACGCCGTCGAGGCACACGGCACGGGTACCCGTCTGGGGGATCCCATCGAGGCGCAGGCACTGCTCGCCACGTATGGGCAGGGCCGTCCCGACGACCGGCCGTTGTGGCTGGGTTCGGTGAAGTCGAACATCGGTCATACGCAGGCTGCTGCGGGTGTGGCTGGTGTGATCAAGATGGTGGAGGCGATGCGCCATGGCGTGCTGCCGGCCACTTTGCATGCGGAGGAGCGCACGGATCAGGTCGACTGGTCCAGTGGCGGGGTGGAGTTGCTGAGCCAGGCCCGGGAGTGGCCGGAGGCCGACCGCCCGCGTCGGGTGGGTGTGTCCGCGTTCGGCGTCAGTGGGACGAACGCGCACGTGATTCTGGAGCAGGCTCCGCAGTCTGTGGACGAAGAGGGCGTTGAGGCTGGGGAGTCGGGCTCGGGTTCGGCTTCGGGCTTGGGTTCGGGTCTGGTGGTGTGGCCGGTGTCGGGGCGCAGTGAGGTGGCGTTGCGGGGGCAGGCGGAGCGGTTGCGTGCGCGTGTTGCAGCCGATGAGGCGCTGGATCCGGTGGATGTGGGGTTCTCGCTGGCGAGCGGTCGGTCGGTGTTCGAGCACCGGGCGGTGGTCGTGGGTGACGGGCGTGTGGACCTGGCGGGTGGTCTGGAGGCGGTGGCCTCTGGGTCGGATGTGCCGGGTGTGGTGCGGGGTGTGGCGGGGGCTGAAGAGCCTGATGTCGCTGTGCTGTTCTCGGGTCAGGGTGCGCAGCGGTTGGGTATGGGGCGGGATCTGTACGAGGCGTTCCCGGTGTTCGCGGGGGCGTGGGATGCGGTGTGTGAGGTGCTGGATCCGCTGCTGGGGGCGCCGCTGACGTCGGTGGCCTGGCCCTCGGAGCCGACTGCGGAGTCGGAGTCCGAGGCCGGTGGGGGGTTGCTGGATCGGACGGTGTGGGCTCAGGCGGGGTTGTTCGCGTTTGAGGTGGCGGCGTTCCGGTTGGTGGAGTCGTGGGGTGTGGTGCCGCGGTTCGTGGTGGGTCACTCCGTGGGGGAGATCGCCGCGGCCCACGTGGCGGGGGTGCTGTCTTTG
>NZ_LIQQ01000560.1 GCF_001418565.1 Streptomyces graminilatus | reverse complement strand
GGCGTTGGAGGCTCTGGTCGAGCAGCGTCGGGCGCGGGGGCTGGTCGGCTCGTCTGTGGCGTGGGGACCGTGGGCCGGTGTGGGTATGGCCGCTGACGAGGCGGTCGCCGGGCGTATGCGGCGGCAGGGTGTTGTGCCGATGGAGCCGTCTAGGGCGTTGACGGTTTTGGGGCAGGTGGCTGCGGGCGACGAGGGCAGTCTCACGGTGGTGGAGGTGGACTGGGAACGCTATCTGCCGACGGTGACCACCGCCCCCAGTGCGCTCTTCGATGAGATTCCGCAGGTCCAGGCTGTCCGGAAGGCGGAACCCACGGCGGATGTGGGCTCTGAGGGTCTGCGGGCGCGGTTGGCGGGGTTGTCGGAGTCGGATCAGCGTGCGCTGTTGCTGGGGTTGGTGCGGGAGCAGGCGGCGTTGGTGTTGGGGCATGCGTCGAGTCAGGCGGTGTTGCCGGGGCGGGCGTTCAAGGATCTGGGTTTCGATTCGTTGACTGCGGTGCAGTTCCGGAATCGGGTGAATGCGGTGACGGGTTTGGCGACGGCGCCGTCGTTGGTGTTCGACTATCCGACGCCGAATGAGCTTGCCGGGTTTTTGTGGGGTGAGTTCGCGGGGGTTGTGGGTTCGGTTGGGCTGGTGCCGTTCGGGGCGGTGTCGGTGGCTGACGATCCGGTGGTGATCGTGGGTATGGGGTGCCGTTTCCCGGGTGGTGTGGGTTCGCCGGGTGAGTTGTGGGATCTGGTGGTGTCGGGGGCTGACGCGGTGTCGGGGTTCCCGGTGGACCGGGGCTGGGATCTGGAGGGGTTGTTCGATCCGGATCCGGAGAATCTGGGGACGTCGTATACGCGGCATGGGGCGTTTCTGTCGGATGCGGCCGGCTTCGACGCCGGTTTCTTCGGTATTTCGCCGCGTGAGGCCACCGCGATGGATCCGCAGCAGCGGTTGCTGCTGGAGACGTGCTGGGAGGCGCTGGAGGATGCCGGTATCGATCCGGCGTCGTTGCGGGGTGGCCGGGGCGGTGTGTTCATGGGCACCAACGGCCAGGACTACGCGACCCTGCTCGAGCACACCTCGGATGGTGCCGAGGGGTACGCGGGCATTGGTAACGCGGCGAGTGTGATGTCCGGCCGGATCGCCTACACCCTGGGCCTGGAGGGCCCGGCGGTGACGGTGGACACGGCGTGCTCGGCGTCCCTGGTCGCGCTCCACTGGGCTGTGCAGGCGCTGCGGTCGGGTGAGTGCGATTTGGCGCTGGCCGGCGGTGTGACCGTGATGTCCACGCCGGGGGTGTTTGTGGAGTTCTCGCGGCAGCGGGGGCTTGCTGTGGATGGCCGGTGCAAGGCGTTCGGCGTGGATGCGGACGGCACGGGCTGGGGTGAGGGTGCCGGTGTGCTGCTGGTGGAGCGGCTGTCGGATGCTGAGCGGCTTGGTCACCGGGTGCTGGCTGTGGTGCGGGGCAGTGCGGTCAATCAGGACGGTGCGAGTAATGGGCTGACGGCTCCGAATGGTCCGTCGCAGCAGCGGGTGATCCGGCAGGCCCTGGCCGTCGCCGGACTCGACGCGGCCGAGGTCGACGCCGTCGAGGCGCACGGCACGGGCACCCGTCTCGGGGATCCCATCGAGGCGCAGGCGCTGCTGGCCACTTATGGGCGGGGGCGTTCGGAGGAGCGTCCGTTGTGGCTGGGTTCGGTGAAGTCGAACATCGGTCATACGCAGGCTGCTGCGGGTGTTGCTGGTGTGATCAAGATGGTGGAGGCGATGCGGCACGGCGTGCTGCCCGCCACGTTGCATGCCGCTGAGCCGACGGATCAGGTGGACTGGTCGAGTGGCGGGGTGGAGTTGCTGAGTCAGGCGCGGGAGTGGCCGGAGGCCGACCGCCCGCGTCGGGTGGGTGTCTCCGCGTTCGGCGTCAGTGGGACGAACGCGCACGTGATTCTGGAGCAGGCTCCGCAGTCTGTGGACGAACTGGGCGTTGAGGCTGGGGAGTCGGGTTCGGCTTCGGGTCTGGTGGTGTGGCCGGTGTCGGGGCGCAGTGAGGTGGCGTTGCGGGGGCAGGCTGCGCGGTTGCGTGCGCGTGTTGCAGCCGATGAGGCGCTGGATCCGGTGGATGTGGGGTTCTCGCTGGCGAGTGGTCGTTCGGTGTTCGAGCATCGGGCGGTGGTGTCGGGCCGGGATCGTGGCGAGCTGCTGGCGGGTCTGGGCGCGTTGGCGGCGGATGAGTCGGCTTCGGGTGTGGTGCGGGGTGTGGCGGGGGCTGAAGAGCCTGATGTCGCTGTGTTGTTCTCGGGTCAGGGTGCGCAGCGGTTGGGTATGGGGCGGGATCTGTATGAGGCGTTCCCGGTGTTCGCGGGGGCGTGGGATGCGGTGTGTGAGGTGCTGGACCCGCTGCTGGGGGCGCCGCTGACGTCGGTGGCCTGGCCTTCGGAGTCCGAGGGTGACGTGGCGGGGTTGTTGGATCGGACGGTGTGGGCTCAGGCGGGGTTGTTCGCGTTTGAGGTGGCGGCGTTCCGGTTGGTGGAGTCGTGGGGTGTGGTGCCGCGGTTCGTGGTGGGTCACTCCGTGGGGGAGATCGCCGCTGCCCATGTGGCCGGTGTGCTGTCTTTGGGTGATGCGTGTCGTGTGGTGGCGGCGCGTGGCCGGCTGATGGACGCGTTGCCGGGTGGCGGTGTGATGGTGGCG
>NZ_LIQQ01000056.1 GCF_001418565.1 Streptomyces graminilatus | reverse complement strand
CCTTCAGGGCCGACAGCGGGGTCCGGGGGCGCAGCCCCCAGGTGCGGGATGGGAATGGGTAAGGGCGGCGGGGGCGAGGAAAAGCTACTTCAGACGATCCCGTACCCGATCCCTGAGCCACCCCATGCTGAACCCCCGAGGATCAACCTTCCCAGGCTGCCATTCACGGTGACCGATCACCGACCGTTCCGTCCAGCCGTGATAACGGCACACCGCCGCCGCAACCTTCTCGATCGCATCGAGCTGCACCTGCGGCCACGGATCCTCCCCGTCCCCGAGGTTCTCGCACTCGAAGCCATAGAAATGCCGATTGCCATCGGTGTTCGCCTCGTTTTCCAACGGCAGCGCCTTCTCGGCGATCACCGCACGCAGAACATCGTCGTCACCCAGCCCCGCATGGTTGGCCCTGCCATAGCCGACGAGATGCACCAGCCCGTCCTTGGTGATGACACCGTGGCACAGCGGGCCGGGCAGGTCGGCGTAGCCGTCGCGGCAGATCTCCACGGTGTGCGCGCTGCCCTCGGTCACCGTGTGATGGATCATCACGCCGTGGACCGGTCCCCAGGGACCCTTGTGATTGCGGTTGTGGTGGACCCAGTCGCCCACCTCGACGACGGTGACACCTTCTTCCCTGAGCCGGTCCAGGAAGTCGGCAGCGGACATGGGTGGGGCCATGACCGTCTCCTTAGCGCTGCGCGACGGTCACCGGTCGTGACCGTCTCGTACCGCAGCTTGTACCGGAATCCGACGGCTGGGGGCGAATTGTTCGTACACCGTGCGAGCCGATCCGGTCAGTAGCACCGATACAGCGCATATGGCGCGTACGGGCACGTAAGTCACACGCGTGCGTAAGGCGCCTACACACGTAAGGGCACGTACGTGCCCGACGCCACGTCACCGGTGGCCGTCAGTGGTGCAGGAACGAGTCCCCGTTCACCGCGATGTGGCTCTCCAGGGCCTGGAGAGCCCGCTGCGTCGCATCGGGGGTGCCGCTGCCGCGTCGCTCCGCGTAGTACGCCGCGCCCAGTTTCTTGAGGAGATCTCCGCCGGCCCGCTGCGCCTGCACCTCGTCGAGCTTCTGCTTGCCCTGCGTCAGGCCGCGCTGTGCCTGTTCCTTGGCGCGATCCAGGAAGCCTGCCATCGGTGTCTCCTCGCTCGTCGTCCGTCGGTGTTTCAAACGCCCGGACCGATCTTGAAGTTCCCCGGAGAGGCATTTCTCGTTCGCCGGGTCGAACGAGCTGGCGAAGAACCCCTATGTGCCCACTTCGGCGATGATCCATTCCCGCTCATTCGTGTAATAGCACTGACCCGTTCCGTGCGGAAGGCTGGAGCGCGCAGGCGTCCGGTGCGAAACGGGCCCGAAGGGGCTCGACGCGCCGGCGCATTACGCATTATCGGGAGGGCAGTTTTTTATGTCGGTAGGCGAAGAGATCCGCACGGAGCAGGAAAAGCCGCAGCAGAGTCTTGGTACTTCAGCCGCGCGGAACCTGGCCACCACCACCAAGTCGGTCCCCCAGATGCAGGAGATCAGCTCACGCTGGCTGCTGCGGATGCTTCCCTGGGTGAACGTGCAGGGTGGCGCATACCGTGTGAACCGGCGGCTCACCTACTCCGTGGGAGACGGCCGTCTGACGTTCGTGAAGACGGGTGACCGGGTTGAAGTGGTCCCCGCCGAGCTCTCCGAGTTGCCGGCCCTGCGGTCATACGAGGACGAGGAGGTGTTCGCGGAACTCGCCCGGCGCTGCCAGCAGCGGGAGTTCGCGCCCGGATCGGAGATCGCCTCCTTCGGCAGTACGAACGACGAGGTGTTCCTGCTGGCCCACGGCAAGGTCGAGAAGATCGGCACCGGCCCGTACGGGGACGACGCCGAACTCGGCATGCTGGCCGACGGCGCCTACTTCGGCGACCAGGCGCTCCTCGACCCCGACGCGCTGTGGGAGTACTCGGCCCGCGCGGTCACCTCATGCGTCGTGCTCACACTGTCCCGGCAGCACTTCGAGCAGGTCGCCGAGCGGTCCGACTCGCTGCGCGCGCATCTCCAGGCGCTGAGCGCGATCCCGGAACAGCACGCCAACAGGTACGGCGAGAAGCAGATCGACCTCGCGGCCGGTCACAGCGGTGAGCCGGACATCCCGCGCACGTTCGTGGACTACGAGGCCAAGCCCCGCGAGTACGAACTGAGCATCGCCCAGACGGTGCTGCGCATCCACTCCCGTGTGGCCGACCTCTACAACCAGCCGATGAACCAGACCGAGCAGCAACTCCGGCTCACGGTCGAGGCGCTGAAGGAGCGCCAGGAGCACGAACTCATCAACAACCGGGAGTTCGGACTGCTCAGCAACTGCGAGTACGACCAGCGGCTCCAGCCGCACGACGGCGTGCCCAGCCCCGACGACCTGGACGAACTGCTCAGCAGGCGGCGCGGGACCAAGTTCCTGCTGGCGCATCCGCGCGCGATCTCCGCGATCGGCCGTGAGATGAACAAGCGCGGACTCGTCCCCGAGACGATCGACATGAGCGGCAACCGCATCCCCACCTGGCGCGGTGTGCCGATCTTCCCGTGCAACAAGATCCCGGTCACCGAGGCCCGTACGACCTCGATCATCGCCATGCGTACCGGAGAGTCCGAGCAGGGGGTCATCGGGCTCCAACAGGCCGGTATCCCGGACGAGATCGAGCCCAGTCTGTCCGTGCGGTTCATGGGCATCAACGAACAGGCGGTCATCAACTACCTGGTGACGGCCTACTACTCGGCGGCCGTCCTGGTGCCCGACGCCCTCGGTGTGCTGGAGAACGTCGAGATCGGCCGCTGGCGATGACCCGGGCCCACGGCCAGGCCGAGACCATCGGGACTCTGGATCCGGAGAGGCGGCACCCCATCGGCAGTCCGGCGGAGAGGCCTTCGGAGAGAACACCGGAGTCCGGAGGACGGGAGCGGCCCGCCGTGGGCACAGGGCACGCGAAGCAGGGGGGCTCATCCCCCGTACATGTACGGGGGAAGGGGGAGGAGAGGGTGGCGT
>NZ_LIQQ01000559.1:2434-3082 GCF_001418565.1 Streptomyces graminilatus | reverse complement strand
GGGCCCGCTTCAGATGCCCGGGCCGGCCGTGACTGGTCACGATCAGCACCCGGCACTCCGGCAGTTCGGCCCGCAGGGATGTGGCGACCCTCACACCGTCTGCGCCCGGCATCTCCAGGTCGAGCACCGCCACGTCGGGCCGGTGCGCGCGGGCCATGGCGAGCGCCTCGGGCCCGGTGGCGGTGCTCGACCTGGAGATGCCGGGCGCAGACGGTGTGAGGGTCGCCACATCCCTGCGGGCCGAACTGCCGGAGTGCCGGGTGCTGATCGTGACCAGTCACGGCCGGCCCGGGCATCTGAAGCGGGCCCTTGAGGCAGGTGTGCGGGGGTTCGTCCCCAAGACCGTCAGCGCCCAGCGGCTCGCCGAGATCATCCGTACCGTGCACGCCGGAAACCGTTACGTCGACCCCGAGTTGGCCGCCGACGCGATCTCCGCCGGGGACTCGCCGCTGACCCCGCGCGAGGCCGAGGTGCTCGAACTCGCCGCCGACGGTGCCCCGGTCGCGGAGATCGCCGAGCGGGCCGCGCTGTCGCAGGGGACCGTACGGAACTATCTCTCGTCGGCCGTCTCGAAACTCGGGGCGGAGAACCGGCATACGGCAGTACGGCTCGCGCGGCTTCGCGGTTGGGTATAGTTGGTCTCGCGCC
>NZ_LIQQ01000559.1:0-2390 GCF_001418565.1 Streptomyces graminilatus | reverse complement strand
GAACCTGGTCGTCCGCTCAGATGGAAAAGACCCCGGTCACCTCGACCGGGGTCTTTTTCGTGTGCCTCGCCGGGTCTCGCCCGGCCTCGGCTACGTCCAGCTCAGGCCCGTCAGGCGCTCGTACGCCTCGATGTACTTCGCTCGGGTCGCGTCGACGACGTGCTGCGGGAGCGGCGGCGGGGGCTGCTCGCTGGCGCGGACCCAGCCGGATTCCGCCGACGTGAGCCAGTCCCGTACGAACTGCTTGTCGAACGAGGGCTGCGCGTGGCCCGGCTCCCACTGGTCGGCCGGCCAGAAGCGGGACGAGTCCGGGGTGAGGACCTCGTCGGCCAGGATCAGGGCCTCGCCGTCCGCCGTGGTCTCGTAGCCGAACTCGAACTTCGTGTCCGCGAGGATGATCCCCCGCTCGCGGGCGATGTCACGGGCGCGGGAGTAGACGGCCAGGGTCGCCTGGCGGAGCTGGGCGGCCGACTCGGCGCCGATCTGGCGTACGACCTCCTCGTACGACACGTTCTCGTCGTGGTCGCCGACCGCCGCCTTGGTGGCCGGGGTGAAGATCGGGGCGGGGAGTTCGGAGCCGTCCGTCAGGCCCTCGGGGAGCGCCAGGCCGCAGACCGTACGGGACGCGTTGTACTCGGTGAGGCCGGAGCCGGTGAGGTAGCCGCGGGCCACGCACTCCACCGGCATCATGCGCAGGGACTTGCAGATCAGGGTGCGGCCCTCCCAGTCGGCGGGGGCGCCGGGCGGGAGTTCGGTGCTCAGGACGTGGTTGGGGGCCAGATCGGCGAGCTGGTCGAACCACCAGAGCGAGAGCTGGGTGAGGACGCGGCCCTTGTCGGGGATCTCCGTCCGCAGCACCCAGTCGTAGGCGGACATGCGGTCGCTGGCGACCATCACGAGGTCGCCCGCCTCGTTCTGGTACAGGTCGCGCACCTTGCCGGTGTGCAGATGCACCAGACCCGGAACCTGCAGAGGCTCGGGCTTTTCTACGAATCCGGACACGGTTCCTCCCCGTGGTGATGACCAAGTGGCTCGATTCTCCCGTATGCGGGGAGCGTGTTTTCGCCAGGGGGCACCGGTCACTCCGAGAAGAACGAGTTCAGTCGCGTTTGCAGATGCGGTCCAGGAGGTTCGCCGTGGCCCGTTGGACCCGTGCGTCCACGTGGCCGGGGCGGTCCAGGGACGGGGACCACGCGAACGTTCCGGACGCGAAGACCAGGGCGCCGGACGGGGACCGGTAGAGGGATGTCTCCTGGTGGCGGAGGGCGCCCTCGCTGTCGGCGTACGGGGAGTGCGCGAGGAGGATGCGGTCGTCGTGCTCGGGGAGCTGGGTGCGCGGGAAGTAACGGTCGGCCTCGCCGGCCACCATGCCGTCGATCTCGTCGCCGTCATGGGCGCCGGTCGCCTCCCACATCCAGTGATCGGCGTTGCGGACGACCAGGGGGGTCGGCTCGGGGACCCGGCCCGCGTACTGGATGCCTATCAACTGCTGCTCGGGGCGGTCGATCTCGCGCCACAGGGCCGGTTTCCCGGGGCCGCGACGCTTTCGGCAGGTGAGGAGGCGGTCGGGGACGCCGGACGGGGACGGGGACAGCTCCACCTGCCAGTACATGGTGTTGGCGGAGAGGAAGACGAGGGACGTGCCGCTCTCGCGGGCGAGTTCGGCGGTGCGGCGCATCGACGTCGACCAGTACTCGTCGTGGCCCGGGAAGACCAGGCCCCGGTAGCGGGTGGGGTCGACGCGGCCGGCGTGCAGATCGCGGGCGTCGGCGTAGGCGAGGTCGTAGCCGTAGCGCTCGGCGAAGCGGATGAAGTCGTAGGCGTGGCCGACGTGGAGGGGGAGGCCGGCGCCCGCGTACGGCCGGTCGAAGGAGACGGTGGTCGCGGCGTCGGCCTCGCCGAGGAGCCGGCCTTCGTCGTCCCACGCGTGGTAGAGGCTCGCGCCCGTACGGCCGTCCTCCGGGTAGAGGTTGTACGCCTGCCAGGTGATGTCCGGCAGCAGGAGCAGCAGGTCCGCGGGGTGGTTGTCGCGGACCGTGAACGGGATGTGGGAGCGGTAGCCGTCGACGGTGGTGAGGACGGCGACGTACGCCCCGACGTTCCAGTACGACGGGATCTGGAGCCGCCAGGAGAGCCACCAGTGGTGGCAGGAGACCGTGCGGTCGGCGGTGAGCGGCGGGGGCTGGACTATGCCCGAGAGGCGGGGGCTGGTGGTGATCTTCGCGGCGCCGTCACCGCCGTAGTGGCCGATGCGGTAGATGTCCACGGCGAACTCCTGCGGCGGGTCGACCGTGATGTGGAAGTCGATGGCCTCACCGGGGGAGGCGGGGCCGGTGGAGACGAACCCTTTGATCTGCCGGTGCACGTCGTCGGCGGAACGCGGGCCGCCG
>NZ_LIQQ01000558.1 GCF_001418565.1 Streptomyces graminilatus | reverse complement strand
GCGGCCCGGGCCGCCGAGATCGTCGCGCTGCTGAGCGAGGAGCCGCCCCGGGAGTACGGCGACGACCTGGCGGCGGCCTGGCGTTCGGCCCGGCGCGGCGGCGACGCGTACGCGGCCCGCTGGCGGACGGAGGCCCGCCGGTTGCGCTCGGCGGCGCCCGGCCCCTCGTCCCGCGAACCGGGCGAGGGCTCCGCCCCGGCCGCCGGGGACGATCGCGCGGTCGGGCTCGTCGCCGCGCTCGCCTTTCCCGAGCGGGTCGCCAGGGCTCAGGGCGGTTCGTATCTGATGGTGTCCGGTACCCGTGCCGAGGCCGGTGACGGTTCGGCGCTGCGGGGCGCGCCCTGGATCGCGGTCGCCGTGGCGGACCGGCCGGTGGGGTCGGGGCACGCGCGCGTGCGGCTGGCCGTCCCCGTCGACGAGGACACCGCCCGGTCGGCGGCCGGCGCCCTGTACGTCAAGGGCGAGGAGGTCCACTGGGCGGACGGGGATGTCGTCGCCCGCCGGGTCGAGCGGCTCGGGGCGGTGGAGCTGGCGGTGCGTCCGCTGCGGGACCCCGGCCCCGGACTCGTACGCGAGGCCCTGCTGGAAGGGCTGCGGCAAGAAGGGCTCGGGCTGTTGCGGTGGTCGGCGGACGCCGGGATCCTGCGGCAGCGGCTCGCGTTTCTCCGTCTGCACCTGGGCGCTCCCTGGCCGGACGTCTCCGAAAACGCCCTCCACGCGCGCGTGGACGAGTGGCTGGAGCCCGAGCTGAGCCGGGCGCGGCGGCGGGCCGACCTGGGGCGGATCGAGGCGGGGCAGGCGCTGAACCGGCTCCTGCCGTGGGCCTCCGGGGAGGCGGGGCGGCTCGACGAGCTGGCGCCGGAGCGGATCGCGGTACCGAGCGGGTCCAGGATCCGGGTCGACTACTCCGATCCGGAACGGCCCGTTTTGGCGGTGAAGTTGCAGGAGATGTTCGGGCTGCGGGAGTCGCCCGCCGTGGCCGGTGTGCCGGTGCTCGTGCATCTGCTGTCGCCCGCCGGTCGGCCCGCCGCCGTCACCGCCGACCTCGCGTCCTTCTGGAAGGACGGCTACCGGGGCGTACGCGCCGAGTTGCGCGGCCGGTATCCGAAGCATCCGTGGCCGGAGGACCCGGCGACCGCCGAGCCGACGCGGCACACGAACGCGCGGCTCAGGCGCTGACCGGCTCGGGGGCGGAGGTCTTGGCCGGGGCGGGTCCGGCGGGCCTGCGCCCGCGGGCCTCCAGGAAGAGGGCGAGGGCCAGCAGCAGGACCCCGAGGGTGAGGAATCCCCAGGGCAGGTACGAAGTCATCCACAGGACCAGTACGCGCTGGGACTTGACCAGGGCGACCGTCGACTCGATGTAGTCCTCGCGCATTTTCACGTGCCCGGAGAAGGCCGTCACCTTTTCGCGGCCCCCCAGGAGGGTGCCTCCACGCAGTTCCTCCTGGTGGATCTCCTCGCCGTAGACGGGCGCGCCGGTGACCGGTTCCACCCAGAACCTGCGGACCGTGGTGTACCAGCGGGTCATGCCGGTCTCGGCGATCGTCTCGGCCGTGATGCCCTTGACGGGCAGGTCCTTGGGGAAGGGGACCCGCGTCCACGGGACGGTCTGCTCGAAGTAGTAGACCCGGACGCCCCGGAAGTCCTGGGTGCCCTTGTAGTGGATGGGTGCGGTCGTCCGTGCCTGGGCGTCGAAGTACTCGTAGTCCCGTTTCTCGGTCAGGAAGGGCCACTTGAACTCGATGCCCCGGCGTTTCACAGCGTCGCCGTCGACCATCTCGCCGGGGGCGTGGACGGGTTCCTGGGTGTGCGCGTCGAAGATGTAGCGCTCGGGGATCTTCGAGACCATCTTCCCGTCGGGTCCCTGGACGTAGGAGAGGCCGTCCCAGACGACCACGTCCCGCCCTGCCGTCCGCTCGATCCTCTCCGCGGCCTCGACGTTGCCCTTGAGGGTCTGCACGATGGTGACCTTGGGGACCTTCTTCGCCTGGAAGGTGCCGTAGTCAAGGAGGGTCGCGTCCTTCGCCTCCAGGACCATGGTCGTGTACTGGTCCGCCGGGACCTTGGCGAGGCGCGGGAAGGCGTACCAGCGCAGCAGCGGGGACAGCGCCGCGAAGAACACGGCGAGGGCGAGCAGGACCAGGCCGGACTTTCGGCGCATCTCGGCCTCCCTCCCGGAGAGGTGCGCGGCTACGGGTGTGAGGGGACCGTGGTCAGCAGCGGCTTCGGGGACGTCGTGCCCGCCGGCGGGCCCAGGGC
>NZ_LIQQ01000557.1 GCF_001418565.1 Streptomyces graminilatus | reverse complement strand
GGTGGTGCGGGCCGGGCCGTCGGGCGGTGCGGGGGTGCCCGCTCGCTGCTCCCCGCTTGCCGTTTGCCGCTCGCAGCTCCCCGTTCTGGGCCTCGGGCCGGGCCCCTCGTCGCGGTGGGCATGGGGGATGGCGGGTGCTCGTCGCGGCCGGTCCTTCGGGAGGGCTGGCCCCCGTCATGGCGGGCCCCGTCGCTGCGGGTGTCGGCGTGCCCGCGTCGGCGTGGCTCGCCTTAGGGGCGGCGGAGGCGGGCCCTGAGCGGAGGCGCGCGGACATGTGCCCCGTGCCCCGGAGCGGCGATGTGGCCCCGTGCCCCCCGACGGACACGTGACGTCGTTCCGTGGGTCAGCTGTTGCCGGGGGACCCGCCTGTCACCGTCAGGAAGGCCACCGCCCCGGTCGCGACGAGGGCCACCGACAGGAGGCACCAGCGGCGGGCCGTGTGGAAGGTTGCCCGGATCTGCCAGACGTGGGCCATGGCGAGCAGCCAGCGTACGAAGGGGTCGGTGCGGGCGATGTTGGTCCTCGCGCGGTCCAGGTGCCCTCGCAACTGCGCGCGGCGGAGCGGGTCGGTCTCCGTCGCGAGGGCGCGGTTGATGTTCACGGCGACGGCACGGTGACGCAGCAGGTCGTCCACGCCGGTGGCGGCGGAGCCGAAGAAGTCGGCGGGGGAGGCGTCGACCAGCTCGCGCAGGCCGCGTACCGCCGGGGTGCTGAGCGTGGCCGCCGTGGTGATCGGCGGTACGAGCACCCGGCTGACCTGCCAGACGGCGAGGCAGACCCCGGTGAGCGCGACGACCAGCGCGGCGCCGGCGACCAGCGCCTCGCCCAGCCCGTGCACCTTCCCGACGGCCACCAGTGGCCCACCGCCCACGAGCGCGGCCCCGACGGCACCGAACGACGCGATCATCCACCGTGCGGCGGCCCGCAGTTCGGGCACGGCGTCGAGGGGGGAGGGGAGCGCGTCGAAGGGTGTGACGGCACCCGGTTCGGGCGCGTCCGGCGGCGGTTGCGCGGGGGCGGTCATGGGGGTGATCAACGCGGCCAGTCCTCCGCGGTGGGCGAGTCCTTGGTCAGCGCCTGGGGCGGCCCGTCGTCATCGGGCACGTCCGGGTACAGGACCCACGCCGTGCCGTCGTAGAACTCCAGCACACCGTCGTCGCCGAGCCGTACTTCGTTGATCTTCGGGGCGTCCGCCATGCACGCAGTATCCCCAATCGCGGGCGCGCTCACCGTCGTCCGGTCAACGGGGCGCCGACTCCACGTCGTTGAGGCAGCGCAGCACCGCCGTGACCGCCGCCCGCTGGGACGGCTGCTCAAGCCCTGCGGCGAGTTCCGGGCCGCGGTCTCCGGCGAGGATCCGCTCCAGGGCCGAGGCCATCGGGGAGAGGAGAGGGTCCGAGGCGAATCCGTCCAGGTTCGCGCGGGTCGCCTCGCCGGTCCCCGCAAGGCCGAGCGCGGCGGCGACGAAACCGCCGAGGGCGATGCCGAGATGCATCAGGGGCCACAGCTCGACG
>NZ_LIQQ01000556.1 GCF_001418565.1 Streptomyces graminilatus | reverse complement strand
TGTGGGCAGTCGTTCCGCAGGACGATGGGGGTCCCCCCCCCGGTCGAGCGAAGCCGAGACTGGGGGAGGGTGGGCACAGCGGACAACGCCGGGTGCCGATCCAACAAGCCCCGGCCCCGCCGACCTCGCCACCCTGCCCCAGGCGGAGCCGCTCCCGTACGGTTGACGCATGACGAGCATCGGTGGTGCCGCATCTGCTGGGATGGTCGACTGGAATCTCGCGGTGGCGACCGCGACCCGCCTTGTCCGGCCGGGCCCGGAAGTCAGCCGTGACGAGGCCCGGGCCATCGTCGCCGAGCTGCGCCGGCACGCGAAGGCGTCCGAGGAGCATGTGCGGGGCTTCACCCGGATGGGGACAGACGCCGCCCACGACACCCCCGTACTCGTCGTCGACCGCCCCGGCTGGGTGCGGGCGAACGTCGCGGGGTTCCGCGAGGTGCTCAGGCCGCTCCTCGACAAGATGCAGGACCGGCGCGGGAGTTCACCCGGCGGAGCCGTCCTCGGCGCGGTCGGCGGTAAGGTCACCGGCGTCGAACTGGGGATGCTGCTGTCGTTCCTGTCGTCCCGTGTCCTCGGCCAGTACGAGACCTTCGCCCCGGCCACCCGCGAACTCCCGGCGGGTGCGAACGGCGGCGGCCGGCTGCTCCTCGTCGCGCCGAACATCGTCCACGTGGAGCGCGAACTCGACGTACAGCCCCATGACTTCAGGCTCTGGGTGTGTCTGCACGAGGAGACGCACCGGACCCAGTTCACCGGAGTGCCCTGGCTGCGGGACCATCTGGAGGGCGAAATCCAGTCGTTCTTGGCGGAGACGGACGTCGACCCCATGACCTTCCTGGAGCGCATCAGGGAAGCCGCGCAGTCCCTCGCGGGCGGGCGGCCGGAGGGCGAGGAGGACGACGGCGGGCGTTCCCTGGTGGAGCTGGTGCAGACACCGGCCCAGCGGGAGATCCTCGGCCGGCTCACCGCGGTCATGTCCCTCCTGGAGGGACACGCCGACTTCGTCATGGACGGAGTGGGTCCCGCCGTGGTGCCCTCCGTCGCCGAGATCCGGGAGAAATTCCAGCAGCGGCGGGCCAAGGGCGCCTCGCGGCTGGATCTCGCGCTGCGCAAGCTGCTCGGCCTGGACGCCAAGCTCAGGCAGTACCGCGACGGCGAACGGTTCGTCCGGGCCGTCGTCGACCAGGTCGGCATGGACGGCTTCAACCGCGTGTGGACCTCCCCGAACACGCTTCCTACAAAGGCCGAGATCGCCAAACCGGCGGACTGGGTCGCGCGGGTGCACCGCAGGACTGACCGGTGAGTCCATGGATCACGTGGTGAAGGAATCAGGCCGACGGCAGGTGAACGCCCCTCCAATCACCCGTCCGAGGGACCGTGAGGCACGAGTAGGCGTGCAATGCTCGGGGAACGCCCCGTTTCTGTCACCATCTACACACTCTGAGTGACCGAAGTCGGCTCACCCCCCGAAAACTTCATGAAGGGAACCGGACATGGGTCCCCATCCTGCGGTCGCGGCGATACGCCTGGCGGTTCGCCGCGCACTCCACGACATCCTGACCGCCCACACCCCGACCGACACACCGCGTCAAGGCATCCTCCCAGGCTCCACCACCCCCGGCGAGTCGGCCCCGCTCGTCCTCGTGGCGTGCTCCGGCGGCGCCGACTCCATGGCGCTCGCCTCCGCACTCGCGTTCGAAGCGCCCAAACTCGGCCTGCGCGCCGGCGGAGTCACCGTCGACCACGGTCTGCAGCCCGGCTCCGACCTCCGCGCCGACGAGGTCGTCCTGCGCCTGACCGAACTCGGCCTCGCCCCGGTCGAGTCGATCGCCGTCGCCGTCGGCCGTGCGGGCGGCCCCGAGGCCGCCGCCCGCGACGCCCGCTACGACGCCCTGGACGCCGCCGCCGAACGCCACGGCGCCACCGCGGTCCTCCTCGGCCACACCCGCGACGACCAGGCCGAGACGGTACTGCTGGGCCTCGCCCGCGGCTCCGGCATCCGCTCCCTGTCCGGGATGGCGGCCGTCTCCGGGCGGCCGGGCGCTCCCGGCCGCTACCGCAGGCCCTTCCTCCAGCTCGACCGGCAGACCGCCCGCAAGGCGTGCATGGTCCAGTCCCTCCCGGTCTGGGACGACCCGCACAACGCGGATCCCGCCTACACCAGGTCCCGGCTGCGCCACGAGGGACTGCCCGCCCTGGAGAAGGCCCTCGGCAAGGGCGTCGTCGAGGCCCTCGCCCGCACGGCCCAGCTCTCCCGCGACGACGCCGACGCCCTCGACACCTGGGCCCGCCAGGCCGAGGCCTCCGTACGGGACACGGCGGGCCTCCTGGAGTGCGCCAAGCTGTACGCCCTGCCGCCCGCCGTACGCCGCCGGATCCTGCGCAGTGCCGCCATCGAGGCGGGCGCTCCGGCCGGTTCGCTGTTCGCCCGCCACATCGAGGAAGTCGACCGGCTGATCACCGGCTGGCGAGGTCAGGGAGCCATCAATCTCCCCGGCCGGGTCGTCGCCCAGCGGCAGGGTGGCAGACTGGTGATTCGGCAAGGCTGAATCCCACCCCCTCCTCGGAGCGGGGCAGGGGTCGGTGAGCCGGGCGAATGGCGACGGGCGACCGAAAGTGATGCGGGTGGACGCGAAAGACATGGGTGCCGACCTCAAGTCGGTACTCATCACCAAGGAAGAGATCGACGCGAAGCTGGCCGAGCTGGCCGCGAAGATCGACGCGGAGTACGAGGGCAAGGACCTGCTGATCGTCGGCGTGCTCAAGGGCGCGGTGATGGTCATGGCCGACCTGGCCCGGGCGTTGTCCACCCCGCTCACCATGGACTGGATGGCCGTGTCGTCGTACGGCGCGGGCACCCAGTCCTCCGGTGTCGTGCGGATCCTCAAGGACCTCGACACCGACATCAAGGGCAAGCACGTCCTCATCGTCGAGGACATCATCGACTCCGGGCTGACCCTGTCCTGGCTGATTTCCAACCTCGGCTCCCGTGAGCCCGAGTCGCTGAAGATCTGCACCCTGCTGCGCAAGCCGGAGGCCGCGAAGGTCGCCATCGACGTGGAGTGGGTCGGCTTCGACATCCCGAACGAGTTCGTGATCGGCTACGGCCTCGACTACGCGGAGAAGTACCGCAACCTCCCCTTCGTCGGTACGCTCGCGCCCCACGTCTACGGCGGCTGAGCGGGGCGTTCGCACCAGGTGCTCCTGCGGCTGCTGCGCCAAAGGGCCATTTCTGTGGGACGTTCGGGAACCCCTGCGGGCTCCGCGCCGTTGGAGCATGCGTAGACGGGATTGCCAGCCCGCCCGTGCGCCTTCGGGTGACAATGCTGGGGTACCGTCCGAAGAGCAGTCTTAGAAAAGTCTTTGTCAAACTCACTATGGCAGGAGGGACGGGGCGGCACCGCTCCGTATGGATGGACGTGAAGCGATACTTCCGTGGGCCGGTCATGTGGATCGTGCTGGCCGTCCTTGCCGTGGTCGTGTTGATGCAGGTCGTCGGCTCGTCCGGCGGCTACAAGACGGTGGACACAGGCCAGGTCGTCCAGGCGATCAACGACAACAAGGTCGAGCAGGCCAAGATCACCACCGGTGACGAGCAGGTCATCAAGGTCCAGCTCAAGGACGGCCAGAAGGTCGAGGGCAGCTCGAAGATCCAGGCGAGCTACATCGGCGATCAGGGCGTCAACCTGGCGAACACTCTCCAGGACAAGTACCAGAACAAGCAGATTCCGGACGGCTACACGGTCTCGCCGACCAAGCAGAACGCCTTCGTCGGCATTCTGCTGTCGCTGCTCCCCTTCGTTCTCATCGTCGTCGTGTTCCTGTTCCTGATGAACCAGATGCAGGGCGGCGGCTCCCGGGTCATGAACTTCGGGAAGTCCAAGGCCAAGCTCATCACCAAGGACACCCCGAAGACGACGTTCGCCGACGTGGCGGGCGCGGACGAGGCCGTCGAGGAACTCCACGAGATCAAGGAGTTCCTCCAGGAACCGGCCAAGTTCCAGGCCGTCGGCGCCAAGATCCCCAAGGGCGTGCTCCTCTACGGGCCTCCCGGTACGGGCAAGACGCTGCTCGCGCGTGCCGTCGCGGGCGAGGCGGGCGTTCCGTTCTACTCGATCTCGGGTTCCGACTTCGTCGAGATGTTCGTCGGTGTCGGTGCCTCCCGGGTCCGTGACCTCTTCGAGCAGGCCAAGGCGAACGCCCCGGCGATCGTCTTCGTCGACGAGATCGACGCGGTCGGCCGCCATCGCGGCGCCGGCCTCGGCGGCGGTCACGACGAGCGCGAGCAGACGCTCAACCAGCTCCTCGTCGAGATGGACGGATTCGACGTCAAGGGCGGTGTGATTCTCATCGCCGCCACGAACCGTCCCGACATCCTCGACCCGGCGCTGCTGCGCCCCGGCCGTTTCGACCGCCAGATCGCGGTCGACCGCCCGGACATGCTCGGCCGTCTGGAGATCCTCAAGGTTCACCAGAAGGGCAAGCCGGTCGCCCCGGACGTCGACCTGTCGGCGGTCGCCCGCCGTACGCCGGGCTTCACCGGCGCGGACCTGAGCAACGTCCTCAACGAGGCCGCGCTGCTCACCGCCCGCACCGACAAGAAGCTGATCGACAACCTGTCGCTCGACGAGGCCATCGACCGCGTCGTGGCGGGCCCGCAGAAGCGGACCCGGATCATGTCGGAGAAGGAAAAGAAGATCACCGCGTACCACGAGGGCGGACACGCCCTGGTCGCGGCGGCCTCCCCGAACTCCGACCCGGTGCACAAGATCACGATCCTGTCCCGCGGCCGGGCCCTCGGTTACACGATGGTGCTCCCGGACGAGGACAAGTACTCCACCACCCGCAACGAGATGCTCGACCAGCTCGCCTACATGCTGGGCGGCCGGGCGGCGGAGGAACTGGTCTTCCACGACCCGACCACGGGTGCCGCGAACGACATCGAGAAGGCCACGGCGACGGCCCGCGCGATGGTCACGCAGTACGGCATGACCGAGCGCCTCGGCGCGATCAAGTTCGGCGGCGACAACACCGAGCCCTTCCTGGGCCGGGAGATGTCGCACCCGCGCGACTACTCGGAAGAGGTCGCCGCGCTCGTCGACGAAGAGGTCAAGAAGCTCATCGAGAACGCGCACAACGAGGCCTGGGAGATCCTGGTCGAGAACCGTGACGTGCTCGACGCGCTGGTGCTCCAGCTGCTGGAGAAGGAGACGCTGAGCAAGGAGCAGATCGCCGAGATCTTCACTCCGATCATCAAGCGTCCGGCCCGCCCCGCGTGGACCGGCTCCTCCCGCCGTACGCCGTCCACCCGCCCGCCGGTGCTCTCCCCCAAGGAGCTGTCGCTGACGAACGGGGCCAACGGCTCGGCGCCGGTGATCACCGCCAAGACCGGAGCCGTCGAGGCCGTCCCCGCGACGGAGTCGGCGCCGGAGGACCGCACCGAGAGCTGACCGGCTCTCCTGCCCCTCCCGCCCGATCGGGCCCGGAATGGATGCCGCGCCTCCCAGGATCTAGCCTGGGGGGCGCGGCATTTCGGTATGTCCGCACGTGCGACGTGTGGTCCACACGCGTGACAGGGACAGGAACGAGGCACCAGATGACCGACCCGGTGACGCTGGACGGCGAGGGCACGATCGGCGACTTCGACGAGAAGCGGGCGGAGAACGCCGTACGCGAACTGCTGATAGCGGTGGGCGAGGACCCCGACCGCGAGGGGCTCAAGGAGACTCCGGGGCGGGTGGCACGGGCGTACCGGGAGATATTCGCCGGGCTGTGGCAGAAGCCGGAGGACGTGCTCACGACGACGTTCGACCTGGGGCACGACGAGATGGTGCTCGTGAAGGACATCGAAGTCCTCAGTTCATGTGAACATCACCTCGTGCCGTTCGTCGGGGTCGCGCACGTCGGGTACATCCCGTCGGCCGACGGCAAGATCACCGGGTTGTCGAAGCTGGCCCGGCTGGTGGACGTCTACGCCCGTCGGCCGCAGGTGCAGGAACGACTCACCACGCAGGTCGCCGACTCCCTGATGAAGATCCTGGAGCCGCGTGGGGTGATCGTCGTCGTCGAGTGCGAGCACATGTGCATGTCGATGCGGGGGGTGCGGAAGCCGGGGGCGAAGACGATCACCTCGGCGGTGCGGGGGCAGTTGCGGGATCCGGCGACCCGTAATGAGGCGATGAGCTTGATCATGGCTCGCTGAGTCGCTTCGCCGGGGGCCGGTGCGTTGTGCGTTGTCCGCAGGTCCGTCGTGGCTGGTCGCGCAGTTCCCCGCGCCCCTTTGGGGCGCGCCTACGCGGCCGGCGCCGTGCCCGCGTTGGTGTCGTCGTCCTCCGGGAGTTTGCAGACCCGTTCCAGGAAGAAGGCCGCCGCTACGACGGCGATGCCCGCCAGGACCGAGAAGCCGGCGTAGATGGCCTGGTCGCGGCGGGCCGGGATGTCCAGGGACTCCAGGAGGAAGACGCCCGTGCCGCCGTACATCCCGGCGACCAGGGCGGCCACCAGGGCGCTGGCCTGGCCGAAGACGACCGCGCGGGCGGCCATCAGCGGGTCGACGCCCTTGGCGCCGGGGCGGCGTTCGCGCTGGGCCTTGAGGCGGGCGCGCAGGGAGAGGGCCGTGGCCAGCAGGACCACGGCGATCAGGGCGAGGACGATGGGGGCGGCCAGCGGGACACTGGGCAGCGTTCCCACCGCGCTCCACAGCCGGGCGCCCGCCCAGGAGAGCACTCCGGCGACGACGAACACGCCGGCCAGCATCTTGACGCGCAGCTCTCTCACGGTGCCCCTTCAGCTCCCCTGACCGGACCGCCGACCCGCGGTCGTCATGACCTTAACGGCTACTCCGGCAACTGGAGTTCCAGGTCGGCGCGGGGCGCGACACCTTCCAGGGTGACGGTCTCCAGGAGCGCGGCCACCGGGCCACGGCCGGGCAACCGGGCCTCGGGGTCCACGTCGTGCCAGGGGGCGAGGACGAAGGCCCGCTCGTGGGCGCGCGGGTGGGGGAGGGTGAGGACCGGGTCGTCGGACACCTCGTCGGCGTACGTGACGATGTCGACGTCGATCGTGCGCGCCCCCCAGCGTTCCTCGCGGACGCGGTGGAAGGCGTCCTCGACGGCGTGGGCGCGCTCCAGGAGCGAGGACGGGGGCAGCGTCGTCCTCAGGACGATCACCGCGTTGAAGTACGACGGCTGGCTGCCCGCAGGGACGCCCCACGGCTCCGTCTCGTAGACGGGGGAGACCGCCTTGACGCGGACGCCGGGGGTGTCCTCCAGGGCGTCGATGGCCGCCTGGAGGGTCTCCAGGCGGTTGCCGAGGTTCGAGCCGAGGGAGATGACCGCGCGTTTCGGGTTGTGGAGGGTGGTGTCGGCGGCGTCGACCTGCCGCACCACGGAGGCGGGCACCGGCTGGACGGTCGGATCGCTGTGACTCTCGGTGAACGAGGAGGTCATACTCGGCTCCGGGTAATGGTGATGGTCACGTCGTCGAAGGGGACCGTGATCGGTGCGCCCGGTTTGTGGACGCACACCTCGACCTCCTGTACCCCCTGATGCTTCAGACAGACCTGCGCGATGCGCTCGGCGAGGGTCTCTATGAGGTCGACGGGCTCGCCCTCGACGACGGCCACGACCTCCTCCGCCACGATGCCGTAGTGCACGGTTTTCGCCAGGTCGTCGTCGGCCGCGGCCGGGCGGGTGTCCAGGCCGAGGGAGAGGTCCACGACGAAGGTCTGGCCCTCTTCCCGCTCCTGCGGGAACACGCCGTGGTGTCCGAAGGCCCTCAGGCCGCGCAGCGCGACACGATCCACGCGAATCACTCCTGCAATCGTCGTTGGCGGCCGTTTCGGACCGGATACGGTCGGTCCCGGTCGTCCCCGGTCGACCCGGGCAGCCGCTTCCGAATCTACCCGCGAGCACTGACAGTGCCCGCCCCACGAGGTACCGGTCCCTGTACTGACCGGGAGGGTTCACCGGGCGTTTCCCCGTGGGAGGTGCGGCTGCTCACGGGCTGGAAGCCGCACTTACCCCGTGTTCGTGATTCCAACCACGTCCGGCGTCAGGAGTGAGTCCCGTGGCGCGTCAGGAGGACGTGTCGTCGGGCTCGGCGCCGGTGTCGGTGCCGGTTGTGTCGTCATCGTCGGTCTCGGAGAGGACCGGGGAGGCGTGGTGCGCCCAGAGTTTCCAGCCGTCCGGGGTGCGGCGGAACACGTTGGTGGCGACGACGAGCTGGCCCACCAGCGGCCCCAGCTCGTCGCTGTCCTCGGGGGCCGGGCCGCCGCTGAGGATGTTCTCGGTGCAGGTCACCAGGGCCGTGTCGCCCGTCACGGAGACATGTACGTCGGTCAGGAAGAACTGGATGTACTCGGTGTTCGCCATGATCAGCGCGTAGGAGCGGAGCACCTCGCCGCGTCCGGTCAGCACCGGCCAGCCCGGGTGCACGCAGGAGATCACGCCGGTGTCCGCCGGGTCGTGGTACTCCTCGTCGACGCCCAGGTCGGAGGGGCTGAGCCAGAGGGTGGACAGCTCGTCGAAGTCGCCCTGTTCCAGTGCCTCGTAGAAGGCGGTGTTGGCGAGTTCGACCTGCTCGACGTCGATGTGGGGTGTGCTCACCGGGCTCCCCCGGCGTGACGGACCGCCTCGGCGCCGCGGGCCTGCTCGACCGCGCGGGCGACCCGTACGGCGTCGGCGGTGGCGCGGACCTCGTGGACGCGGACCGCCCAGGCGCCCTGGTGGGCGGCGAGCGCGGACACGGCGGCGGTGGCGGCGTCGCGCTCCCGCGCGGGCGGCGGGGCGCCCTCGGGACCGGCCAGTACGCGGCCCAGGAACCGCTTGCGGGAGGCGGCGACCAGGAGGGGGTGGCCCAGTCCGTGCAGCCGGTCGAGGTGGGCCAGGAGGGCAAGGTCGTGATCGGCGTCCTTGGAGAAGCCGAGTCCCGGGTCGACGACGATCCGGTCGGGGGCGACTCCGCCGGCCAGTACGGCGTCCACGCGCGCGTGGAGTTCGTCCACGACCTCGGAGACGACGTCCGCGTACGCGCCCTTGACGTTGCCGCCCTCCAGGAAGCCGCGCCAGTGCATGACGACGAAGGGGGCGCCCGCGTCCGCGACGACCGGGATCATCGCGGGGTCCGAGAGGCCGCCGCTGACGTCGTTGACCAGTACGGCGCCGGCCGCGAGTGCCTGTTCGGCGACCGAGGCGCGCATGGTGTCGACGGAGACGGTGACGCCCTCGGCGGCGAGGCCGCGGACCACCGGGATGACGCGCTTGAGTTCCTCGGCCTCGTCGACACGGGTGGCGCCGGGGCGGGTGGACTCGCCGCCGACGTCCACCAGGTCGGCGCCCTCGGTGACCAGGTCGAGGCCGTGCTTGACGGCGTTGGTCGTGTCGAACCAGCGGCCCCCGTCGGAGAAGGAGTCCGGGGTCACGTTCACGACGCCCATGACCGCGCAGCGGTCCCAGGCCGGGAGGCCGCTGACGCGACCGCGTCCGCTGTGGTTGTTCATGCGTTCAGCGTAGGCCCCCGGCGGTTGGGCGGGTTGTGTGGTGCGGGTGGGTG
>NZ_LIQQ01000555.1 GCF_001418565.1 Streptomyces graminilatus | reverse complement strand
CCGTTGCCGCTCCCGCCGCACCGGCGCCCCCGGCCGGACCCGCGCCACTGCCCGCCCGTCCGGGACGCCCCCTCCACCACCGCCTGCTGGTCCCGCTCGCCGTGGCCGTTCTGCTCCTCCAGATGGCGGTGGCGATGATCACCACGGCGGTCGAGCAGACGCCCACCATCGACGAGCCGGTGTACGTCGGTACGGCGGCCGTCTATCTTCACGAGCACAGCCTGCGCCTCAACCCCGAGCATCCGCCGCTGGGCAAGCTGCTCATCGCCGCCGGGGTGGCCGTCGCCGGCCCGCACTTCGACCGGGGCCATGGCGGCGACCAGAGCCGGGTGGGCCGCCATCTCCTCTACGAGTCCGGCAACGACCCCTGGCGGCTGATGCTGTGGGCGCGCCTGCCGGTGATCGCGCTGACGTTGCTCTTCGGGCTGGTGGTGTTCGCCTTCGGCCGTGAACTCGCCGGTGTGGTGGGCGGGTTGGGGGCGCTCGCGCTGTACGCGTTCTCGCCGGACGTCGTCGCGCACGGCTCGCTGGCCACGCTCGACGTACCGGCCGCCGGGTTCGTGCTGACGTCGGTGTGGCTGTTGTGGCGCGCCGGGCGGCGGCCCCGGCTGTATCTGCCGCTGGCCGGTGCGGCGCTCGGGGCAGCGGCGGCGACCAGGATGAACACGCTGGCCGCCGCCCCCGTGCTGCTTGTGCTGGCAGGCCTGTCGGTGTGGAGGGCCCGGCGGCGCACGGCGGCCCCGGAGTCCCGCCCGAAGCTGCTCGCGCGGGCCCTCGCGGGCGCGGTCCTGGTGGCGCTGGTCGCGGTGGCCGTCGTATGGGCGTCGTATCTCGCCGTCGATCCCCGGCTGCGCTGGGCACCGGCGCCCGGCGAGATCCCGGCCGTGCACGGGCTGCGGGGGTGGCTGACCGGTCTGCTGCCCTTCCCCGAGGTCTACCGCGACGGGATGCGACTCCAGTTCGGTCTGGAGAACGCGCACTGGGAGGGCTTTCTCTTCGGGCGGCGCTACGAGGGGTCCCTCTGGTACTACCTGCCGGCCGCGCTCCTGGTGAAGACACCGCTCGGTGCGCTGGCACTGTGGGCGGCGGGCGCGACCGCACTCCTGACTGTTCGTCAACTGCGTCCGGCCTCACCCTACTTGCTGCTTCCAGCGGCGGTTCTGCTGGCCGCCGCCATGTCCGGGCAGCGGAACCTCGGGGTGCGGTACGCCGTCTTCGTGCCGATTTTCGGGGCGGTGGCGGCGGCCGGTGCGCTCGCGCTGCGGCGGCGGTGGGTGCCGGTCGTCGCGGCCGGGCTGCTGGCGTTCGTGGCGGTCAGTTCGCTGCGCGCGTTCCCCTTCTACCTGCCGTACGCCAACGAGGCGTTCGGCGGACCGGCCCGCACGCACGAGTGGCTGCACGACTCCAACGTCGACTGGGGCCAGGATCTGGGGCGGCTCGCGGACCGGCTCCGGGACCGGTACTCGGGGCAATGGGTCTGGCTGGTCTACAAGGGCAGCGGTGTGCCGTCGTACTACGGGATCCACGCGTCGGATCCGCGCCGGCAGCCGGAACGGAAGGTGCGCGGGCTGCTGGTGGTGTCGGACTCCTCGGTCGCCAAGGCGCGGGGGCGGCTCGCGCGGCTGATCCACCACAGCCACGAGGTCGGCGAGGTCGGTCACTCGATCACGATCTTCCGCAGGTGAACGGTGAGCTATGTTTTGTCGCTGTGGGAGACGAACGAGGCACATCGGGGCCTTCGCCGCAGCAGGCACGCGCCCAGGCGTCCGCGATCACTTCGGGCCGGACCGCCCCGGAGACGGAAGCGGCGCCGGCCTCTCAGTTGCGGGAGTTGTTCGACGGGCCCCGGCTCTCCCCCGGGCAGCGGCGCATCGCGCAGTATCTGATCGAGCACATCACCGAGGCCGCGTTCCTGTCGATCACGGAGCTGGCGGACCGGGTGGGCGTGAGCCAGCCGTCGGTGACCCGGTTCACCGCAGCCGTCGGCTTCAGCGGCTACCCCGCGCTGCGGGAGCGGCTCCAGGCCATCGCGCTCAGCACGCTCGCCAGCGCGCCGGGCACGGCGGAGGAGAACCGGAGCAATGAACTCCAGGAGGCCGTGGTCGCGGAGATCGCGAACCTGGAGAACCTGCGGCGCGACTTCGCCGACCCCGAACGGGTGATCGAGGTCGGCCGTAGTCTGTCGCGCTCGACCCCGCTGACCGTGCTCGGTCTGCGCATCTCCGGCTCGCTCGCCGAGTACTTCGCCTATGCGGCCCGCCGTATCCACCCCGACGTACGGCTGGTGACCCGGGGCGGCAGCGTCGCCTACGACGCGCTCCTCCAGTCACGGGAGGCCGGGGGCACCTGGGTGCTGGCCTTCTCGATGCCCCGGCACGCGCAGGAGACGCTCACGGCGGTGCGGGTGGCCCGGCGGGCCGGGCTGCGGGTGGCGCTGATCACCGATCTGGCCCTCGGCCCGCTGGCCGACGAGGCCGACGTCACCTTCGCCACGGGCACGGGCTCCCGGCTGGTGTTCGACTCGTACGCCGGACCCGCGGTGCTGTCGGCGGCGCTGCTCCAGGCCATGACGGACGCCGATCCGGAGCGGACGCAGGGGCGCCTGGAGGAGTACGAGCAGAGCGCCGATCTGCACCAGTTCTTCCTCCGGGACTGACACGGCACCCCGGGTGGCCTATGTGCCGGTATGCGCGTTCATCCCGCTTTCTACCTGAATTTTTTCATACTTCTTGCAAACGGGACCGTATATATAAATACTGCTCACGGATCGCGTCCCGGCGGTGGGACTCCGGTACGTGATCCACGCCTGCGCACCCGCTGCCGCCGTCCCCTACCCGCGTCGGCGCCTCGGGTGTCCGGACGGGTGTCGCCTTGCGCGAACGCCCGTTGCGGCCCCGGCCATTCCCTGGGCCGGGGCCGCAAGAACCCGTCGCACCACCCTGCCGACGCCGCACTCCCGGAAGCGATGACCCATGCCCATGACGCCCACGATGACCACGCGGATCAGCCCGGACTGGCCCTGCCAGGTCAAGATCCCCGGCAGCTACGACTGGGAGCGCTCGGCGGTCAAGTGGCTGCGCGAGCTCGTGCCGACGCGTTACGCGGGTTACCCCACCTTGATCCGCCACCCCGTCCTGCTGGCCCGCCACGCGACCATCCAGGTCCAGCACGAGATCCGGGTCGCCCGCACCGCCCTCCAGACGGCCCGCACGGACCTGCCCGGCCTCGGCCTGAGCGAGTCGGTCATCGAGCACACGATCAGGATGTACGCCGCCGAGGTGCTCCAGCTCCAGCACATCGCCCGCAGCATCCGCTCGGTCACCCAGGCCCTGGTCGAGGCCCACGCCGCCCGCTGAGATCGCCGCACGGCCCGGTCTCCTGCTCGATGGCCCCTTCAGGACCCCGTACGGGACTCCAGGTCCTTGCGCGTGTCGTTGCCGTAGACGCCTGTCTCGTCGCCGCGGATGCCGTACCAGAGCTGGAATCGGGCCACGGCCTCGGTGAGGGTGCTGTCGTAGGTGCCGTTCGTGGCGCCGTTGGTGTAGACGTCCGGGATGCGCAGCAGACGTTGCTGAAGCTCGGTCACCTCGGGGCCGCTGGCCCCCTCGCGCAGGGTGCCGTCGCCGTCCGGGTCGGCCGCGGCGGGAGCCGACGGCGTGGGGACGGCGGCCGGGGTGACCACGGGTGCCGCTCCACCGGTCGGGGTGGCCGAGGGCGCCGGCCGGACCTCGTCGCCCTCGGCGCTGCCCGGAAGCAGCAGGGCCGATCCGAAGCCGACCAGGGCCGCCGCGCTCACGGCGACCGCGATGGCGGCCCGTCGCAGGTTCGGACCGAACCCGAAGCCCTGGTCGACGGGTTCCGTACGCTCGGCATGTCTGCGGCGGGAGACGGGGGGCAGTTCCTGCGTCACGTCCTCGGCGCCCGGAGCCGGGCGGGGCAGGGGCACGGACTCGTAGCCCTCCGGAATTCCGCCGGCCATCGCCTCCTCGTGCTCCCGCATGAGCTGTGCCAGTGACTCGGTGCGGCGGCGACGCACGACACGCGTCGGCTCCAGGGGTCGGCGGCCCTCCGGCCGGCCGGGCGGTGTCGACACTCTGCTCCCCTTCCTCGCGTACGGACTCCACACGGGCCACGCACGGCGATGCCGCCGCCCGCTCCGTGGAGTGATACGCGGTCAGGTGCCGCCGGGTTCACCGCGACGGGGGAAGGTTGCGGAAGTCCGGCGTCCGGGCCCGGTTCACCGCTGGTCCGGGCCGGCCCTCTCGACGAAGCGGTCCAGGTGGTCCGGGGCCGGGCGCAGCAGGCCGTCGCGCATCGCGAGGGCGGTGGCCTCTGCGCGGGAGGCGGCGCCGGTCTTGCGGAGCAGATGCTCGATGTGGCTGTGCACGGTTCGTGGGGACAGGAACAGCGCCTGGGCGATGGCCTGGTTGGTCTGCCCGGTGGCGGCCCGTGTGAGCACCTCCAGCTCGCGCGGGCTGAGCCCGTACGGCAGTCGGGTCGGCGTCTCATGGACCAGTACCGCCTGCGCCGGGCCGGCCAGGCCGGGGGCCGTGAGGTGCCGGTGGAGGGTGACGCGGTACCAGGTGCCGTCGAGCGGCCACAGCAGCCGCAGCCGTCGGCCGCCCGTCTCGGTGAAGGCCCGCAGCAGGGGACGGAACTCGTCGTCCCCGGCCACCCGGGCGGGCTCCCGCCCCGGCAGTTCCACGCTGCCGCCCTCGGCGACCAGGCTCGCCGCGCCTTCCGGTGGCAGTCCGTGCAGGTCGCCGGTGTGCGCGGTCGGGTCGACGAGCGCGCCGAGGGCGGGGATGACGGAGGCCAGGAGGAGGCGGGCCTCGGTGTCGTAGGCGTCCGGGTCGCGGGTGGAGAGGTTGATCAGGCCGACGAGCCGGCCGTCGTGCCGGAGCGCTCCGGTCATGGCGTCGCGCAGGCCTGCCGGGCGGACCCGGTCGGCGTAGAACCAGCCGTGCCGGAAGCGCTGGCCGGGGTCGGCGGCGTCCTCGGAGATGGAGGGCGGCACCTCCTGGCGGACGACGTTGCGGTACCAGGGGGTGTCGACGAACTCGGCGGCCAGCGCCTGCGAGGTCTCGGCGGTGTAGCCGATACCGGCGACCTGGACGTGCTCGCCGGTCAGCGGGTCGATGGACAGCAGGGTCGCCACGTCGAGGGGCAGCGCACTGCCGAGTTCGTCCAGGGCCTGGGCGCAGGCCGCCAGGGTGTCGCGCTCGCGCGTGAGCATGCCGATGCGGGTGGCCGCCGCGATCTGGCGGTGACTGAGCATGCGTACCTCCGGGGGCTGCCCGGGAGTTGTCCAGAAATCATCCAGGAGCAAAGTCGTTTGGCCCCTAACGTAGGGGTGCGGCCGGTGTCGGGCAAGACGTTCACCGCGATGTAACCGGATCGGTCCCGGCCCGGTCACCGGGAGGGAGCCCGGCCGGGACGCGGTCCGGACACGGTCCGGATTCGGCGGTCGGTATTTGTACGGATGGTGCGGCGGCGCCGTGGGGTCTTTTCTGTTCGGCACGGCCGGTCCTCACGACCGGCGGCGTCACAAGCCCCCTCGCAGCCCGTCCGCGACGGGCACGTCCCCCGGGAGAGCACCGCCATGACCACATCCCCGTTCGCCGGCACCGCGGCCTCGCGCAGACAGTTCCTCGCCTGGTCCGGTACGGCCCTCGCCCTCGGCGCCGCCGGCTGTTCGGCACCCGGCGGCAGCGCGGCGTCCTCGGGGCAGAAGGCCGCCGCCGCCAAGGGCTCCGCCGAGCCCCTGACGAAAGTCGGCCTGGACTATCCCTTCACCCAACTCCCGCTCTACGCCACCCTGGTGAAGCTCTCCACGGCCGCCGCGAAGAAGCACGGGGTCTCCCTGCTGACGACCAGCGACGGCAGCATCCCCGACACCCAGGCGACCAACCTCAACACCTGGGTCGCCCGCAAGACCCCGGCGATCGTGTCGTTCCCGATGGTGTTCGAGGCGACCGAGGCGATCGCCAAGGCCGCGCTGGACGCGGGCCTGATCTGGGTGACGTACGGCGGCACCATGGAGCACCAGAGCGCCGACATCCGGTTCAGCTTCCGGGAGGGCGGCGCCCTGCTCGGCGAGGCGGCGGCCAAGTGGGCGCTGGAGAACCTGGGCGGCAAGGGCAAGATCGCCTTCCTCACCGACAGCACGATCGAACTGGGCCGCGAGCGCACCAAGGGCATGATCGACGCCTTCACCAAGCTGGCGCCGGGTGTCGACGTGGTCGCCCAGGAGCAGGCCATCGACCCGGACACGGGCCTGACGAAGACCAAGGCCATCCTGGCCAAGCACCCCGACCTCAATCTGGTGCTCGGGGTCACGGACGCGTCGGCGTACGGCGGGTTCAAGGCGCTGGAGCAGACGGGGCGGGCGAAGGACGACGCGAAGACGTTCGTCGGCGGGCAGGACGGCGCGGCGCCCTCCCTCATCGCGATCAAGCAGGGCACGTTCTACCGCGCCTCGGCCGCCCTCGCCCCGCAGGACATCGCCAACGCCATCGTGGACGTGCCCCTCGCGGTCGCGGCGGGCAAGGCGAACCCGGGCGTGGAGGTGCCGATCGCCCTCGTCGGCCGCCAGGACACCGTGAAGATCGACGCGCTGCTCGCCCAGAACGGCTAGGGGACCGTCATGACGGAGGAAGGCCTTCGGATCCGCGGCCTGACCAAGTCCTTCGGTGGGGTCCGGGCCCTGGACCGCGTGGACCTGACGGTGCCGATGGGACAGGTCCACGCCCTGCTCGGGCACAACGGCGCCGGCAAGTCCACGCTCATCAAGTGCCTGGGCGGGGCCTTTCCGCCGGACTCGGGCACGATCGAGGTCGGCGGGCGGGCGTACGAGCGGCTGAGCCCGCGCGAGTCGATCACGGCGGGCGTGGCGATCATCTTCCAGACGCTGAGCGTGGTCGACGCGCTGACCGTCTCCGAGAACATCTTCCTCGGCCAGGAGTGGACCCGGTACGGCTGGATCGACCGCCGCGCCCAGGAAGAGGTCGCCGCCGGACTCCTCGAACGGGTCGCGGCGACCTGCTCACCACGCGACCGGGTGGGCGAACTCCCCATGGGCCAGCGCCAGTTGGTGGAGATCGCCAAGGCGCTCAGCCGCAGCGCCTCCGTCCTGGTCCTGGACGAGCCGACCGCCGCCCTCTCCACCGCCGAGAGCGACGCCCTCGCCGAACGGGTCGAGGACCTGCGCACCCAGGGACTCGCCATCGTCTACGTCACCCATCTGCTGGCCGAGGTGGAACGCCTCGCGGACGCGGTCACCGTCCTGCGGGACGGCCGCGTCGCCCATCACGCGGTGGGCGCCGGACAGCGCCGCCGGGACCTGGTCGCCGCCATCGCCGGACGACCGGCCGAGACACCGGACAAAACGCCGGACAAGGCTCCCGTGGGGGACACCGACACCACACCCCGCGCCACGACCTCCCCCGCCGCTCACGTGGCGCGGGGTGTGGGCCCGTCCGACGGCGGCCTGGTCCTGGAGGGCCTGCGCGGTCCCGGCTTCGGGCCCGTCTCCCTCACCGTGGGCAGCGGTGAACGCGTCGGGCTGTACGGGCTCATCGGCTCCGGTCGTACGCGCATCCTGGAGACCCTGTACGGCAGACGGCGCGCGTCCGGCGGCACCGTCCGGGTCGGTGACCGTACCGTCGCCGCCGCCCGGCCCGGCGACGCGCTGGCCGCCGGGATCGCCCTCGTCCCGGCGGACCGGCGCAGGCAGGGACTGTTCCCGACGCTCAGCGCCCATGACAACGCGCTGCTTCCGGCGGTGCGCCCGCTGTCCCGGTCCGGCGTACGGGCACTCGGCGCCGAGCGGCGGGTGTTCGACGCGCTGGCCGGCGCGGTGGGCCTGCGTCCGGCGCGCCCCCGGCTGCCGGCGGGCTCGTTCTCCGGCGGCAACCAGCAGAAGCTGGTGCTCGGCCGGTGGATCAACGACACCAGGGGCATCCGCGCGCTGCTCCTCGACGAGCCGACCCAGGGCGTCGACGTGGGCGCCCGGGAGGAGATCTACCGGGTCGTGCGCTCCCTCGCCGAGGACCGGGGCACTGCCGTGCTGTTCGCGTCCAGCGACCCGGAGGAGATCGTCGAGCTGGCCGACCGGTGTCTCGTAGTCGCCGGGGGCCGGGTCGTCGGCGAGCTGTCCGGGGCCGAACTGACCGAGGAGGCCCTGTTGTCGGCAGTGCACGAGGCGTCCGATGTCTCCGTATCCGCCGATGTCTCCGTATCCGCCGATGTCTCCACATCCGCCGATGTCTCCGGGATCTCCGATCCTTCCGACGCCACACCCGCACATCAGCAGTCCGTCACCGCCGAAGGAGCAGTATGACCACCGCCGACTCCGTCCTCGTGCGCCCGCGCGCCCTCGCCGTGGGTGGTCTCGGTACCCTACGACGGCATCCGCTGATCCTGGTGCTGGCCGTGATGGTGCTGGTGTTCCAGGTGTCGACGGGGAGTTTCCTCGACCCGGCCAATCTGCGCGGGATCGCCACCGACGCGGCCACCCTCGCCATCGTCGCCGTGCCTCTCGCGCTGCTGGTGATCAGCGGATACCTCGATCTGTCGGTCGGTTCGACGCTCGCCCTGGGCGGACTGGTCGCCGGGTGGCTGGCCGGGCAGGGGCAGTCACCGGTCCTCGCCGTGCTGGGCGGACTGGCCGCCGGGGCGGCGGTCGGTGCGGTGAACGGGGTGCTGTGCTGCTACTTCGGGCTCTCGGCGTTCATCGTGACGCTGGGCATGCTGACCGCCGTACGCGGTCTCGCACAGCAGCTCTTCCCGCTGCCGCTCAGCGGCTTCGGCCCCGGGTTCGCCTGGCTGGGCGGGTCGCGGATCGCCGGGATCGCGGCGCCGGTCGTGATCGCCGCCCTCGTGCTGGTCGCGGGGGCCCTGTTCCTGGCGCTCACCCCGGCCGGGCGGCATGTCTTCGCGATCGGGGTCAACCGGGAGGCGGCGTATCTGTCCGGGATCAGCATCCGGCGTACGCCCTTCGCGCTCTTCGTCGTCACCGGAGTGGCCGCCGCGCTGGCCGGGTCCATCAAGGCGTCCGTGCTGGACAGTGCGGTCGGCGGGACCTCGGGGGCCGGGTTCGAGCTGACCGTGCTGACCGCCGTACTGCTGGGCGGGGTCGCGCTCAGCGGCGGCTCCGGGTCGGTGCTCGGGGTGCTGCTCGGCGTGCTGTTCCTCGGCAGCCTGCAGAACGGGCTGACCCTGCTCGACGTGCCCACCTTCTGGCAGCAGATGGCACAGGGGACCGCGCTGGTGGCGGGCGCCGCGCTCGCCCACTTCGCGCCCCGGTCGGCCCGGTAGCCGCAGTGGGCACGGCAGGCACCTGTGGCCGTCACCTCATCACCATCAACCCCGTGAACTCTGCGTATCCGAAAGAGGTCCTCGCGTGAGCGACAGCGCTCCCACCCTGATCCTGACCGGCGGTCAGGTCCTCACCGTCGACGGCGACTTCACCGTGGCGGAAGGCGTCGCCGTGCGCGGCCGGGACATCGTCGCCGTCGGGTCCGACGCCGAGATACGCGCCCTCGCCGGCCCGGACACCCACGTCGTCGAACTGGACGGTCGTACGGTCCTGCCCGGCATCAACGACTCGCATCTGCACGGGGCCGCGTACGGCATGACGAAGCCGCCCTTCGCCATCGACGTCGGTCATCCGGCGGTCGGCTCGATCGCCGACATCGTCGGAGCCGTCGAGCGGGCGGCGCACACGGCCCGACCCGGCGAGTGGGTGGTCGGGCTGGGCTGGGACCCCGGCTATCTGGCGGAGTGTCTCGCCGATCCGCGGCGCTTTCCGCACCGCCGGGACCTGGACGCGGTCGCGCCGGACCATCCGGTCTGCCTGACCGACTTCTCCGCGCACATGGCCTGGGTCAACAGCGCCGCCCTGCGCGCCTGCGGGATCGACGCGGACAGCGTGGCGCCGGGCGGCGGGGTCGTCGACCTCGACGCGGACGGGCAGCCCACCGGCATCCTGCGCGAGGCGGCCCAGGGGCTCCTTGAGTCCGGGCTCCCCTCCCCCACCGTCGCCGAGCGGCGCCTGGCCATCCAGGGTGTGGTCCGCGAGCTGCACTCGCGCGGGATCACCAGCTACACCGAGCCCGGTCTCGGTCCGGGCGGTGACGGAACCTTCTCCGGCGGGCTGAGCACCGCCAACTGGACCGCGTACGCCGAACTGGCCGCCGAAGGTGAACTGGACGCCCGTATAAGTGTGTTGCTGCTGCCGGCGCCCATGGGCGGTTCCGCCGACGACATGCGCGAGGGGCTGGCAGAGCTGCGCCGTCCGGAGTCGGCGGATCCCCGGCGCCTCAACGCCATCGGCGTCAAGGTCTTCGCCGACGGGGTGCCGCCGAACCGTACGGCCTGGATGAACGACCCCTATCCCGAGGGCGGCCACGGCGCCCTGTGCGTGCACGGCGCCACGCCCGCCCTCCAGGTGGACGAGTTGCGGGAGATGATCCGGGTCGCGCACGAGGCCGGTTTCCAGCTGGGCGTGCACGTCACCGGGGACCGGGCGATCGACACCGTCGTCGACGCGTTCCTCGACGCCGAGACCGCCGCGCCCCGCACCGACGCCCGGCACTATGTCATCCACGGCGACTTCATCGGCCCGGACAGCCTGGCGAAACTGGCGGCGCACGGGTACGGGGTCAACATGAACCCCGCCATCAAGTGGACCATCTCCGACCTCATGGACGAGGTCGTGGGACCCGTGCGGTCGGCGTACCAGTGGCCGGTGCGGTCGGCGCTCGAAGCCGGGGTGCGGGTGTGCGCCAGTTCCGACGCGCCGGTCACCAAGCCGGACTGGCGCCAGGGCGTGGCCGCGATGCTGCTGCGCGAGTCGAAGGCCAACGGCCGGCCCAGCGGCCCCGAGCAGTGCGTGACGCTCGCCGAGGCGCTGCGCGCCTACACGGCCACCCCGGCCTGGCAGGACTTCGCCGAGGACTGGAAGGGCACCATCGAACCGGGCAGGATCGCGGACCTGTGCGTGCTGGACCGGCCGCTGCTGGATGCCGACCCGCACGACATCACCCGGATCGAGGTGGACCTCACCGTCTTCGACGGGCGCATGGTCTTCGAACGCCGAGGAACCTCAGGGGCCCGATCGGTCTAGGTGCTCGGCGCGGCATCCAGGAACCTGGCCAGGGACGCCTTCAGCGCGGCGACGAACGACTGCCGGTCCTCCTCGCCGAGGGCGTCCAGGGACAGATAGGGATTGAGGTCCTCCAGCTCGACCAGGAGGAGTTCGCCGTCCGGAGCGCGGCAGGCGTCCACCCGCTGGATGCCGTGGCCGAGGCCGTTCCAGTCGATGAAGTGCTGGGCGAAGCGGAGATCGGCCGGGGTGGGCCGGTACGGCTCCAGTTGCCAGCGCCGGTCGGGGTGCGGGGCGTACAGGGCGTACTGGAAGTCGTGGTCGACGAAGCAGAACGAGACCTCGTACGTGAAGTCGATGCGCGGCTGCACGAGGACGGTCCCGTCGGCCAGGCCGGGCAGGCGGTCCTCGGGGACGATCTCCAGGCCCATGGAGTCCGCGCCCAGCTTGGGCTTGACCACGTAGGCGTCGGCCTTCGGCAGCCGGTGCAGGTCCGCCGGGCGGTCGACGGTGGGGATGACGGGGTGGCCGGCGGCGGACAGGTCGACGAGGTACTGCTTGCCGGTCATGTCGGCCTTGCCCGTGAGCGGGTTGTAGACACGGGTCCCTCCCGCGACCGCGCGTTCACGGAAGTCGTCGTACGCGGCCCGGTACCCGAGGACGGGGCCGCTGTTGCGGACCACCACGGCGTCGAAGGCGTCCATCAGCGCGGCCGTGTCCAGCGGATGGCACAGGGCGAGGTCGAAGTCCTCGCGCAGGCGGGAGGTCAGGAAGATGTCCTCGTCGCAGTAGCGTCGGCCGCGTGCCGGGTAGGCAAGGTCGGTGACGTACAGGAGCCGGGGACGGGCGGACGGCATGGACTCTCCCTGGGGGACGGGAATCAGGCGGAACAGGGGCGGCCCGAAGGCGTCACCGTCGGCTGTACCGCCGAGGTTTCCCCGCACCGCATTGTGCCGCCACCCAGGTCAGACACGCTCCCGGGCCGCGCTCACCAGCGCGTCGAAGAGACCCTGTTGTGCCGGGTCCTCGTGTGCGGTGTCCTCGGGGTGCCACTGGACTGCCGTGAACCAGCCCCGGGCGGTGGGCAGTTCGAGTGCCTCGATCGTGCCGTCCGCCGCTGTCGCGGTGACTTCCAGGCCGGTGCCCGGGCGGTCGACGCGCTGGTGGTGGTAGCAGGACACCTCCGCCTTCTCCGCGCCGGAAACCCTCGCCAGCAGTGAGTTCTGACGGATCGTCACCGGGTGGACGACATGCCGGTGTTCGCGTTCCGGTCCGCCCATGTCCTGGTGCAGGGTGCCGCCCAGGGCGACGTTGACGACCTGGAGACCCCGGCAGATGGCGAGGAGCGGGAGACCCACGTCCAGTGCGCCGCGGGCGACTTCGAGGTCGAAGGTGTCCTGGAGGTCGTCGACGTCGTACACCGTGTCGTGGGTGTCGGGGGCGCCGTAGCGGTGCGGGGCGAGGTCGCCGCCGCCGGGGAGCAGGACGCCGTCGAAACGGGCCAGGCGCGCGGCCGTGTCGCCTTCCGCGGGATGGATGCTCGCCGGTTCGCCGCCCGCCCGCCAGACTGCCTCGATCAGGGCGCGGGCGTTGACCTCGGCGGCGTAGCGCAGCGCGGAGGTGGAGGCGGCGAAGCGTGCCGGAATCGCGATGAGTGGTCTTGCCGGTGTCGTCACAGCTGGATCCAGGTGGTCTTGAGCTCGGTGTACTTCTCCAGGGCGTGCGCGGACTTGTCGCGGCCGTTGCCGGACTGCTTCATTCCGCCGAAGGGGACAGTCAGGTCGCCCTCCTCGTAGCAGTTGACCCAGACCGTGCCTGCCTTCAGGGCCCGGGAGACCTGGTGGGCGGTGGTCAGGTTCGAGGTCCACAGGCCGGCGGCGAGGCCGTACTCGGTGGCGTTGGCAAGCCGTACCGCCTCGTCCACGTCGTCGAAGGTGAGGACGGACAGGACGGGGCCGAAGATCTCCTCGCGGGAGAGGCGCATGTCCGGGCCGACCTGGTCGAAGACGGTCGGTGAGAGGTAGGAGCCGCCGGTTGTTTCCAGGACGCGGGTGCCGCCGGTGCGCAGTCGGGCGCCCTCCGTCTCGCCCGTGCCGATGTGGTCGAGTACGCGGCCCAGGTGGGCCTCGCCGACCAGCGCGCCCATCTCCGTGGCGGGGTCGAGCGGGTCGCCGACACGCAGTTCGCGTGCCCGGCGGACGATCTCATCGGTGACCTGCTCGGCGACGGAGGAGTGGACCAGGAGCCGGGAGGGTGCGGTGCACATCTCGCCCTGGTTGAAGAAGATGCCCCAGGCCGCGGTGGCGGCGGCCTTCTCCAGGTCGGGGGCGTCGGGAAGGATGATGTTGGGCGACTTGCCGCCCAGCTCCAGCCAGACGCGCTTGAGGTTGGAGTCCGCGGAGTAGCGGAGGAAGTGGCGGCCTACGGCTGTTGAGCCGGTGAAGGCCAGTACGTCGACGTCCGGGTGGAGACCGAGCGTTCGTCCGGCGCCCGGTCCGTCGCCGGTGACGACGTTGAGGACGCCCGGTGGCAGCCCTGCCTCGGTGCCGAGCCGGCCGAGCGCCGACGCGGACAGCGGGGAGTTCTCCGACGGCTTGAGTACGACCGTGCAGCCGGCGGCGAGTGCCGGGGCGACCTTCCAACTCGCCAGCGTGAGGGGGAAGTTCCAGGGGACGACCGCTCCGACGACACCGGCCGGTTCACGGGTGACGAGGGCGAGGGCGTCGGGGGCGGTGTGCGGGGACTCGTCGGTGAGTTTGTCCGCCAACTGCCCGTACCAGCGGAAGGTGTTGATGGCCGCGCGCAGTTCGATGTCGTGCGCGTCCGTGATCGGCTTGCCCATCTCCAGGGTCACCGTCAGGGCGAGCGACTCGCGGTGTTCTTCGAGGAGTTCGGCCATGCGCAGTAGGACCCGGCCCCGTTCGGCGGGTGCCAGGCGCGGCCAGGGTCCGGTGTCGAAGGCCCGGCGGGCGGCGGCTACGGCGGCGTCCACCTCGGCGGGGCCGCCGTCGGCGACGTCGGTCAGCACCTGGCCGTCGCGGGGCGAGACGACGGCGAAGGTGGCACCGCCGCCGGGCTCGTCCCGGCCGTCGATGTGGTGTGCGCCGTACACCGTCGGCGTCTTGGCTCGGGCGAGCCACTCGGCGTGGGTGACAGGCGACATGCGGGCCTCCAGAACAGATGGATATCCAGAACTGATGGATGTGTGGGGAGTGGGGAGTGGTCTCGGGGCGTGGGTGAGGGCCTCCGGAGCGGCGGGTGTCCGCTCCGGAGGCCGGTGAGCGGCCCGGTCAGGCGTGGCCGGCCGGGACGATCGGCGCGGTCAGGCGTCGGCGGACGGTACGCGCCGGCGGGTCAGCCGGGCGGCGAGGAGCCCGAGGGCCATGACGGCCGGGACGGTCAGCTCCAGCCACAGGGCGGTGGTGCTGTCGCCTCCGATGAGGGTGGTGAAGTTGTCCAGGATCAGCCAGACCGCCGCCGCGACGGCGACCGTGGCCAGGGCGGGGGCGATCAGCGTGTTCCACAGGCGCGTGTCGAGGCGCTCGCGGCGGAAGAAGACGACCACGGAGACCGAGGTCAGCAGGTAGAGGAGCATCATCCCGAGGACGGCGACTCCGCTGAACCAGGAGAAGAGGGTGAGGACCGGGTCCTTGCCCGCGAGGGCGAAGGGCACCACCAGGGCCACCGCGACGGCCGTCTGCACACAGCCCGCCACCCAGGGTGAACGGCGGTTGTTGAGCGTACAGAGGCGGCCGGGGAGCAGCCCGTCGCGGCCGAGGGAGAACAGGTAGCGGTTGGCCGAGTTGTGGAAGCAGAGCAGACCGGCGAAGAGGGAGGTGGCGAGGAGGACGGGCAGGACGTCGTTGACCCAGTTGCCGAACTCGGCAGCGATCGGCGCGAAGACGAACGCGGTCGAGTCACCGCTCTGCAGTGCCTTGCCCGCCGCCTCGACGGCCGTCGAGG
>NZ_LIQQ01000554.1 GCF_001418565.1 Streptomyces graminilatus | reverse complement strand
CTGGGGGCGCAGCCCCCAGGACTGGACGGGAACGGGTAGGGGCGGCTGGGGCGAGGATCCGACATGATCGGCCCCATGGACCCCCTCCCCTTCCCCCTCACCGGCCTCACCGTCATCGCCCTCGAACAAGCCGTCGCCGCCCCCTTCGCCACCCGCCAACTGGCGGACCTCGGCGCCCGGGTCATCAAGGTCGAGCGGGTCGACGGCGGCGACTTCGCGCGGGCGTACGACACCGCCGCCAACGGCCTCGCCTCGCACTTCGTGTGGTGCAACCGGGGAAAGGAGTCCCTCGCCGTCGACGTCAAGGACCCCCGGGGACTGGGCATCGTCCGGCGACTGATCGCCGACGCCGACGTGTTCGTGCAGAACCTCGCCCAGGGCTCCGCCGCCCGCCTCGGCCTCGACGCGGCCACCCTCTGCGCCGCGCACCCCCGGCTGATCGCCGTGGACATCTCGGGCTACGGGCCGTCGGGCCCGTACGCCGACAAGCGGGCCTACGACATGCTCGTGCAGTGCGAGGCCGGCCTGGTGTCGGTGACCGGGACGCCCGAGCTGCCGGTGAAGGCGGGGGTTCCGGCTGCGGACATCGCCGCCGCCATGTACGCGTTCTCCGGGGTGCTGGCGGCGCTCGTACGGCGGGGCGTGACCGGGCGCGGCGGGCCGGTGGAGGTGTCGATGCTGGACGCGCTGGCCGAGTGGATGGGCCACCCCCTCCACCACGCGATGCACGACGGCACTCCCCCGGCGCGCACCGGCCTCGCGCACGCCGTCATCGTCCCGTACGACGCCTACGCGACGGCGGACGGCGGGAGGGTGCTGGTGTCGGTGCAGAACGACCGGGAGTGGCGGCGGCTGGCCGAGCAGGTGCTGGGGCGCCCCGAGCTGGGCTCCGATCCGGCGTACGCGACGAACGCGGCGCGGGTCGGGAACCGGGAGCGGACCGACGCCCTCGTGAGCCAGGCCCTCGGCGCGCTGGGCGTCGACGAGGCCCTGGCGCGGCTGGAGGGGGCGGGGATCGCGTGCGCTCGCCTCAGGGACGTACGGGAGGTGGCGGAGCATCCGCAGTTCGCGGCCCGGGACCGGTGGCGGGAGGTGGGTTCACCGGTGGGGCCGCTCCGCGCGCTGCTGCCCCCGATCACCCTGCCGGGCGGGGGCGAGGCGCGGATGGGCGCCGTGCCCGCGCTGGGGGAGCACACCGAGGCGCTGCTGAGTGCCGTGGGGATGACGGGCGAGGAGATCGCGGCACTGCGCCGGGACGGTGTGATCGCCTGAGCACGGGGGGAGCGACTGGGCGAACAACCGGACTACGGGCGAAGAACGGAAGGACGGTTGACCGAGGACGGTGGGCGGAGTCGGAAACCGTGGGCCGTGGAACCGTGGACCGTGAACGGCGTGGGGGCGCCGGACACGGTCCGCTCAGCGTCCGCCGAACAGGGTGCGGCTCAGGCGGCGCAGCGGGGCGAAGAGCGAGAGCCTGCTGACACGGGTGCCGAGGTCACTGCGCTGCTTCACGGTGTCCCGTGAGGTGAGTTCACGCATCAGCGAGGTCGCCTCCAACGTCTCGCGCTGCGGGACGGCGGGTCCCGACAGCACCGAGAGATGACGGTCGAGGCGCGCCTTGGTGGCACTGCTCCCGCACGTGATCGCAGGGACACGCGCCCTGCTGTGCATCGTTATCTGTTCCATGTCACTCCCCACCCGTACGAGTCCACCCAGCCCGGGCAGGTTAACCCTATAGCCCCCTTCGGGCACACGGGTATCTCGGTCACAGGATTCACCTTCCCCGCACGGGTGTTGACGATTACTCTCCGAATCCAACCGATTCCAGGGCGAGTTGGACAACTGGCGCGCTGGTGGGCTGTTCTGAGCCCCCATCCGGCTCGACGGTGACAGCGAGTGATGTGGACGACTTGTCGAGACCGGTCACGACCAAGGGCGTGTCGCCCTTGAAGAGTCCCAGGGAGCGCGGTTGCACATCAGGGCGCATGAGCCACAGTTGGTGCACGCGGTCGCTCGGCAACTGCCCGTACCCACTGAGGGTCACCACCGCGCGCCCCTCGGACGCGGAGGCGATCGCGGTGATTCCCTGGCCCCGCGCGTCCCGGTCGGCGGTCGCCCGCGCGTCGGGAGCCGACAGGACGTCGGCAATCTCACGTGCCTCGGCCTGCGCGGTGTCCAGCTTGTCCTGGGTCTGGGTGTACTGCACACCGAACAGCGCGGCGACGACGAGGGCGGCTGCCGCCGTGAGTGTGGCGAGCGGGGCAAATATGGGGCGCATGCGGGGCGCACGGCGAGTGCGCGGCGGCGGTTCGGTGCCCCACACGTGCGCGGGCAACTGATGGCTCTTGCGGCGGGGCGCCTCGGCGGCGCGTCCGGGGGCGTACGCCGGGGAGTTGCCCGGTGACTCCTGCGGGGTCGCGCGTACGGCGGACATGACCCGGTCGCGCATGGCGAACGGGGGCGGCGCGGCCGTGGACCAGGCCAGCCTGACGGCGTCCTCGGACAGCAGGCGCACCTCGGCGGTGCAGGCGTCGCAGCCGGACAGGTGCTTCTCGAAGCGGCGCCGCTCGTCGGGGTCGAGGGCGTCGAGGGCGTAGGGGGCGGCGAGGGAGTGGAGATCCTCGCGGCGGAACAGTCTGCCGAGCACGCTCATGCGACACCTCCCAGGCATTCGCGCAGCCGGGTCAGTCCGTCGCGCATCCGTGTCTTCACCGTGCCCAGCGGGAGCGAGAGCCGCTCCGCCACCTCACGGTACGTATAGCCGTCGTAGTAGGCCAGGGTGACCGACTGGCGTTGCAGGTTGGTCAGCCGGTCCAGGCAGCGGCGCACCCATTCGCGTTCCATCCCGGCCTCCACCTCCTCGGCGACATGGTCGAAGGCGGGACGGTGGGAGCGCTGGGCCTCGCGCTGCTCGCGCTCACCGGCCGCACGGGCGCTGCGCACCCGGTCGACGGCCCGGCGGTGCGCGAGCGTGAGTATCCAGGAAAGGGCGCTGCCCTTCCCGGGGTCGAACCGGGCCGCGGAGCGCCAGAGTTCGAGCAGGACCTCCTGGGACACCTCCTCCGACTGTGCCGGGTCCCGCACCACGCGCCGCACCAAACCGAACACCGGCCCGGACACGATCCCGTACAGCTCTTCGAAGGCTTTCTGGTCTCCGCCGGCCACGAGAACCAGAAGCTCGTCCGCTCCCACCCGCGTCCCCTCTCTATGGCCGCACACGGCCCCACCCCGCTCCATCACACTTGTCACCGTCACCTTAGGCATTCGAAGCGAACGCGCCTGCGGATGGGTACGGATCAACTGCCCTCGGAACGCGGGTCGGCGGCCTCCCAAACTTCTTCGAGAAAGTTTTCAGATTCGACCAATCCGCCTCCGGGAGGGCTCCGAATCACCGTCGTCAGGCAAGTTGACACGGTGAGGACGGACGGCATGACGACAACCAACTCCAAGGGCGCGGCACGGCGCAGGAGCATCGCGACCCTCATTACCGGTGCGATGGCCGCCGGGGGGCTCGCTGCCGCCGGCGTCACCGCGCTCGCGCCCGGTGCGGCCTTCGCCTCCAGCCACCGCGAGGCACCGCTCATCTCGGGCACCCCCCAGTACGACAACACGGACGTCTACGCGTTCGTGAGCCCGGACAAGAAGGACACGACGACGATCGTCGCGAACTGGATCCCGTTCGAGGACCCGGCCGGCGGCCCGAACTTCTTCCAGTTCGCCGAGGACGCCCAGTACGACCTGCACATCGACAACAACGGTGACGCGCAGGACGACATGGTCTTCCGCTACACCTTCAAGACGCATGTGAAGAACAAGAAGACGTTCCTGTACAACACGGGTGCGGTCGACAGCCTGTACGACCCGGACCTCAACGTCACGCAGTCGTACGACATCGAGCTGATCAAGTACAAGTACAAGCGCGAGGTCTCGCGGACGAAGATCGCCGACGACGTTCCGGTCGCTCCGTCGAACGTCGGCAAGGCGTCGATGCCGAACTACAAGAAGCTGCGCGACCAGGCCATCCACAAGCTGACGAACGGTTCGTCCACGTTCGCCGGCCAGGCCGACGACCCGTTCTTCCTCGACCTGCGCGTCTTCGACCTGCTGTACGGCGGGAACCTCTCCGAGGTCGGCAACGACACGCTCAAGGGCTACAACGTCAACACGATCGCGCTCCAGGTGCCGACGCACATGATCACGGAGTCGTCGAAGCAGCCGATCGTCGGCATCTGGTCGACGACGCAGCGCCGCAACGCCAACGGCTACTACTCGCAGGTCTCGCGCCTGGGCATGCCGCTGGTCAACGAGGTCGTCAACCCCATCAAGGACAAGGACAAGTTCAACGCGTCCCAGCCCTCGGGTGACGCCCAGTTCCTGAAGAACGTGACCAACCCCGAGCTGCCGAAGCTCATCGAGGCGATCTACAAGATCCCGGCGCCCAAGGAGCCGCGCAACGACCTCGTCGACGTCTTCCTCAAGGGCGTCAAGGGTCTCAACCAGCCGCCGTACGTGACTCCCTCCGAGGAACTGCGTCTCAACACCTCGATCGCCCCGGCCATGCACCCCAAGCGTCTCGGTGTGCTCGACGGTGACACCGCCGGCTTCCCGAACGGCCGCCGTCTGACGGACGATGTGATCGACGCCTCGCTCCAGGTCGTCGAGGGTGAACTGCTCGGTGCGAAGAACGACCTGGGCGACGCGGTCGACAAGAACGACAAGAACTTCGAGAAGTACTTCCCGTACGTGGCTCTGCCGACCGAGGGTTCGCGCGGCCCGCTCGCCAAGGGCACCAGCGGCACCAACGACGTCCGCAGCCAGCTCGGCGACGCCCTTCAGCCCGCCGGCACCTCCGGTGGCGGCACCGACACCATGCTGATCGCCGGTTCGGCGGCGGCCGGTGCGGCCGGCTTCCTGCTCATCACCGCCGGTGTGGTGTGGTGGCGCCGGAACATGGGGAACCGCGCCTACTGAGCCGCGTTCGCCCCGACCCACTGATCGACGCGGCCCGTTCACTTCCGTCCCCCACGGCACGGGCCGCGTCCCACCCGGTCAACCCCCGGCCCCAACCGGGTGGTTGACCACCGCTCCACCCCGCAGCAGACCCGCCCAGGAACCTTGAGGAGAGGGCATGCCCCCGCGTACGAACGACAACGCGCCGGACCGCGAGCAGGCGCCGCAGCCATCGCTCCCGCGACCGGACCGTGAGCTCGGCGACCGGCCGACCGACACGGCGGGGACGCCCGGGATCCTCGGCACGGAGGACGCCGGGGCCACGGCCCTGCCCTCCGGGGCGGGCGCTGCGGGGCCGGAGGCCGACCGCGCGCACGCGCCGCGTGACGCGGCGGCCTCCGAGGTCTCCAATCCCTCCGAAGTCCCCGAAGTCCCCGAAGTCTCCGAAGTCTCCGAAGGGAACAAAGTCGAGCAGGGCGCCCCAGCCCTCGCCCCGGCCGGCGCCAGCCGGGAGACCTCTGCGGCCGAGACCGCTCCGGAAACCCCCGAGGTGCCGGAGACCGGCCTCGCGTCCAGCACCGGCAAGGCAGCCGCGGCCACCGACCTCGACAGCGAAGCCGACACCGACGCCTCTTCCGGGGGCGTGGCGGCCGGGAGCGCACCCCATGGCGCTCCCGGCCAGCCGTCCCCCGGCACCGTCTCCCCGGCCCCCGGCGATGAGCGGGTCGCCGCCGTCCGGCGGCTCGGGGAGTCTTCGCGGCGGTGGCGGGCGGTGCAACTCGGCGCCTGCGCTGCCGCGTTGGCGGTGGCGTTCACCGCCGGGGCCGTGGTGCTCGGGGCCATCAGGGACGGGAACGGGACCGCCACCGTCGCGTCCGCGCCCGCCGCGATGTCTCCCGCGCTGCTCGCGAGCGGCGACATCGGCGCGAGCATCGCCTCGCTCCAGGCCCATCTCCGGGCACAGCCCAAGGACTACGGCAGTTGGGCGACTCTCGGGCTCGCCTATGTCGAGCAGGCCCGCACCAAGGGCGACCCCTCCCGGTATCCGCAGGCCCAGCAGGCCCTCGACCGGTCCCTGGAGCTGGAGCCCGACAACGATCCCGCTCTCGCCGGGCGCGCCGCCCTCGCCGCCGCCCGCCATGACTTCCCCGGCGCCCTCAAGTTTTCGGACAAGGCCCTCGCGCGGAACCCCTACAGCGAGCGCGCCCTGTCCACCCGTATCGACGCCCTGGTCGAACTCGGGCGCTACGACGAGGCGTTGAAGGCGACGAACGTGGCCGACGCCAAGCGGCCCGGGGTGCCTGTCTTCACCCGGTTCGCGTACGTGCGTGAGCTGCGCGGCGACGTCGGCACCGCCCGGCGTGTGCTGGAGCAGGCGCTGCGCGCCTCCACCTCCCGGGGTGACATCGCGTACGTGGCCAGCGCGCTCGGGCAACTCGCCTGGAACCAGGGCCAGTACAAGTCCGCCCTGGAGTACTACGCCCGCGCCCTGGCCGCCGACGAGGCCTACCTGCCGGCGCTGGAGGGCCGTTCCCGCGCCCAGTTCGCCGACGGCGACCGGGCCGGCGCGATCAAGGGCATGGAGGACGTCGTCTCCCGCTTCCCGCTGCCCGGTCCGCTCGTCGAACTCGGTGAGCTGTACGAAATCCGGGGCGGCGACGGTGACTTGGCGAAGGCACGGGCCCAGTACGCGCTCGTCAACGCCTGGACGGCGATCGCCCGCGCCAACGGTGTCAACGCCGACCTGGACACCGCGCTCGCCGCCGCCGACCACGGCGACAGGAAGTCGGCGCTGCGCGCGGCCCGTGCCGAGTGGGACCGCCGCGAGACCGTGCACACGGCCGACGCCCTCGCGTGGGCACTGCACGTCAACGGCCACGACGAGGAAGCGCTGCCGTACGCCCGCCGCGCCACCGCGACCGGCTACCACAACGCCTCCTTCCTCTACCACCGCGGCGTGATCGAGCAGGCCACGGGCCACCCGAAGGAAGCCCGCGCCTCGCTCTCCGCCGCCCTCGAACTCAACCCCGGTTTCTCCCCGTTGGGCGCCCGCAAGGCCCGTACGGCACTCAAGTCCCTGGAGGCGGCCAAGTGAAGCTCCGTCGTTCGGCCGCCGCCGGTGCCGCCGTGTTCACGGCCGCCTGCACGCTCGTACTCGTGCCCGCCACGGCCGCCAGCGCCCACCCGCTCGGAAACTTCACCGTCAACCGCTACGACGGTCTCGTCGTCGCCCCCGGGCACCTGCGGGTCGCCCATGTCGAGGACCTCGCCGAGATCCCGGCGACCCAGGCCAAGCCCGACATCGAGAGGCTGGGCCTGACCGACTGGGCCGCGCAGCGGTGCGCGACCGCCGCGAAGGGCAGCAAGGTCACCGTCTCGGGGCACGCGGTTCCGCTCTCCGTGGGCAGCGCCAAGGCGCGCACGCGGCCCGGCCAGGCCGGGCTGAACACCCTGCGCGTGGAGTGCGAGCTCAAGGCCGCCCTCCCCGAGGTCGCCGAAGGGGACACCATCGCCGTCGGCTTCCACAGCGCGGGCACCGAGTCGGGTCCTGGCTGGCGGGAGATCACCGCGCGCGGCGACCGGATGACGCTCGCCGGGTCCGACGTACCGAAGAAGTCGTCCTCCGGTGAACTGACCAGCTACCCCAAGGAGTTGCTCTCCTCGCCGGCCGACACCGCGACGGCCGCGCTGAAGGTGCGGCCGGGCGGCCCGGCCCTCGCGGAGGGCGACGAGAAGGCGGCACCGGCGTCCTCCGTGCTGCCCCGTGGCGCCGACCGGTGGACGCGCGCGCTGGACTCCCTGGTGGCCCGGCACGACCTCACGGTCGGCTTCGCCGCGCTGGCCCTGGTCATCGCGATCTTCCTCGGCGCGATGCACGCGCTCGCCCCGGGCCACGGCAAGACCCTGATGGCGGCCACGGCCGCCGCCCGGGGCGGCAAGGCCCGGCTGCGCGACGTCATGCCGCTGGCCGCCTCGGTGACCGTCACCCACACGCTGGGCGTGGTCGCCCTCGGCCTGCTCGTGACGGCCGGTTCCGCCGCGGCGCCCTCGGTCATCGCCTGGCTGGGCGTGGCGAGCGGCGTCCTGGTGACAGGCGCGGGCCTGACGCTCCTGCGCCGGGTTTGGCGCCAGCGCGCCCACGAGCGCGAGCACGCCGCCGCCCACACACACCCTCACCCGCACGACCACAGTCACGACGACGGCCACGGTCACGACCATGACCACGACCACGGTCACTCCCACCACGAGCACGACCACGAGCACCCCCACAGCCACACCCACGCCGCCGACAAGGCACCGGAACGCCAACTGGTCCTCGCCCACGCATCGCACGCCCCCACGGCCACCGCGCTCGCACCCGCGCCCACCGCGGCTCCCGCACACGTGCACGGTCATGACCACGATCACGACCACAAGCACGATCACGATCACGGCCACACCCACGAGCACCACGACCACGATCACGACCACGACCGCAAACACACCCACAAGCACAACCGCACCACCCTCGAACACACCCACGGCGGCTTCACCCACACGCACGACATCGCGCCCACCGTGCGCGGCACGATCCTGCTCGGGTTCGCCGGTGGGCTGGTGCCCAGTCCGTCTGCCGTGGTCGTGCTGGTCGGGGCCGCCGCACTCGGGAAGGCCTGGTTCGGGTTCCTGCTCGTACTGGCGTACGGGATCGGGCTCGCGCTCACCCTCACCGGGGCCGGATTCCTGGTCGTGAGACTGGGCAGCGGGGCGAACCGCCTGCTGGACCGGCGTCCGGGGCTGGCCGGCGGACCGCTGCTCGCGTTCGTCCGGCGGACCGCGCCGCTGGCGTCCGCGCTCCTCGTTGTCGCGCTGGGCGCCGGATTGGTGCTCAAGGGCGCCGTAGCCGCATTCAGCTGAGCTACTTTTGGGAAGAGATCAGGCGAAGCGCGGAAAATCGGCGCGCGATGAGATCCGATCCGTGAAGTCGCGGCTGCGACGGAGGGACGCTCATGAGCGGGGAACCGGGCAGTGAACGTGTGATCGCGGGACGTTACCGGCTGCTCTCGCCGCTCGGCGAGGGCGGTATGGGCACGGTGTGGCTGGCCCGCGACGAGGTGCTGTACCGCGAGGTCGCCGTCAAGGAGGTGCGGGCGCCCTCCGGCCTGGCCACCTCCGAGATCGAACGCATGTACGCCAGACTGGAGCGCGAGGCCTGGGCCGCGGCCCGCGTCTCCAACCGGAACGTCGTGACGGTGTACGACGTGGCGACCGACGGGGGCCGGCCCTGGATCGTCATGGAGGTGGTCCGCGGGCTCTCGCTCGCCGATCAACTGGACGCCGAGGGGCCGCTGTCCCCGCAGCGGGCCGCGCACATCGGCGCCGAGGTGCTCTCCGCGCTGCGGGCCGCGCACGAGGCCGGGGTGCTCCACCGGGACGTGAAGCCGGCCAACGTACTGCTGTCCAACGACGGCCGGGTGGTGCTCACCGACTTCGGGATCGCGACGGTCGAGGGCAGTTCGGCCCTCACCATGACCGGCGAGCTGATCGGCTCCCCCGAATTCCTGGCTCCGGAACGGGCGTTGGGGCGCACCCCCGGCCCCGAGTCCGACCTGTGGTCGCTGGGCGTGATGCTGTACGCGGCGGTCGAGGGCAATTCGCCCTTCCGGCAGAACACCCCGCTGAGCACCCTGCGCGCCATCGTGGACGAGGAGTTGCCGCCGCCGCGCCGGGCGGGACCGCTGACCCCCGTCATCGAGGGGCTGCTGCGCAAGGATCCGGCCGAACGTCTCTCCGCCGAGCAGGCCGAGCACGATCTGCGGATCATCGGCGCGGGAGGCACCCTGAGCGCGGAGACCCTACAGGCGGGCCCGTACCCGCCGACGATCGCGGCGCCCTTCCCGCAGTACCCGCCGACGCCCGCCCCCACGGCGGCGACCCGGCCCGTGCCGCCGCCC
>NZ_LIQQ01000553.1 GCF_001418565.1 Streptomyces graminilatus | reverse complement strand
GCCCGACCGGGTGGCCCCGGCGCGGCGGGACAAGCGGGCAGCAGCCCGAACTCCCCACCCTTGGCGCCCGGTTGGCGCCCCCGTCCGGCGAGCGGGAATCGGACGCCCTCATCCGATATGTCACGCTCACATCACACTTGCCCCCGAGGCCGGAACGCACCGCGCGGGGCGTCCGCCGAGCCAGTAGCATGCCGCCGAGCCTCATCACACCGCCCAGCCGCCCGGTCGCGGCCGGTACGTGAGGACTTGGGCCCCGCCTCGACACGGCCGCGACATCCCTGCGAAACAGCGCCTCCTTAATTTCTGTCACCCGACAGGAATTCCGCGCCGAAGGCAGGTCCACGCCGTGACCACGACCGCAGACTCCGACGTACGCCCCGACCCAGCCGAGACGTCCGCCGACCGCTCCCTCGCCGAGTTCGGCTACCGCCAGGAACTGCACCGCAGCCTCGGCCGGTACGCCTCGTTCGCCGCCGGGTTCTCCTTCATCTCCGTCCTCACGACCGTCTTCCAGTTCTTCGCCTTCGGGTACGCGTTCGGCGGCCCCGCCTTCTTCTGGGCCTGGCCGGCCGTACTGATCGGCCAGATGCTGGTCGCCGCGTGCTTCGCGGAACTGGCCGCGCGCTATCCGATCTCCGGCGCGATCTACCAGTGGTCGTCCCGGCTCTCCAACCTCACCTTCGGCTGGTTCGCCGGCTGGATCATGGTGATCGGGCAGATCGTGGTGGTCGCGGCGGCGGCGCTCGCGCTCCAGGTCGTCATGCCGGCCATCTGGTCCGGCTTCCAGCTGGTGGGGAGCGACCCGGCGCCCACCTCGGCGAGCGGCGCGGCCAACGCGGCGATTCTCGGCGTATTCCTGCTGGCCCTGACGACCCTGGTGAACGTCCTGGACAACCGTGTGATGTCCCTGATCAACCGGGTCGGCGTGACCGCCGAGATCATCGGCGCCGTCCTGATCATCGTGCTCCTGCTCACCCACTCCGAGCGCGCTCCCGGCATCACCTTCCACACCGGTACGGCACTGGAGTCCGGCCTCACCGGGGCACTCCTGGTGGGCTCGTTCACGGCGGCGTACGTGATGATCGGGTTCGACAGCGCGGGTGAGATGAGCGAGGAGACCCGCAACCCCCGGCGCACCGCGCCCCGCACGATCCTCACGGCGCTCGCCGCGGCGGGCCTGCTGGGCGGCCTGATCATCCTCGCCGGCCTGCTCGCCGCGCCGAGCCTCACCGACGGCAGGCTCGGCACCGAGGGCCTCAGCTACGTCCTGACGAGCAGCCTCGGCGACGGCATGGGCCGCGCCCTGCTGGTCGACGTGGTGGTGGCGATCGCGGTGGCTACCCTCGCGATCCAGACAGCGGCCTGCCGGATGCTCTTCTCGATGGCCCGCGACGGCCAGCTGCCCTTCTCGGCCGGCCTCGCCAGGGTCAACCCGCGCACGGGCATGCCGAGCGGCCCGGCCGTGGTCGTCGGAGTCCTGGCGGCGGCGCTACTCCTCCTCAACTTCGCCTCCCCCGATGCCTTCCTGGCCATCGGCACCACCTGCATCGTGATGCTGTACCTGGCGTACGCGATGGTGACGGGCCCACTGCTGGTCCAGCGCCTGAAGGGCACGTTCGGCGTCGCCGAGGGCACCGACGAATCCGGCAAGCCCCTGTTCTCCCTGGGCCGCTGGGGCATCCCCGTCAACGTCCTCGCTCTCGTCTACGGCCTCTTCATGACCGTCAACCTGGCCTGGCCCCGAGCGGCGGTCTACGACCCGGCCGGGGGGCACTGGTACTTCCAGTGGTTCACCGTGCTGTTCCTGCTGGTCACGGTGGTGTTCGGAGTTCTGTACCGGCTCATGCGCGTGCGCCGCGTGCGCTCTGGCGCGGAATCTGCTCCCGTTGCCGCGAATACAGCCCAATTGCCGCCTGAATAAGCCTTGTTGCCCCGGCCGGAGCAGCGCATCCACGGCGCACTCGGCGGAGCGCGAAGCCGCGCATCCGGCGAGCCGGGATCCGCTCCATGCGCCGGGGCAGCTCCATGCGCCGGGGTCGGGCGCCCTTTTCGGCGGCCGAAAACCATCGCATGGTCCCAAGCAAGAGGCTTTCAGGGCGAATTGACGGCATGAAAGGGTGTCGCGCCCGGGCCCGTGGAGGTGATGTCGGGATGCGCACACCGTCGCCCGGGACATCCAGTGGATCACCGAGAACCGCGGGCCCGGGTCCCGCCCGGGGCGCGCTTCGCGCCAGCGCGCGCCGGCGCCGTGCCCAAGGTCCAACTGGCTTCAAACAGTTGACTAAACCCACAGACGCACCGGAAGGTGGAGACGATCCGCGACCGCGCCGCTGACGCCACGGCCGTGGCGGTGACGTCCACCGACCACGTGCGCATTCCGGTGGCCGTCCCGCAGGTCACAGCCGACGGTGCCACCCGGCACACGGTCGACGAGGTCCCGCCCGACCGGCTCAGCCGGCGGGCCCCCATCATGCACGAGTCAGCCACGCCGCGGTCGCGGCGTACGGAGTACAGCGCGCAGTTCAGGACTTGGTCGGCTCCGTCATCCGGAGGGAATCGTGGAAGGCTCTGCTCCCGCCCGGCCGCCCGGGGGTGTCACCCGGGCCGTCGCGCGCGTGCGCTGACGGCTCGAACCCGTCCCCCGGGGAGCCTCCGGTTCCGTGTCCGTAATCCGTGTTCCGTCCAAGCCGAAGGATCTGAGAGTCACCGCTCATGCCAGCTCTTGAACACCTGACAGGAGATCAGCACGATGAGCACACCCTCGCTCCGAGCGCTTTACCACTGGCAGGGAAACCCGAGCGTTGACCTGCTGAATCGCGAAGGCGACGCCTGGACGTACAACATGGGGCTGCTGCCCTTCACAGCCGACCCCGACGAATGGGCCGCCATCGGACTCGCCGACTGCACCGCCTGGTGCTTCCCCTTCGCGCCCGAGGAAGAGCTGTTCCTGGCCTACCACGTATTCGCGTGGATGTTCGCCCTCGACCTGCTGTTCCCCCGGACGTTCAAAGCGAGGCGCGATCTCACGGGGGCGCGAGCCCTGGTCGACCGGCTCTCTCTGTTCATGCCGCTCAACGGCACCTCCCACGCGACACCGGAGCACCCCATCGAGAGGTCCCTGGCGGACATATGGCTGCGGATGACGCCAACGCGGTCCATGCCTTGGAAACGTAACATGCGGAACGCCGTGATGGAATATGCCGACGGACAGTGCTGGGAGCTCGAATGCATGTGCAGTGGGCGCATTCCTGATCCCGCCGAGTACCTGGTGCGCCGGCGCGGTTCGTTCGGCGGCCATGTCGGGATCTGCCTCGCCGAGCACGTGGCGGGCACGGAGGTGCCGACGCGGGTGCGCCAGTCCCGTCCGTTCCGTGCGCTGATGGACGCCTGGACGGACCTTCAGACCCTCTACAACGACGTCCGCTCCTACCGCCGGGAGGTCGAGAACGAGGACGAGATCTGCAACTTCGTCCTCGTGTTCGCGCGGTTCCTGGACGTCTCCGTCGACGAGGCCGCGACCCTGGTCACCCGGCTGCGGGCGGCCAGGCAGTCGGAGTACGACCACCTCGAGTCCGTTCAACTCCCCGACCTCTGCGAGCAGTTGCAGCTCAACGGCAGTGACCGTGAGCAACTGTCGGCGGTGCTGGAAGTGATGCGCTGCCACCTCGCCGCCGTCGACGTGTGGACGACGATCGCCGAGCGGTACCAGGCACCCGCCCCGGGAGGTGTGCCGTCCACAGCTCTCGGATCCTGACAGCCCAAGGGCACGACCGGCATCCCGCCACCACCGCCACGTACGCTTGACCGTGATGAGACGCCGCACCCCGCCCCCGCCCTCCCCCCTGCCGCAGCTCGACGGGGTGGACCCGGTGCGGGTGCGGTTGCCGGCCGGGGACTCCTGGGCGACCGTACGGGACTATCTCGAAGCGCGGCTCGCGGCAGGGGCCGGGGCCGGGGTGATCGACGGCATGTTCGACAAGGGGCAGATCGTGGACGGCACCGGGCGCCCGGTGCCGTCGGACATGCCGTACGCGCCGG
>NZ_LIQQ01000552.1 GCF_001418565.1 Streptomyces graminilatus | reverse complement strand
AAACGCCGGACGGGCTGGGTAGTCAGCCTGTCCGGCGATTGAGGACGAGCGCGTTCAGCGCGAAGGGGGGTCTGGGGGCGCAGCCCCCAGAAGGGACGGGACGGGTAGGGGCGGCGGGGGCGAAAAAAGGACTACTTACCGCTCAGCTCCGCCGCCACCAGCTCCGCGATCTGTACCGCGTTCAGCGCAGCGCCCTTGCGCAGGTTGTCGTTGGAGACGAAGAACGCGAGCCCGTTCTCCGACGTCTCGTCCGCGCGGATCCGCCCCACGAACGACGCGTCCTGACCGGCGGCCTGAAGGGGGGTCGGGATCTCCGACAGGGTGACACCGGGCGCGTCCGCCAGCAGCTCCGTCGCCCGCGCCACCGACAGCGGACGCGCGAACCGCGCGTTCACCTGGAGCGAGTGCCCCGAGAACACCGGCACCCGGACACACGTACCGGACACCTTCAGCCCCGGAATCTCCAGGATCTTGCGGGACTCGTTGCGCAGCTTCTGCTCCTCGTCCGTCTCGAACGAGCCGTCGTCCACCACACTCCCCGCCAGCGGCAGCACATTGAAGGCGATCGGCCGCTTGTACACGTGCGGCTCGGGGAAGTCGACCGCCGAACCGTCGTGCGTGAGCTTGTCCGCGTCGGCGACGACCTTCAGCGCCTGCCCGTGCAGCTCGGCCACACCCGCCACACCCGAACCGGACACCGCCTGGTAGGTCGCGACGACCAGCGCTTCGAGGCCCGCCTCGTCGTGCAGCGGCCGCAGGACCGGCATGGCGGCCATCGTCGTGCAGTTCGGGTTGGCGATGATGCCCTTGGGGCGGTCGGCGATCGCGTGCGGGTTCACCTCGGAGACGACCAGGGGTACGTCCGGGTCCCGGCGCCACGCCGACGAGTTGTCGATCACCACGGCACCCTGCGCGGCGACCTTCTCCGCCAGCGCCTTCGAGGTGGTGCCGCCCGCCGAGAACAGCACGATGTCAAGGCCGGTGTAGTCGGCCGTCGCCGCGTCCTCCACCGTCACACCGTCGAGGACGGAACCCGCCGACCGAGCCGACGCGAACAGCCGCAGCTCGCTGACCTCGAACTCACGCTCGACGAGGATCCTGCGCATGACCGTGCCGACCTGCCCGGTGGCTCCGACGATTCCGACCCTCACGGCGACTCCTTCTGTATGGCGCTGTATTGCGTGACCGATCGCGGCCTGACCGATTGCGTGACCGGCACGTTTCCATCATGCGTCCCACCCGGGGCGACATGTCCAATTCTTTGCCCGGCATGCCCGAGGAGTGGGACGGAAAGGGCATGGCCACCGGTTGCGATCCTTCGGCCGCACCCACCCTGAGCTGGAGAAACCCGCCCGCCGGGGACGCCCGGACGCAAGCTGTACGGGCCTGGACCGACCGGGGAGAAGCGGGGCCCGAGTCCCACCCGTCCCCGATGTGACGTACGTCTCCTCCACGACCGTAAGCCCGCCGAACGTTCCGGGCGCCCCCGGCGTCCTAGGAGAAACGCGGCGAGGGGGAGGGTGCTGTGCTGCGCAGAAAGGCCCGGCGCGTCCAGGAGGACGGCCGCGGCGACCCGCTGGACCCGGCGCAGGAGCGCAGGGTCCGGGCGGTGCTCGCCCTCGGGGGCGTGCCGCAGGCGGACCTGCTGGACGGGGTACAGCAGGTCCGCCTGCGGCTGCTGGAACGCACCGCGAACGGACACGAGGCACCGCGCGACGTCTCGGCGTGGGCGGCGGTCGTCGCCTCCAACCTCGCCATGGACTGGCATCGGGCCAAGCGCCGCCAGGAACGGCTCGGGGAGCGGCTCGCCTCCCTGCGCCAGCCGGTGGCCCACCCCTCCGGCGAGGAGACGAGCCTGCTCTCCCTCGCCGTCGCCCGGGGGCTCGACGACCTGCCCGACCCCCAGCGCCAGGTAGTGGTCCTGCGCTTCTACGCCGACCTGCCGGTACGCGGGATCGCCGAGGAACTGGGCATCCCGGAGGGCACGGTCAAGAGCAGGCTGCACATGGCGGTACGGGCACTGCGCGCCCGCCTGCACGAGGACGAGGTGGTGTGAGATGGCCGCCGAATACGACGGTATCGACGCGCTGATGGCCGCGCTGACGGACGATCCGCTGCCCGAAGAGGCCCTCACGGACGCCGACTTCATGGCCGAGCACTGGTCGGCGGCGGCCGATGTGGCCCTGCTGCGCGAGCAGTTGGGGCTCATCGGGGGCGCGCTGGCACATCAGGAACAGGAACACACGGAACCGGAGCCGGTGCGAAGGCCGGCCCGGATTCCCGTACGGGAACGCCCGTACCGGCGTCCCCTGCGCACCCTCGCCCTCGGCGTCGTGGGCGTGACCGCCGTGGGCACCCTGTTCGCGGGGTCGGCGTGGCTCGTCTCGCAGGCCGGGAACGGGGCCGAGGACTCGGGGGCGGGTTGGAAGGCCGACACCGGGACGTCCGCCACCGTCACCCCGCAGAACGGCGGCGCGGGCGCCAAGAGCGGCGGAGCCCGGTACCTCGCCTGCGCCCGTCTGGTCGTCGAGGGCACGGTCACCGCCGTCGACCCGGGACCGGACGCCGGCCAGGACCGGATCACCCTGCGCGTGAACCGGTACTACAAGCCGGACAAGGGCCCGGCCGAGGTGACGTTCCTGATGGACCAGGACGTCGATCCGAGGCTCACCAAGGGCGACGACACCCTGATCGGCATCCCGGCGGACGCCGTGTCCCCCGACACCTGGACCGTCGGCGAGGGGCGGATCGCCGTCGAACTGGCCTGGATCACGGCCGCCCTGCCTGCCTCGCGCACTCTCCAGTGCGAGCGCCGGTGAACGGCGAAGGGGCGGGCGCCCGGTACCAGGTACCGGACGCCCGCCCCCGTGGTCGTACCGCCGTTACGGCGTGACCTTCTCGATCTTCACGGTGGCCGTACCGGCGACCGTGCCGTGCGCGTTCACCAGGGACACCTGGCCGAAGAACTCACGGCCCGCCGGCGCGGGCGCCGAGGCGACGATGGTGCCGGAGACGGTCGCCGAGGCGTCCGTGCCGAGCTTCACCGGGGTGTCGGCGACCTGGATGGAGCCCAGGGAGGGCGAGTAGAAGACGTCCTGGTAGTCGTACGCGGTCGAGCCGGTCGGAACCGAGTAGCCGACGACCTGGATGGTGTACGTACCGGCGGCGGGCGAGGCGATGGAGACCGCCTCCTCCGAGTCGCCGTCGGCCGAGTTGCCGACTTCCTTGCCCGCCGCGTCGTACACGAACAGGTCGAGGTCGGCCGCCGGGTCCGAGACCTTGCCGATGGCGACGTTCAGGGACGCGGCGCCCGCGGGCACCTCGACCGTGGTCGTCCGGGTCTCGTTCTGGGCGATGGTCGGACGGGCGTTCAGGGAGGAGCCCAGCGTGCTGCCGGCCAGCTTGCCGTCGACCGGGGCGAGGTTGTTCGTCAGCTTCCAGGAGGCGGCGATCGGGGTACCGACCTTGGCCTCGGGAACGGTCATGACCTCCGGGTCGAAGGTCGCGCCCAGGACGGTGGCGTCCAGCTTGTACGGGTTGTCGAGCAGCGGCGACGTACGGCGCGACTCGACCTCGATCTCCCAGACGCCTGCCTGCGGGTTCGGGTACGAACGCACGTCCGGCGCGCAGCCGTTGGTGTTCGGGTAGTTGCTGTAGCAGTACGGCGTGCCCGTGTCCTCGACCGCGACACCGTACGGGTGGATCGAGATGAACCGGGTCTGGCTGGTGGCCGCGAGGCCGCTGATCGCGACCTCAAGGGTCCTGGCGCCCTCGGGCACGGTCAGGAAGTAGGACTTGTTGCTGTTGCGCTGCACCGAGTCCGACGCGGAGAACGTGTACTTGAGCGGCGCGGAGACCACGACCGTGGTCAGGATCTGCTTGTCGACGCCCTCGGTCTCCGGGTCGTTGAGTTCGAGGATGGCGCTCTTGATGCCGGCCGTCTTCGACCTCGCGGTGACCTTGACGGTGACCGGCTTGTTCAGCTCCAGCCAGACATCGTCCTTGCCGGCGATCTCGAAGGTGCGACCGGCGTTGTTCCTGAAGCGCAGCTCGTGCCGGATCGCCTTGGCGGGACCGGACGTACGCGTCACGGTGATGTCGTACGTCTTGCTGACGCCGACCTTGAGGCCGCCCTCGCGGTCGTAGAGGCCGGTGCCGAAGCCGGGGGTCTTCAGCTTCTGGTCGAGCGCGGTGTCGACCGGGGCCTTGACGGTGTAGTCGTGGGTGGTGGAGTCGGACCCGAGGGCCTTCCACGCGTCCACGATGTTGATGAGGCCCGCGCCCTCCTCGTACGCCTGCGCACCCTTGATGTGGTCGGCGTGCGTGACCAGGGCCGTGCGCAGGGCGGCCGGGGTGACGGCGATGCCCTTCTGCTTGGCGGCCGACAGCAGCAGCGCCGAGGCACCGGCGGCCTGCGGGGACGCCATCGAGGTGCCCTGGAGCATCGAGTAGCCGGCCGGGAGGGTGTAGCCCGCCTGGGCGACCGGGGAGCCGGGCAGCCAGGTCTGCGTGGTGTTGATCGAGGCGCCGGGCGCGGTGATCGTCGGCGTGAAGCCGCCGTCCTCACGCGGGCCGCGCGACGAGAACGGCATCATCGCGTACTTCTTCGACACGACCGAGCCGTAGTTGGACGCCCAGGTCTCCTTGGAGATGGACGCGCCGACCGAGATGACCTTGTCGGCCAGACCGGGGTCGCCGATCGTGTTGGCGCCGGGCCCGGAGTTACCGGCCGAGATGACCAGCTGCACGCCGTACGTGTCGATGAGACGCGTGTACAGCTCGGCGCGCGCGTTGTTGCCGTCGTTCAGCGCCGGGAGGCCGCCGATCGACATGTTGACGATGTCGACGCCACGGTTGACGACGAGGTCGATCATGCCCTCGGTCAGCGCGACGTTGGTGCAGCCCGGACCGAAGACACAGGCGCGGGACGAGACGATCTTGGCGCCGGGCGCGGCACCGTTCATCTTGCCGCCGAACAGGCTGTTCGCCGCGGTGATACCGGCGACGTGGGTGCCGTGCTCGGACGCGATGATGCCGATGTTGGCGTAGTCGGCCTTGGCACCGGCCGCGTTGTAGACGACGTCCTTGCGGATCTCGACGACGAACGGGATGCGCTCGGCGACATCGGTCGCCGGGTCGTCCGTCCCGAAGTAGCCGATCTGGTAGCCGTCCTTGTACGGCTTCATCGGCGTGTCGTCGGTGAAGTCGTGGTTGTCGTTCACGTCGACGGTGACCGTGCCCGCGGCGGCGTCGTACAGCACGCCCCAGACGTCGGTCGTGTCGCCGTCGCGGTTGACGTCGCCCTTTTCGTCGCCGCCCGCGGTGACGGACTCGGCGAAGTAGCTGAACTTGTAGGTGCCGGCCGGCGCCGTGAAGTCCTCGGTGCCCTGGGCGGCCGTGGTGACGGAGAAGGCCGGACCGGCGACCGTCTTCGTCTGCCGCAGCCAGCTGCCGTCGTTGTCGTTGACCGGGTCGGTGGACGTGACCCAGTCGACGATCTTGCGCTCGCCGGTGGTGGTCTTCTGCAGCGCGGGGTGCGCCAGGTCCACACCGGAGTCGAGGATGCCGATGGTGATGCCGCGGCCGTCCGCCTTCGGGTTCTTCTTCACGAAGTCGACGGCGCCCGTCTCGAAGGACGGGTTGTACGGGTTCTTGGCGGGAGTCGTGCTGTCCGGCGCGGCGTAGGTCTTGCCGGCACCCGCCTGGGGGGCGGAGGCGGTGTCGGCGGCCGGCGACGGGTCGTCCAGCGGGATGTCCTGGCGGAGGTCGATCCCGTGCACGGAGGGGAGCTTGACGGCGGCGGCGATGGCCTTGTCCGCCTGGGCGGTGGGGACGGTGGCGCGGACGTAGCCGACCTTGTCGAAGGTCCGGCCGACGAGGCCGCCCTTCACCGCGTCGAGCTGCGAGGCGACCTGCTCGGTCTGGCCCGGCGCGGTGGCGACCATCAGGGTGACGGTCTTGTCTCCGTCGGCCTTGGCCTCGGAGAGAAGCGCGGCGTCGTCGGAACCGAGCTTGGCGTCGGCCGACTTGAGGGGGCCGTCGGACGGGGTCACGCCCGTCGCCGGGTCCGCGGCGAAGGCCAGGGGTATGGGTCCCGCCGCGGAGAGCGCGGCCACCAGTCCGGCGGCCGCGGCTATGCGCGCCACACGTCTCGCACCCGAGATCGGTGCGCGCTGAGAGGTGAAGGTCATCGGCATCCCTTGTAGGTAAAGGAGCGTGCGTTGATCGGCCGAGTTGATCGAATTGATCGACCTTGGCCAAGAGCATCCGGAATGCGGAGCCGGACGATCACATAGCTTTACGTAAGGGACGGATGTTTGGGGATGGTTGACCGAAAGTATATGAACGTGTGGGGAAAACCCGCGATGCGCTTTGACTGCATGGAGTCCTAATTGCGCTGCTTCGCAGCGGGTGTGCGTGATAGGCCATTTGCGCTTGATGTCCCGATCGTGCCCAGCGGCCCTCGGCGACAATCCACCTGAACATTCCGGCCCCGCGCGCTACCGTCCCCGTATGAGCAAGACGCTGCGGGTCGCCGCCTACGCCGTCGTTGTCCGCAACGGACAGATACTGCTCGCCCGTAGCCCCGACGGGGAGGGCGGCCACGAGTGGGTGCTGCCGGGCGGCGGCATGGAACACGGCGAGGACCCCTACGACACGGTCCGCCGCGAGCTCCTGGAGGAGACGGGCTACCGCATCGACGTGACGGGCCTGCTGGGCGTCGACTCCGTCCGCCGTACGTTCACGTCCCGCCTGCGGCCCCCGGAGGACCACCACTCCGTACGACTGGTGTACGAGGGCATGGTGACCGGCGGCGAGCTGCGCCCCGAGGTGAACGGCTCCACGGACCTGGCCGCCTGGCACGACCTGGGCGCGCTGGAGAAGCTGAAGAAGGTCCGGATGGTGGACATCGGGCTGGAGCTGTGGCTGGAGCGGCCGGTCACGGGACGGGCCGCCAAGGCCGGAACGCGGAGCTGAACGACGGGGGTCGAGTACCCGGGCGTCGGTGGTCCGGTACCCCGGAAAATGAACACGGCGTGACCGGATCCGAGCCGTTTGCCGTGCGGTCGCGAACGGGCCGGGGGGCCCAAGATCCACGTACGGAGATCGGCGTCACGCGTTGCCGCCTCGTTCACGCGCAGGTCATTCCCGGTGCCAAGCATCCAGGGTGAGCGGGATGTTCGCGACTGCGATCACCCGTGACCACTTCCGACGCGTTCGCACTCGGGGAGACCGCGCCATGTCGCGCACACGCTCTGTCGCCAGCCCCAAGCCGGGGGTCAACCGACGTTCCGTACTCGCCGCGGCCGGGGCGGTGTCCGTCTCGGCGGGCGTCGGCTACGCGCTGCGGCCCAGTGACAGCCAGGCCGCCACGGTGGCCGAAGCCGCGGCCTCCGACGCCCCGGTGGCCGCGCCCCACCAGGCACCGCCGGCCGCACCCGCCCCGTCCATCCGGGGCACCACGCTCAACTCGGTCTCCGCGCCCATCGGCACGGGCGGCTACCGGCGCCTGGGCGCCGGCCCGGCGTGGGAGCGGGTGGTACGTACGGAACTGGCGTCGCCGAGCGCGTCCCGCGCCACCCGGCGGACCACGATGGCGGCCTTCGTCCAGTTCACGGACCTTCACCTGACCGACGTACAGCACCCGCTGCGTATGGAGTACATGCGCTCGGCCGACCCGCACGCCTGGCGCCCGCACGAGGCGCTGTCGGTGCAGGGCGCGACCTCGCTGGTCGAGCGGATCAACGCGCTGCGCGGAGCCCCGGTCACCGGCTCCCCCCTCCACTTCGTGATGACGACCGGCGACAACACGGACAACAACGCGCACTCCGAGCTGGAGTGGTTCATGAAGGTGATGAGCGGCGGCCGGATGACGCCGAACACCGGGGACCCGCGCCACTACGAGGGCGTCCAGAGCAGCGGCCTGCCCCTCTACTGGCAGCCCGACTCGCCCACCCGTGACTTCGACAAGCGGCAGGGCTTCCCGCGCATCGAGGGCTTCCTGGAGGCGGCGATCCGGGAGGTGCGCAGCCCCGGCCTGAACCTGCCCTGGTACTCGACGGTCGGCAACCACGACTCCCTGCCCATGGGCTGCTACGCCTCCCAGCGCGACCCCTTCCTCACCGACTTCGCGGTCGGCGGCAAGAAGCTGATGGATCTGCCGGCGGCGGCCAGCAAGGTGCTCCAGGACCAGATCAGGAGCTCCGACGACCCGACCGGCATCCAGCTCCGGCACCTGCTCAAGGCCCACGCGCGCGACCTGCGCTCGGTCACCCCGGACGAGAAGCGGGCCCCGTTCACCCGGGCGGAGTATCTGAAGGCGCATCTGGACCCGGCGTACCGGGGTGTCGGCCCGGTGGGCCACGGCTACTCGTCCGCCAACCTGGACGCGGGCACGCAGTACTACACGTTCCGCATCTCGGACGACGTCATCGGCATCAGCATCGACACCACCGACCCGGGCGGCCACTACCAGGGCTCGATCGGCGCGGCCCAGGTGCGCTGGCTGGACCGGACGCTGCGGCAGAGCGCGAAGGACGGCTCGTACGCCATCGTCTTCAGCCACCACACCAGCGACTCGATGACCAACACCCACATCGACCCGGCCAACCCGGCCGACCGGCGCTACGACGGCGGGGCCGTGGTCGCCCTCCTCGCCAGCCACCGCAACGTGCTGGCCTGGGTGAACGGCCACATCCACCGCAATGTCATCACGGCGCACTCGGCCCCGGACAACCACTCGTTCTGGGAGATCTCGACGGCCTCGCACATCGACTTCCCCCAACTGGCCCGCGTCATCGAGCTGGTGGACAACAACGACGGCACCCTGTCGCTGTTCACGACACTCGTCGAATCGGCGGCCCCGCACCGCACGGACTACACGGACCTCTCCCAGACGGGCCTGGCGGCGCTGTACCGGGAGCTGTCGTTCAACGCGCCGGGGGCGAGGACGGATCTGTCGGGGGGCGCGGGGGACCGGAATGTGGAGCTGGTGCTGAAGAAGGGCTGACGGCAACCGGGCCGCCGGACATCCCCGGCCCGGCGGCCACTGTCGTCTGCTCAGACCTGGGTGGACGGCCCTTCACAGAGGTGCGTGACGAAGGCCCTCCAGGGGGCGGGGCCGAGGCGGAGGGCGGGGCCGGTGGCGTTCTTGGAGTCGCGGATGGCTATGCCGGTGGGAGGGGCGAAGCGGCTGGCCTCGACACAGTTCTGGCCCGTGCCGTCGCTGTAGGACGACTTGAACCAGGCCTGCGCCGGGGTGATGAGGGCTGCCTCGACGCAGTTCTGCATCGCATCGCTGTAGGACGACTTGAACCAGGCGTTCTCTGGGGCGAGTTCGGGCGCGATGGGGTGCGAATGCATGGGTCTACAGCTCTCGTTCCAGTCGGTGCAAAAAAGCGGGCGTGTCCTCGGGTGGCAGCGCCGATGCTGTCATGGCGTTGAACCGCCGGCTGAACCGGTCGACTTCACGAGGCTTGTCCGAGGTGGATACGGAACCCCAGCCGCTGTCGGCCTGGACTCGTGGCGGCAGCTCGTTGCCGAAGTCGAGGATGGCGAAGTCGTTGGTCGAGCGGTAGCTGGGCCGGAACGGCAGTACCTGGACGATGATGTGGTCCCATCCCGACAACTCCTCGATCCGCGCGAACTGTTCGCGGATGACATCGGTACCCCCGATCGGATACCGCAAGGCGGCCTCTCCCAAGATGACGTGGAGCTTCAGAGGGTTCTCCCGAGTGAGGACCTCCTGGCGCTTCATCCGTAGCTCAACGCTACTTCGAATGGCCTCCGACGTGTACTCCTCAATGGGCTTCTGCACCTCGTGCACGACTTGGCTGTAGCGCTGGGTCTGGAGCAGGCCGTACACCAGCGTCGGGTGGTACGCCTTCATGGACTGGGCCTCGGGCTCAAGCCCCACGAACCCCGGCATCCCGGCAGGCATCAACCCCCGGTACTGCGTGAGCCAATCCTGCTGGTTGGAGTCCCTGTTGAGGTTGATCAGGGAGTCGATGACGTCTTCGTCGGAGACGCCGTACTTGGCGAGGAGTCTCCGGAGGTCGCCCACGTAACGGAAGTTCAAAGCCCCCGTCTCGATCCGTTGCAGGGATGCCTCCGAGATGCGCAACCCCTGCACCGCCTGCCGTCGGGTGAGCCCGACACCCCGGTCACCGCCGTCGCAGTTCTCGCGCAATTGGCGCAGTTGAAGCCCAAGTTCGAGCCGCTGGGCCGTCCGCCCGCGCTTCGCTGCCATGTGCACCGCCTCCGTGCCGCAGTACTTACTGTTGCTCGTGCTGTACCGAGTGTGACAGTCCGTGTCGTGCTCCCGCAGCCGCTTGTGCAGATTCGGGCATAGTCCAATGTGGCTGCACTGAATAATCTGCACGATGTTCGATTGTGTGCTGCTGCCTGCGCGAACACGCTATTTGGGAAGCCCCCATCTCGAAGGGAATCCCCGTGTCCGACCCTCAGTCCAGCGCCCTCCTCACGCACGACTGGACCACGGGCTACCCCATGACCCTCCGTAGCGTTCGCCTCGCCCGGCTCCACGTCCGCCGTCGCCTCACCATGTGGAACTGGCCCGGCGACATCGAGGACGCCGTCCTCGTCACCTCGGAGCTCGTCGCCAACGCCGTGGTGCACGGCAGAATCCCCGGCCACGAACTGCGGTTGCGCCTCCTGGAGTTGGACGACGGGGTGCTCAGCATCGAAGTGTCTGACCCCGCGCTCGTGTTCCCGGCGGTCAGGCCGAGGGACCTCAGTGAACGAGGACGCGGACTGATCGTCGTAAGGCAGCTCGCCGATTCCCTGGACTGGTTCCTGCGGGCCGGTGTCGGAAAAACCGTGCGAGCGCGCCTCGGCGCCCCCAAAGGCTGAAACGCGCCCAACCCTCCCGCCCCGGGCAACCTCGTGCCTGCCCGCCGGGTCCCTCCCCCCGACCGACACTCGGCGAGGACGCGCCGACGGTCGTGTACGACTGGAACTAAGGGGAGCTGCATGTCACTCAGCAAGAGGCAGGGCACGCGGGGCAAGAAGCTCGTCGGGATGGCGGCGGTGATCGCCGTCGTGGCAGGCACATTCGCGGCGCCCGCGATGGCGGCGGCGGCACCGGCCGGACAGGGCGGCGGTCACCAGGCCACCCGAGAGGCCGTGAAAGCCGCCGTCGCGGACGGCGTACCCGGCGTCGCCCTTCAGGCCAAGGACCGGCACGGCGTCTGGAAGGCGACCGAGGGAGTCGGCAACCTCAGGACCGGACAGCCGCGCAGCGCCCGCGACAACTTCCGGGCGGGCAGCATCACGAAGACCTTCATCGCGACCGTTCTGCTTCAACTGGAGGCGGAGGGGCGGGTGTCGCTCGACGACACCGTCGACAAGTGGCTGCCCGGGGTCGTGCGCGGCAACGGGCACGACGGGCGGAAGATCACGATCCGTCAGCTCCTCAACCACACCAGCGGCATCTTCGACTACACCAGTGACGAGAAATTCGCGACCGACGTCTTCCTCGCGGACGGCTTCTTCAAGAACAGGTACCGCACCTGGACGCCCGACGAGATCGTCAAGGTCGCCATGGGGCACAAGCCCACGTTCGCCCCGGGCACGAGCTGGAGCTACTCGAACACCAACTACACGGTCGCCGGGATGGTCATCAAGAAGGTGACCGGCAAGTCGTACGGCGACGAGGTCCGGCGGCGCGTCATCAAGCCGCTCGGGCTGCACGGCACGTACATGCCGGGTACGAACCCCACCGTCCCTCAGCCCAGCAGCCGCGCCTACTCACCGCTCGCCGAGAACGCCAACGGCAAGATCTACGACGTCACCGAGCTGAACCCGTCGATCGCGAACTCCGCCGGCGAGATCATCACCAACTCCGGTGATCTGAACCGCTTCTACTCGGCCCTGCTGGGCGGCAAGGTACTGCCCGCCAAGCAGCTCGCCGAGATGAGGACGACCGTGCCCGCCGAGGTGGTCGACGGGCGCTACGGGCTCGGGCTGATCGAGAACAAGCTGAGCTGCGGGATCACCGTCTGGGGGCACGGCGGCGGCATCCACGGTTCCACCTCCGGGGCGGTCACCACGGCCGACGGCAAGCATTCCCTCGCCTTCAACTTCAACGGCGACTGGAGTGGCGACTCGATGAAGGTCGTAGAGGCGGAGTACTGCGGAAAGGAGTAGGCGACATCCTCACCGGTGTGCGCGGCTGAACCCAACCCAACCCAACACGCCGTGCGGGCAGTTGAAGACGGGCCGACGCCGGGTACAACCAGTGCACCGTCCCGGCAGACCGGAGCCGGGGAGGACGACGTGCCCGCATCGCCCAACACCCGTCTGCGGGCGCTGCTCGCGGAGGCGGACTGGAACGGCGCCCAACTCGCCGCCGCCCTGCGGCAGGCGGCCGTGGAACACGGCCGGCAGCTGGCGTACGACCGGTCGATGGTCTCGCGCTGGCTGTCCGGCACCACACCCCGGCCGCCCGCGCCCGCACTGCTGCTGGAGGTGCTGTCGCGGCGTCTCGGGCGGCCCGTCGGCGCGGTGGAGGCGGGCCTGAGCGACGCGCCGCCCACCGCGCCGATCGTGTCCTGGGAGGCTGACCCGTTGCGCCAGTTGTCCACCCTCACCGGTGCCGACCTCGACCCGTCCCGGCGCCATCTGCTCGGCGCCGGGGTCTTCAGTCTGGCCGCCCTCGCCGTGCCCGACGCCTGGCCGCACGGCAAACCGCCCGCCGGACCGGCCCCCGGTGCACGCCGTGGGAGGGGCCGGGCGGGGCAGGCCGAGGTGGAGCAGATGCGGACCATGGCCCGGGTCTTCGCCGAGGCCGCCGAGGCCCACGGGCCCGGCCATGTACGCACCGCGCTCGCGGCCTACCTCAGCCGCGACGTCACCGGCTACCTCCAGACCGGCGCCACCGAGACCGTGCACCGCGGCCTGCTGTCCGGTGCCGCCCAACTGACCGTGCTGCTCGGCACCATGTCCGCCGGTGACGGGGCGGACGCGCTCGCCCAGCACTACCACCGCACCGCCGCCCGACTGGCCACCGAGGCGGGCGACACGGCCACCTTCGCCATCGCGCTGCGCACCATGTCCGCCCACGCCCACGACCTGGGCCACCACACGGTCGCCGTCCTCAACCTCGCGCAGCGCGCCGCGGACGCCACCCGCACCGCCGCGCCCATCGTCGCCGCCTACGCCCAGGCCCATCTGGCCGTGATGCAGGCCCACCACGACAGACACGCCGCCCTCACCGCGCTCGCGGCCTCCGAACGCCTCTACGAAAGGGCACACTCCGCCCCGGGGCCGTTCACCCACTATCCGGCCGGCGCCCTGCGCTACCAGCGCGCCCAGACCCTCGCCGCCCTCGGCGACAAAGCGGGCGCCACCGGCGCGCTGTCCGCCTCCCTGCGCCTACGCGCCCCCGCCGAACTCCAGGCCGGCACCCTCACCCGCGCCCGCCTCGCCGAAACCCTTCTCGCCCGGGGCCACCTCGACGCAGCCCTCACCCACTGGCACACCTTCCTCGCCGAGGCCCCCTCCCTGCACTCCATCCGCGTCACCCGCCGCCTGCACGACATGCGCCGCCTCCTGAACCCCCACCGCCGTCACCCGGGCACCGCCGAGCTGCTTGCCAGGGCCGCCGACCTGCGCTGAGGCGGCGGACGGCAATCGCACCGCGAACGCGAGGGCGAGAGCGCGATCGAATGGATCCTGCATGATCGACAATGTGCCGGTCCGGCGAGTCCTGCCGAGGCGGACTCGCCGGACCGGTCGACAGGTTGCATTAGTCGTACGTCACACCTCATACGTCATACAAAGGGCGAAAAGTCCCTAACGCGCATAGGTGACTGGTCGGTGGGCAGCGCGAGGATCACCGAGGCGGAGTTCTGCGGAACCTGGCCGGAACCAAGGTGCGGAGAGCACCGGGAAACACGAGGAGGGGCCCCGGTCTCCCGGTGGCCCCTCCTCTCCCCTCCTGGTCCTGCTCCCGTCCCTCCCTACCGGGGCAGCACCACGACATACGCCGCCGGCTCGCGGTCCCCCGACGCCATCAGAGCCGTGCGTACGACAGTGGCCTGCTGGTCGAGCGCCTCGCGCAGCTTGCGCGGGGTGAGATGGACGACCGTGATGCCCAGCCGCTCCAGGTGCTCGCGCTTTTGGGCGTACTCCGACCAGAGCGCGTCGTCCTCCTGCCGGTGGCCCGGGAGCGGGGTGCGCGTGTCCAGCTCCACCGCCACCGCATGGTCGGGCCAGTAGGCGTCGAGGCCGCCGAGGTGCGGGCCGCCGGGCAGGCGCAGATCGACGTTCCACACCGGGTCCGGGAGGCCGTACTCGCGCACCATCCGGTAGAGACGGTCCTCGGCGATCGCCCGGCCCTCCGCGAGCAGGGAGTCCACGGCGTCCACGACGGTCGGGCGGCCCAGCAGCCGGGCCTGGTTCAACTCCCGTACCACCGAGGCCGGTTCACAGTGGCCGCCGCGCACCGCGTCGGTCAGCAGCCGGCGTACGGCGCCCGCGTCCGTGAGTCCGGCCACCGCGTCGGCGAGCGCGCGGGCGACCGGCGCGACCGGCAGGCCGTCGATCACCTCGGGTGCGGGCAGCGCGGAGGAGCGGACGATGCGGACGCAGCCCGTCGAGCGCAGCCGGCGCAGCCGGGGGACCAGGACGTCGAACGTGTCGAGGGACAGCAGCGCTGGCGCGGACGAGAAACCGTGCAGCGCGAGCGCGGCGAGGCCGGTGATCATGGCCTCGGCGTAGACCGGACGGCCGCGCTCCCGGTACGGCTCCTGGGAGTCGGGCTGGGCCGGAACTCCCGTCGCGGGCCGCTCCTTCGCCGCGTACAGCAGTACCGCGTGCAGCCGCTC
>NZ_LIQQ01000551.1 GCF_001418565.1 Streptomyces graminilatus | reverse complement strand
CGGCTGCTGTGGATGCAGGACGCCTACGGCCTCACCCCCGGCGAACGCGTCCTGCACAAGACGCCCTACACGTTCGACGTGTCGGTGTGGGAGCTGTTCTGGCCCCTGCTCACCGGCGCCACGCTCGTCCTCGCCCGCCCCGGCGGCCAGCGCGACCCCGCCTACCTGGCCGGGCTCATCAAGGACGAGGGCGTCAGCACCGCGCACTTCGTGCCGTCGATGCTCGGCGTCTTCCTCGACGACCCCCTCGCGGTACGGCACGCCACCGGTCTCACCCGCGTCGTGTGCAGCGGCGAGGCCCTGCCGCCCGAGGTGCGCACCCGCTTCCTCGACCTGCTCCCGGACGTCGAACTGCACAACCTGTACGGCCCGACCGAGGCGGCCGTCGACGTCACCGCGTGGCACTGCCGGCCCGGCACCGGGGACACCGTGCCGATCGGCCGGCCCATCGCCAACATGCGCGTCCACGTCCTGGACGCGCGCCTGTCCGAGGTGCCGACGGGCGTCACCGGGGAACTGTTCCTCGAAGGCGTCGGACTGGCCCTCGGCTACCACGGACGCCCGGACCTGACCGCCGAACGGTTCATCGAGCACACCGGCCCCGACGGCATCACCCGCCGCCTCTACCGCACCGGCGACCTGGCCCGGCACCGGGCGGACGGCGCCCTCGAATACGCGGGGCGCACCGACCACCAGATGAAGATCCGCGGCTTCCGCGTCGAACCCGGCGAGATCGAGGCCGTACTCGCCGAACACCCCTCGGTCCACGCATGCGCGGTCCTGCTGCGCGGCGAACGCCTCACCGCCTACGTGGTCGCAGCGGGCGACAGTGGGGCGGACGAGGCCACAGCCGGCACGGAACTGGACGCGTACGCCCGCACCCGGCTCCCCGGCCACATGGTGCCCTCGGCATGGGTGCTGCTCGACGCGCTGCCCCTCACCCGTAACGGCAAGCTCGACCGGGCCGCCCTGCCCGCCCCGGACCCGGCGCACGCACCGCGCCGGGACCCGTCCCGGCCGCCCCGTGGCACGACCGAGACCCGTCTCGCCCACATCTGGGAGCGGCTCCTGGACACCGGACCGGTCGGCGCCCACGACGACTTCTTCGCCGCGGGGGGACACTCCATCGACGCCCTGCGCCTCATCGGCCGGATCAACGAGGCCTTCGGTGAACGCCTGTCGGTGTCCACGGTGCTGGAGCACCCCACCATCGCCGCGCAGGCACAGGCCCTGCGCGCCCGGCGCCACCCCGCCCGGCCGGACACCGTCGTACGCATCCGGCCCGACGGCGACCTGGACCCGCTCTTCCTCGTCCACCCCGTGGGCGGCAACGTCCTGTGCTACCGCGCCCTCGCGGCGGCACTGGGACCGGACCGCCCGGTGTACGGACTGACGGCGCCGGGCCTGACGGTCTCCGACGAAGAGATCGTGCCCGCCACCGTGCCGGAACTCGCCGCCGCCCACCTCACCGCCCTGCGAGAGGTCCGGCCGCACGGCCCGTACCACCTGGCCGGCTGGTCCCTCGGCGGACTGCTCGCCTACGAGATGGCCCACCAACTGCGCGCCGTCGGCGAGGAGGTGGCGACCCTCACCCTGCTCGACACCGCCTACCCCGGGACCACGGACGTGCCCGCCGACGAGACCGCCCTGCTGGAGTGGTTCCACGAAGACCTCGCCCGGTCCGCCGGAACGGACCCCGACGCCGCCGCACGCGACGCCCTGCGCGCCGCACTGACCGGGGCCACCGACCCGCCCGCCCGGCTGCGGGCCGTCGCCGAAGCCCTCGCCACCGACGGCTCCGCCCCGGCCTTCGGGGACGACGAACTGGCCCGCCACTACGCCGTCTTCCGCACCGGACTGCTGGCCGCCGCCCAGTACCGGCCGCCCGTCGCCACCGGCCCGGCGCACTTCCACCAGAGCATCACGGGCGCCGCCCTGTACGCCGCCGACCGATGGGCGGCCCGCGTACCGGACGGGCTGGTACGGCACGACAGCGACGCCGACCACTACGCACTGGTGCGAGCCCCGCACGTGACGGCCGTAGCGGCAGCCCTCGACGCGGCCCTGGACCAGGCCGCCCGCCCGCACGGGCACCACTCCCGGTGAACCCGGTGAACCC
>NZ_LIQQ01000550.1 GCF_001418565.1 Streptomyces graminilatus | reverse complement strand
GTCTTGCCCGTACCGGGAGGCGCCACGAGGACGGCGGCGCCGTGCGAGTCGAGCGCGCCGGTCAGTTCGGGCAGGGCACCGCGTACGGGCAGGACGTCCAGGGCGTCGAAACGGATCACGCCCCCAGTGTCGTACGTCCATGGAAAACGCCCACCACGCGTGCGTGGAGGGCGTTTTCGAAGCAGGTCACGAAGCAGGTCACGAAGCGGGCCGCGAAACGGGTCGCTCAGTCGCGCTCGCAGACGAGGATGGCCGTCCCCGGAATGAGGCCGCCGCGCAGCGGGGACCAGCCGCCCCACTCGGACGTGTTCCAGGCCGGCCACTCCGGCTCGACCAGGTCAACCAGGCGGAAGCCGCCCGCGACGACGTCCCGGACCCGGTCGCCGACCGTCCTGTGGTGCTCGACGTACACCGCGTTGCCGTCGTCGTCCTGCTCGACGTACGGCGTGCGGTCGAAGTACGAACCCGAGACGGACAGGCCCTCCGGGCCGGGCTCGTCCGGGAACGCCCAGCGGACCGGGTGCGTCACCGAGAAGACGAAGCGCCCGCCCGGGCGCAGCACCCGGCGCACCTCGCGCAGCACGAGCACCGGATCGGCGACGAACGGCATCGCCCCGTACGCCGAGCACGCCAGGTCGAACGAGCCGTCCGCGAAGGGCAGGGCGCCCGCGTCCGCCTCAACGAGCGGGATGCCGCCGCCGATCCGCAGGGCGTGCTGGAGCTGGCGGTGGGAGAGGTCGAGGGCCACCGGACGGGCGCTCTGGGCGGCCAGCCAGCGTGAGCACTGGGCCGCGCCGGCGCCGATCTCCAGGACGTCCTTGCCCTTGAGGTCCTCGGCCGGGCCGAGAAGCTCCGCCTCCACCTCGTCGAGGCCCTCGGGACACCACACGAAACGGTCGTCGCCGAGGAAGGTGCCGTGCTCGTTCTGGTAGTCGTCCGCGTTCCGGTCCCACCAGCCCCGGTTGGCCCGGGAGCTCTCCGTGACTCCGGCGGCGCGCCGGGTGGCGTCCGGCTCGGGCGATTCGGGCTCTTGGATGATCGGCTCCCTCGTAATAGTCTGCGGGCACTTCGGTCGGACCTGTCCTGGCAGGGGTCACGAACGGGGCGTCAACGCGCCCACGTGACTTCCTGGGACATCTCTTGTGCCGGGTATGCGGCGTTCTGCCCCGGGTGTGCGCCTTCGCGCATTGACCCTGCCCGGCTGCCCCCGTATGCTACAAGTTGCGCTGCGGGCCTGCGCACCTCAGACGTAGCAGGTTGCGCTCGCATCTGTATGTATGTCCCCTCGGTTGTCGAGGCGCCACCGGATCCTTCGGGTCCTGGTGTGGCGCTTCCTTGGCTGTCCGGCTTCTGCAGAGCGAAACGGGCTCCCGGCGTAAGCAGTACCTACGACTCTCTGTCCGTACCGGAGCCCTTTCCCACATGACGAGCAGCACCGAGATCACCGCCACCACCCCGCAGGTTGCGGTCAACGACATCGGTGACGAGGAAGCATTCCTCGCCGCTATCGACGAGACGATCAAGTACTTCAACGATGGCGACATCGTCGACGGCGTCATCGTCAAGGTAGACCGGGACGAGGTTCTCCTCGACATCGGTTACAAGACCGAAGGTGTCATCCCGAGCCGTGAGCTCTCGATCAAGCACGACGTCGACCCGAACGAGGTCGTCAAGGTCGGCGACGAGATCGAAGCCCTTGTTCTCCAGAAGGAGGACAAGGAAGGCCGCCTGATCCTCTCGAAGAAGCGCGCCCAGTACGAGCGCGCCTGGGGCACCATCGAGAAGATCAAGGAAGAGGACGGCATCGTCACCGGCACCGTCATCGAGGTCGTCAAGGGTGGTCTCATCCTCGACATCGGCCTCCGTGGCTTCCTGCCGGCCTCCCTCGTCGAGATGCGTCGAGTCCGCGACCTCCAGCCCTACGTGGGCAAGGAGCTCGAGGCGAAGATCATCGAGCTGGACAAGAACCGCAACAACGTGGTCCTGTCCCGCCGCGCCTGGCTCGAGCAGACCCAGTCCGAGGTCCGCCAGACGTTCCTCACGACCCTGCAGAAGGGTCAGGTCCGCTCCGGCGTCGTCTCCTCGATCGTCAACTTCGGTGCCTTCGTGGACCTGGGTGGCGTCGACGGTCTCGTGCACGTCTCCGAGCTCTCCTGGAAGCACATCGACCACCCCTCCGAGGTTGTCGAGGTCGGCCAGGAAGTCACCGTCGAGGTCCTCGACGTCGACATGGACCGCGAGCGTGTCTCCCTGTCGCTGAAGGCGACGCAGGAAGACCCGTGGCAGCAGTTCGCCCGGACGCACCAGATCGGTCAGGTCGTCCCGGGTAAGGTCACGAAGCTCGTCCCGTTCGGTGCGTTCGTCCGCGTGGACGAGGGCATCGAGGGTCTGGTCCACATCTCCGAGCTGGCCGAGCGCCACGTGGAGATCCCGGAGCAGGTCGTCCAGGTCAACGACGAGATCTTCGTCAAGGTCATCGACATCGACCTCGAGCGCCGTCGCATCAGCCTCTCGCTGAAGCAGGCCAACGAGTCCTTCGGTTCGGACCCGGCCTCGGTCGAGTTCGACCCGACGCTGTACGGCATGGCCGCGTCGTACGACGACCAGGGCAACTACATCTACCCCGAGGGCTTCGACCCCGAGACCAACGACTGGCTCGAGGGCTTCGAGGCTCAGCGCGAGGTGTGGGAGAACCAGTACGCCGAGGCGCAGCAGCGCTTCGAGCAGCACCAGGCTCAGGTCATCAAGTCCCGCGAGGCCGACGCTCAGGCCGAGGCCGAGGGCGTCAGCACCACGGGTGCGGCTCCGGCCGCCTCCGGTGGTGGCGGCGGCTCGTACTCCTCGGAGTCGGACGACACGTCCGGCGCCCTGGCGTCGGACGAGGCCCTTGCGGCGCTCCGCGAGAAGCTGGCCGGTGGCCAGAGCTGATCGCTGCCGCTGAGGCTTAGCAGCTAGTTGAGGGGCCCGCACCTTTAGGTGCGGGCCCCTCGTCTTTGTGTGGTGGCGGTCGTCGTTCGGGTGCGGGTTCGGTGGGGGCTTGTCGCGCCCACGCGGCGGAGCCGCACATCGACACGGCCTCGCGCCCCCAAGGGAGTTGGCGTTGCCGTTTCTTTAGGCGCGTGGGAATGCTCTTGTCCTGTGCGGCGTTGTGGAGAGTGAACACGAGGAGGAGCGGTCACTGTGCTTGATCCGCAGGGTTTGTACGCATGGGAGCCGAAAGGCCTGGCTGTCGTCGACATGGCGCTGGCACAGGAGTCGGCCGGTCTTGTCATGCTCTACCACTTCGACGGATACATCGACGCGGGCGAGACCGGCGACCAGATCGTCGACCGGCTGCTCGACACACTGCCCCACCAAGTGGTCGCCCGCTTCGATCACGACCGGCTCGTGGACTACCGCGCGCGCCGCCCGCTGCTGACGTTCAAGCGCGACCGCTGGACCGACTACGAGGTGCCCACGCTCGACGTGCGGCTCGTGCAGGACGCCACCGGGGCGCCCTTCCTGCTGTTGTCCGGACCCGAACCGGACGTCGAGTGGGAGCGCTTCGCCGCCGCCGTACAGCAGATCATCGAGCGCCTCGGTGTACGCCTGTCGGTGAACTTCCACGGAATCCCGATGGGCGTTCCGCACACGCGCCCCGTGGGTCTCACCCCGCACGGCAACCGCAACGAACTGGTGCCGGGCCACCGCAGCCCCTTCGAGGAGGCGCAGGTCCCCGGCAGCGCCGAGTCGCTCGTCGAGTACCGCCTCATGGAGGCCGGCCACGACGTCCTGGGCGTCGCCGCGCACGTCCCGCACTACATCGCCCGCTCCCCGTACCCGGACGCGGCCCTGACCGTTCTGGAGGCCATCACAGGGGCCACCGGCCTGGTCCTGCCCGGCATCGCGCACGCGCTGCGCACGGACGCCCACCGCACCCAGACGGAGATCGACCGCCAGATCCAGGAGGGCGACGAGGACCTCGTGGCCCTGGTCCAGGGTCTTGAGCACCAGTACGACGCGGCTGCGGGCGCCGAGAGCCGGGGCAACATGCTCGCGGAACCGGTCGAGATCCCGTCCGCCGACGAGATCGGGCTGGAGTTCGAGAAGTTCCTCGCGGAGCGGGAGGGCGAGGGCTGAGCACGCGCCGGCTCCGGGCGCCCGGCCGGTGACGCTGTCAGTGGCAGGCCCTAAGCTGCCGGACATGCTGACAGTGGGCCTGACCGGCGGCATCGGGGCCGGCAAGAGCGAGGTTTCGCGGCTGCTCGTCGCGCGGGGTGCGGTCCTGATCGACGCGGACCGCATCGCGCGGGAGGTCGTCGCACCGGGGACCGAGGGGCTCGCGGCGGTCGTCGAAGCCTTCGGTACGGAGGTGCTCGCCGAGGACGGTGCCCTGGACCGGCCCAGGCTGGGCTCGATCGTCTTCGCCGACCCGGAGAAGCTCGCCGTACTCAACTCGATCGTGCACCCCCTGGTGGGAAACCGCTCCCGCGCTCTCGAAGCCGCCGCGGCGGACGACGCCGTCGTCATCCACGACGTACCGCTGCTCGCGGAGAACGGCCTCAAGCCGCTGTACGACCTCGTCGTCGTCGTCGACGCGAGCCCCGAGACCCAGCTCGACCGCCTGGTCCGGCTGCGCGGTATGACGGAGCACGACGCACGCGCGCGCATGGCAGCCCAGGCCACCCGCGAGAAGCGCCTGGAGATCGCGGACATCGTGATCGACAACGACGTCCCTCTGGAGGAGCTGCGGCGGCGCGTGGCGGACGTATGGGCGGATCTCGAACAAAGGGCGCGTGGGGCGCGAGTGCCGGGGGAATAGCGTTGTCCCGGCCGGGCGTTGAATCGCCCCAGTGAGGGAAGGACTCAGCCGTGCCCGAGACCAGCGGATGGACCGGACGTACTCCGGAGACGCATGTCATCGACTTCCGCGCGGCCGAGCGACTGCTCGCCGCGCGTGATCCCCGTGGCGCGGTGAAACTGCTCGACCCCGTGATCGCCGCGCACCCCGAGAACACGGCCGCCCGACTGCTGCGCGCGCGTGCCTTCTTCGCCGCCGCCCAACTGCGCCCGGCCGAGCTGGAGTTCACGATCGTCCTGGAGCGCGAGCCGGACAACGCGTTCGCGCACTACGCGCTCGCCCGCACCTACGAGCGCCAGCGCCGCCCCGAGCAGGCCAAGCGCCACTTCCGGCTGGCGGCCGCGCTCGACCCGAACCCGCGCTATCTGGAAGCGGCGCGCTTCGACGACTCGCAGTCCTGAGCGTTCGACACAGGCGCAGCACTCGGCGTTCGGCACCGGCGGGTTCGGCAGCCAGCGGATTCGACTCCCGAGGGCTCACGCGCGTGTGCGTGTGGTTCACGGGCCGCGCTGTTCCGGCGGCCGGTACGGCGGTACGTCGGGGCCCGGCTGGTAGTGCGGGCCCTCCCGGATGTGCCGGAGGATCATGGTCAGGTCGACCGTGACGACCAGCCACAGGACACCGCAGGCCGCCGCCCACCCGGGGCGCCCGGTGAGGATGAACGCGACCGTCCCCGCGATGGCCCAGACCAGCCCCCACACGGTCAGCCACAGCCGCGCCCGCAGAGCACTGCGCGCTGTCATCGGCTCACTGCCTGTACGCATCGGGACCACTGCTCCTTCCTGCAATTTACTCTTCGCCCCGACACTCACCAAGGGCCGCCGGGGACAGTCCACGGTCGGGCGGCCACCGATACGCCGGGCGGGCGGAGAGTTCCCGCTGCCGAAGTTTTAACTCGAACGGGTGGACGGGGCAGGGGTGGGAACGGCCGTATCGGCGAGGGCCGTTGTACGGGCATGGGACTGGAAATGCGAGCAGGACACGAAGGCACGGGACCGGGGGCGATCACCCCGGACGGCTGCGCGGTCGAGCTGTACTCACGGCTGTCGATCGGGGACGAGCCGGACATCATCGCCGCCGCGGTGCCCGCGGGCGCGCACATCCTGGAGCTGGGCAGTGGCGTCGGACGCATGACCCACCCGCTCCTTGAGCGCGGTTTCACGGTCACGGCGGTCGACGAGTCGGCCGAGATGCTGGAGCGCGTCCGGGGAGCGCGCACGATATGCGGCCCGATCGAGGACCTCGGCCTGGACGAGAAGTTCGACGTGGTGATGCTCGCGTCGTTCCTGGTGCACGCCGGGGACGCCGAGGTGCGGCGGGCGCTGCTGCGCACCTGCGTCCGGCATCTCGCGGAGGACGGCCAGGTACTGATCCAGCGCGAGGGCGCGGACTACCACACGAACCTGCCCCGCGAGCGGATCGGGCCCAGCGGGTACACGGTACGGCTGGTGTCGTCGGAGCCGGTCGGGGACGGCGTCAACTCGGTGCACGTGGAGTACGAGTTCCCGGACGCGGTGTGGACCCAGACCTTCCGCGCCCGGCCGTTGACCCCGGAACAGTTCGAGGAGGCTCTCGCGGAAGCGGGACTGAAGGTGGACCGGTATCTGACGGAGGACGGGATATGGGTGAGGGCGGTGAGTTCGGGAAGTCCGGTCGAGCGGCGATGAGTTCCGGGCCGACGGCCGGTCTACCTCTGTGAAAGCAACGCCGACCACGCTTCACACAGGAGACCTTCATGTCCGAGACCACCGCTCCCGCCACGCCCGTCACCACCGCCTCCACCACGCAGTTCGTCGCTTCCGCCGAGTCCGTGTCCGCCCGTGGACGGCGCGCCTGGATCGCACTGCGGGCGCTTCAGGTGGTGCTGGCCCTCTTCTACGGGTTCGCGAGCGCGCTGCCCAAGCTGATCGCGCACCCGTCGGCCGTCGAGTCCTTCGACAAGATGGGCTGGGGCGGCGCGGGCATGTACGCCATCGGTCTGCTCGAACTGGCCGGAGCGGTCGGGCTGTTGATTCCGGTGCTGCAATCGGTTGCCGCGACAGGGCTGAGCGCGCTGATGGTGGGCGCGTTCATCGTCCAGGTCACCGTCTTCGACGGGCAGTACGCGGCGACACCGCTGATCCTCATCGTGCCGCTCGCCCTCATAGCCTGGGCCCGCCGTGGGCACAACGCGGAACTGCTCCGGCTGCTGCTGCGGCGGGCATGAGGATCCGGCGTACGGCGGCGGATGGCGCGGATGCCGTACGGCTGGGGTGACGTCCGACGGGTCGTGGGGACCCGGGCGGGCGTCCCCCCGCGCGATACCCCGGTCGCAGGCGGGCGGACCGTGCGTGGCTCGCGTCCCCGCTGGCCATTGGGGACGAGGGGCCAATTGAGGCGAGGCGCCTGTGGCGCTCGTGGCGGCCCCCTACGAGGTGCTGTCGGGTCCGGTGAGGCCTCGTAGGCGTTCCATGTCGCGACGGTCGCGCTTCGTCGGGCGGCCGGTGCCGCGGTCGCGGATGCCGGCCGGGGCGACGGCCTCGCGGGGCGGCGGCGGAGGGCTGTTGTCGACGTAGCACTCGACGGCCACCGGGGCTCCGACCCGCTTGCGGATCAGGCGCTTCACCACGACGATCCGTTCCCGACCGGCGTCGCGGAGGCGTACCTCGTCGCCGACGCGCACCGCGTACGCGGGCTTCACCCGCTCACCGTTGACGCGTACGTGACCGCCCCGGCAGGCGGTCGCGCCCATGGAACGGGTCTTCACAAGACGCACTGACCAGATCCAACTGTCGATGCGGACGGTCTCGCCACTCGCCGGACGCGCGGCGTCGGCCGCGGCCACCGCCGGTGCGACCGCGGGTGTGGCCGGCGGTGCCGGTGCGGTGTCGGCCGCGGTGCCGTCTTCGGTGTGCGCGCGGCCTTCGGTGTCCGCGCCCTCGGAAGCCCTGCCAGATGCCATGCCTCGACCTTAGTACTCCGGATCGGGCGGACCGGAGTGGTTTTCCGGATGCCTCGTCCTGTCGGCAGGGGCTGGATTCGGGAGGGGCCGTATGCGGGAGGGGCGGCTCTCTTGTCCACCGCTCTACCGTGGACGTATGGACATCAACGGTCCGGCCGGGCTGACCGCGCTCGACGAGCGGATCGCCGGGTGCCGGCGCTGCCCTCGGCTGGTCGCCTGGCGGGAGGAGGTCGCCCGGACCAAGCGGGCCGGCTTCGCGGACCAGGAGTACTGGGGGCGGCCGGTGCCGGGGTTCGGGCCGGCGGATGCCCGGCTGCTGATCGTCGGGCTCGCGCCCGCCGCCCATGGCGGGAACCGGACCGGACGGATGTTCACGGGCGACCGCTCCGGAGACGTGCTGTACGCGGCGCTGCACGAGGTGGGGCTCGCGTCGCAGGCCGGTGCGGTGAGCGTTGACGACGGGCTCGAACTGTACGGCGTACGCATCACCTCGCCCGTGCACTGCGCCCCGCCCGCCAACAGGCCGACGCCCGAGGAGCGGGACGCGTGCAGGCCGTGGCTGGTGAGAGAGCTGGAGCTGCTCCGGCCGACGCTGCGGGCCGTGGTGGTGCTCGGGGCGTTCGGCTGGCAGGCGACGCTGCCCGTCCTCGACGCGGCCGGCTGGAGCGTGCCACGTCCGCGCCCGGTCTTCGGGCACGGGGCGCGGGTCACGCTCGGCGGCGGGCTGAGGCTCTTCGGCTGTTTCCACGTCAGCCAGCGCAACACCTTCACCGGCCGGCTCACGCCCGCGATGCTCCGGGAGGTGCTGCGGGACGCGGCGAGCGCGGCAGGATTGCCCCATCGGCGGTGAGATCGGGGGAGGGAGCGGCGGTGAGATCGGAGGCGGTGAATCCGCGGTGGTGAAAATGGTGCGCCCGGACCGGTGCGGGCAGGTTACGTTGCCCCGGTGGGCCTGTATCCGGAGATCGAACCGTACGACCAGGGCATGCTCGACGTCGGGGACGGCAACCGCGTCCACTGGGAGGTGTGCGGCAACCCGCGGGGCAAGCCGGCGGTGATGCTGCACGGTGGGCCGGGGTCCGGGGCGAGCGCGCACTTCCGGCGGTACTTCGATCCGGCCGCCTACCGGATCGTGCTGCTCGACCAGCGCGGGGCCGGGCGCTCGACACCGCACGCGAGCGCGTACGAAACCGACATGAGCGTCAACACGACAGGCCACCTCCTGGCCGATCTCGAACTGCTGCGACGGCACCTGGGGATCGAGCGGTGGCTGGTGTGGGGCGTGTCGTGGGGGTCGGTGCTCGGGTTGCGGTACGCGCAGACGCATCCGGAGGCCGTGTCCGAGCTGGTGCTCACCGCCGTCGCGACCGGTGCCGGCGCCGAAGTGGCCCTGCTGACCAGAGGACTGGGGAACCTGTTCCCCGAGGCGTTCGAGAAGTTCCGGGCCGGGGTGCCCGAGGACGAGCGGGACGGGAATCTGGCCGCCGCGTACAACCGGCTGCTGGAGTCGCCCGACCCCGAGGTCAGGGCACGCGCCGCACGGGCGTGGACGGACTGGGAGACGGCCATGCTCCCGGCGCCGCCCCGCTCCGTACCACGCTACGAGGACCCGGTGTTCCGCATGGGCTTCGCCCGGACCGTCACCCACTACTGGGGCGACGACCACTTCCTGGGCGAGGGGAACGAAGGCACGGAAGGCGTCGTACTGCGTGACGCGCACCGGCTCAAGGACATCCCCGGCACCCTTGTCCAGGGCAGCCTCGACCCCGGGAACCTGCTCGGGACGGTCTGGCGGCTCCATCATGCCTGGCCCGGCAGCGAGTTGATCGTCGTGGACGAGGTGGGGCACAACGCGGGGGCGCCGGGCATCGTGGACGAACTGGTGGCGGCCACGGACCGGTATGCCGCCCGTGGCTGAGCCGGATGTCGGGTCTGTCGGCTAGCCGCGGCGGGCGCGGGTGCGTTCGCCCGCTGACTGTACGAACTGGAGTTCCAGCGTGGGTGGGGGAGGCACGACACCCGGGCCGCCCGCCTCCGCCCAGCGGAGTATCTCGTCGGTGCAGTCGTCGCCCATCGACCAGCCGATCCACACCGCTTTCCCGCCACGCCTGCGGCCCTCGCCCGAGGGCTGTACGACGATGACGTTCGCCTGGTCGCAGGGGCCGAGGCAGTCCGTCGTACGGACGGCCAGGCGCCCGGCGGAGGCTGTGGCCGCCGCGCGCAGCCGTGCCAACTGCCAGTCGTGGTCGTAGCCGGGGTACTTGCGCGGGTCACCGCAGCAGCAGCCACGGCAGACGACCAGCGTGCAGGGGCGGGTCCGGGCGGCACCGATCACCGTACGGGCGGCCCGTTCGCGCACCGCGCCGAGCGGTTCGATCTTCGTCATGGGCCCATCTTCGCCGACCCGGGGGCGGTTCACGGAGCCGTGGCAGGTCGGACGCGCGCTACGGCTGCCAGACGTACCGCACGTCAGGCTCGTGCTCCTCGTTCCCGCTGCCGTCCGTGTACTCGACGGCGACGAAGCCGTGGCGTTCGTAGAAGTGATGGGCGGGCTTGTTGACCTGAAAGGTCCACAGGGTCAGTCCGTCCGGACCGCGTTCCTTCGCGAGGGCGACGAAGAGGTCACCGATGCCCCGCCCCCGCCAGTCCGGGAGCAGGTAGAGCTGCGACACCTCGTCACCGGCGAGCACCATCACGCCGACGATCCCGTCCCCGTCCCCGTTCGTGGACGACGCCTCCGCGACCCAGGTCTCGTGATGCGGCACCAGCACGTCGCGGAAGTAGTCACGGACCTCGTCGTCGGACCGGGGCCAGGCGACGGTCGGGAGGGCGGCGGCTCTCGACCGCAGAAGCACGTCGGCCGCGACACCGGCGTCGTCGGCCGCCGCACGGCGCAGGGTGATCTGCGGGCTGGGAGATGGTGAGGTCACGAGGACGGAGCCTGTCAGAGGCGCAGTGGCGAACGCACCTGGATTACCGGGGTCCGGCGTGCGCAGGCAGGCTCCGCACCTGCCACGATTCTGTCTCCGCCTCCGCCTCCGCCTACGAATCCGCCTCCGAGTCCTCCTCCATGGCCGGGTCCGGTTCCGGGACGGCGGCCGTCGCCGTGATCTCCACCAACTGCCCCGGATAGCCGAGGCAGGCCACTCCGATCAGGGTCGACGAGTGGGGCCCGACGGACAGCCCGGACACCTTGACGACCTCCCAGACGGCCGAGAGAACCTCCGGCTCACCGCTCACGACATACACGTCGGTGGCCAGAACGTGCGCGAAGTCGCTCCCCACCGCCCGGAGTTGCTCGCCCAGGTTGGCGATCACCTGCTCCGCCTGCCGCACGGGATCGCCCGCGCCGACGATCCGCCCCTCCGCGTCCAGGGGCACGGAACCGGCGAGAAACGCGAGACGAGTACCCGCCTCGACGACAGAGGCATGGGAGTACGTGGGCGGCGGGAACAGACCGGAGGCGGTGACACGCTTGAGCACGGGCGGACTCCTGGAAGGCAGGGGGCAGGGCCGGGGGCAAGG
>NZ_LIQQ01000055.1 GCF_001418565.1 Streptomyces graminilatus | reverse complement strand
GCCCTCAGCCTCACCCTCGGCCCCGCCCGCCGCCTCGCCTTCCGTCCCGACCGCTCCCTCCGGCTACCGCCTGGCCCACGACCCGCGCGGTTTCTCACTGGCCGTCCCGGACGGGTTCACGCGTTCCGAGCAGCAGGAGCGCGTCTTCTATCTGTCGCCGGGGGAGACCTTCCGCCTCGGGATCAAGGTCACCGGCCCCCAGCCGGGGGGCCCGCTCNNCGCGCTCTGGGAGTTCACCTGGGACGGCTTCAACGCGACCGAGGGGCCACGGCACACCTACGACCTGTGCTGGGAGGAGGGCGGACGGATGTACGACGTATGGGTGTCGGCACCCGTCGGCAAGGTGCGGGAGGCGAAGGAGTACTTCGACGTCGCCCTCGACACCTTCTTCGTCAAAGGCGCCTGACCGGAGCGGTGGTGTGGTGATCCACCTGCGAGCGGGCTGGATACGAACGCTGGATGCCAACTCTGCTAAAACGTCGGCATGGACATGGGCACCGGCATGGGCAACGAGCTGTTCGGACGTGCACATGCCCGGCAGCGCTGGGCGGCGCNNCTGCTCCCGATCGGCTACGCGGGCCTGAACAGCCTGCTGCTCGCGGCGGTCGGCGTGGGCGGGGCCGTGCTCACCGCCGCCGGGCTGTGGTGGGCGCTCGCCCGGCGCGGCCTCGTGCGGGGCGTGGGCGCGGTGCTCGCCGTCGCCACCCCCGTCGCCGTCGTCGCGATCTTCGCCGCCGCCAACCTGCTGTGGCTGGCGTTCGTCTCCCTCGCCCTGTGGGGCGCCGCCATGTGGTCCGGGAAATTCGCGCTCAGCAGCACCAGGTCCCATGTCGTGCCGGTCCGCGAGTACGAGGCGCCCGCGCCCCTGCGGCCCTTCCTCGTCATGAACCCGCGCTCCGGCGACGGAAAGGTCGAGCGTTTCCGGCTGCGCGAGAAGGCGGAGCGGCTCGGCGCCCGCGTCCACCTGCTCGACCCCGCCAGGCCCGAACCCGAGGACGTCGCCGCTCTGGCCCGGGAGGCGGTCGCGGCGGGCGCGGATCTGCTCGGCGTGGCCGGCGGCGACGGCACCCAGGCCCTCGTCGCGGGCGTCGCCGCCGAACACGGCCTGCCCTTCCTGGTCGTGTCCGCCGGTACGCGCAACCACTTCGCCATGGACCTCGGCCTCGACCGCGACGACCCGGCGACCTGCCTCGACGCACTCACGGACGCGGGCGGGGCGGAGCTGAGGGTGGACCTCGGCTTCCTCGACAGCGGTGGCGACGGGGGCGGTACGGGGGACAGCCGGCCCTTCGTCAACAACGCCTCCTTCGGCGCGTACGCGTCGATCGTGCAGAGCCCCGCCTACCGCGACGACAAGGTGGGCACCACCCTGGGCCTGCTGCCCGAGCTGCTCACCTTCGAACGCGGCCCGACTCTGACCGTCCGGGCCCACCCGCACGCACGTACGGCGTCCGGGAAACCGGGGGAATCCGGGGAGACGGTCATCCACGCACCCCAGGCCGTCCTGGTCAGCAACAACCGGTACCGGATGGACGACCTCGCCGGCCTAGGCCGCCGCGAGCGCCTGGACGCCGGTGTTCTCGGGGTGCTCGGCATCAAGGTCGAGGACGCGGCCCAGGCCGCCGAACTGCTGCTCGGCCGGTACGCCACCGGCATGACCGTCGTCACCGCCCACGAGGTCGTCGTCGACGCAGACCAGCCCGAGATCGAGGTCGGCCTCGACGGCGAGGCCCTCGTCTTGCCCGCCCCCGTCCGCTGCCGCGTCGAACCGGGTGCCCTGCGCGTCCGCGTCCCCCGCGACCGGCCCGGTGTGCCCGCCCCGACGCCCCCCATGGACTGGCGGCGGCTGCGCAAACTGGCGGCCACGGTCGGTCGTACGGCGCTGCCCCGCCGTACGACGGACGCGCTGAACCGGCGTCGACAAGCGTCGGCCCCGCAGGATAGGGATGGGGCATGAACAACGACGGGGAAGGCGGCGCGCACAGGGATGAGCAAAACCGCGACAGGGGCGGCAAGGGTGACGAGGGACGGCTGGTCGGCGGCCGGTACCGGCTGACCGAGCGGATCGGCTCCGGTGGCATGGGCACGGTGTGGCGGGCCCAGGACGAACTCGTCGAACGGGAGGTCGCGGTCAAGCAGCCGAGGCTGCCCGGGGACCCGCGGGACGCCGCCCACCAGCGCATCGCCCACCGCCTCCACCGGGAGGCGCGGGCCGCCGCACGCGTCGACCACCCCTCGGCCGTCTCCGTCCACGATGTCGTCGTCGAGGACGGACTCCCGTGGATCGTCATGGAGTTGGTGCGCGGCGAGTCGCTGCACGAGGTGCTCCAGCGGGGCGCGCTCAAGCCCGCCGAGTCCGCGCGTATCGGCCTCGCGGTGGTCGGCGCGCTGCGGGCCGCGCACTCCGTCGGGATCGTCCACCGGGATGTGAAACCGGCCAACGTGCTGCTCGGCAGCCATGGCCGGGTCGTCCTGACCGACTTCGGCATCGCGCACATCATGGGCGAGGAATCCCTCACGATGAGCGGCGAGTTCGTCGGCTCCCTGGAGTTCATCGCGCCCGAGCGCATGTCCGGGCGGGGCGCCGGCCCGTCCTCCGACCTGTGGTCGCTCGGCGTACTCCTGTACGCGGCGGTCGAGGGCTGGTCCCCCTTCCGCCGTACGACCCTGGAGTCCACGCTCGCCGCGATTCTCTCCGCCGAACCGGTCGAGCCCCAACAGGCGGGCCCGCTCGGCCCGTTGATCGTACGGCTGCTGATGAAGGACCCCGCCGAGCGCCCCGAGGCGGACGAGGTCGCCGCGGCCCTGGAGGCGGTCTCCAAGGGCTGGCCACTGCCGAAGGCGCCGGAGCGCCATGATGTGACGAAGGCTCAGAAGCCGCACGGGCTCAATGAGTTCGCGGACGACTCGGGAACGGTACGGCTGAAGGCCGCGGCCGGGACACCCACGCCCGCACCCGGTACCGCCTCCGTGCCCGCCGCCGCTTCTGGGCCGGCCGTTGTTTCCGGGCCCGACACGGTCGTACCCGGCGCAGCGGCACCAGGGGGCCTCGTGTCCGGCCCGTCGCCCGAAACGCGTGCCTCCTCGCTGCCCGCCGAGAAGGGGCCGCGTCGCTTCCGTCCCCGGCGGCGCCTGGTCCTCGCGGTCCTGGCCGGGGCGGCCGTGCTCGCGGTCGCCGGCACGCTGGCCGAGGGCTCGAGCGTCGAGAAAAGAGGCGAGGACACATCGGTCGCAAAGGTGCCGCGCGGCATCCCCGGCGGCGATCCCGTGGAGCCTCTCCCCACAATCGACGCCTGGCTGGCCCATGACGAGAAGGACCTGAGAGCGGTCCTCACCCTGCCCCGCCAGTACGTCCGTTTCCACCAGCAGGGCGACGCCGACGACCAGCCCCGCATGGCGATCTACGACAACGACGAGGTCATCCAGGTCCGCCTCACCCTCTGGGACAAGGCACCCCGCTCGCCCCTGGGCCAGGCCAAGGAAGCCGCGAACATCTGGTCGGGATACGGCCAGTCGACCACCCGGTACAAGCAAAGGATCGTCGACGGTTACGAGGCGGTCCAGGCCGACACCACGTACGAGACCGAGGGCAAGGTCTTCCGGGTCATGCAGGTGGAGATCCTGACCGCCGACAGCAGGCTGTACGAGCTGCGCGTCGACATGCCCAAGGGAACGCCGGACGAGAAGCGGGGGGCGGACGTCTTCGAGGAGGCGCGCGACCGGCTCGCGATCGACGAGAAGTGACTCCGGGTCGGCTCCCGGCCAGAAAAAAGTGACGCGTCCTGCCGCCCCCCGGCTGGGCGCGCGACGCCCGACGCCCTGATCAGCGGATTCGTTGCCAGTGGTCACTGGCGGAATGCCACCGGGGGGCCCGTACCGTGCGTGGACGTGGCGAATCCGGGTTACCCATGGGTACCCAAAGGCCTCCGAGCCGTCATACCCTGCCGCTCATGACGGACTCGCAGGCCCCGGTAAAGCCCGGCACCGACACCCCCACCGGTACGAACCCCCTGGCACCCGCGCCCGCAGGCGCCCGCACCGCCGCCGACGTGGTCACCCCGGAGCTGATCGCCCAGCTCACCAAGGGTGTCGTCGGTTCCGGCCGCACCGCCAACCACACCCCGTTCACCGGTGAGAAGCTGGCCGACCTGCCGGAGTCCACCCCCGAGGACGTGGCGGAGGCGTACGACCGGGCCCGCGTGGCCCAGAGGGTGTGGGAGCTGACCCCGGTACGGCAGCGTGCGGCCGTGCTGCTCCGCTTCCACGACCTGGTGCTGGCCCGCCAGGCCGAGGTTCTCGACCTCATCCAGCTGGAGACCGGCAAGGCCCGTCTGCACGCCCACGAGGAGGTCCAGGCCGTCGCCGTGGCCGCCCGCCACTACGGCCGCACGGCCGCCCGCTATCTGAGGCCGAAGCGGCACGCGGGCGCGATGCCCACCCTCACCAGGGTCACCGAACTGCGCCACCCGCGTGGGGTGGTGGGCCAGATCGCGCCCTGGAACTACCCGCTGGAGCTGTCGGTCGGCGACGCGATCCCGGCCTTCGTCGCGGGCAACGCGGTCGTGATGAAGCCGGACACGGAGACCTGCCTGACGGCCCTGTGGGCCAGGGACCTGCTCATCGAGGCCGGCCTGCCCGCCGATGTCTTCCAGGTCGTCCTCGGCGAGGGTCCGGTCATCGGCCCCGAGGTCGTCAGGCACGCCGACTACGTCTCGTTCACCGGCTCCACCCGGACCGGCCGCGAGGTCGCGCAGGGCGCCGCCGCGCGCCTTGTCGGCGTCTCGCTCGAACTCGGCGGCAAGAACGCCATGCTGGTCCTGGACGACGCCGACATCGAGAAGGCGGCGGCGGGCGCGGTCCGGGCCTGCTTCTCCTCCGCCGGCCAACTCTGCATCTCCATCGAGCGGTTGTACGTCCACGAGTCGATCGCGGACGCGTTCGTCGAGCGCTTCGTGGCCCGTACGAAGGCGATGCGGCTCGGCAAGTCCCTGGCGTACGGCGCCGACATGGGTTCGCTGGTCGGCGAACGCCAGTTGGAGACGGTGACGAAGCACGTCGACGAGGCGGTCGCGAAGGGCGCGAAGGTCCTCGCGGGCGGCACGGCCCGCCCGGACATCGGCCCGTACTTCTACGAGCCGACCATCCTCGACGGTGTCGAGACCCCGATGGCCGTCTGCTCGGAGGAGACCTTCGGCCCGGTTGTCGCGATCTACCGCTTCAAGACGGACGACGAGGCGGTGACCCTCGCCAACTCCACGCCGTACGGCCTCAATTCCTCGGTCTGGACGAAGAACGGCGCCCGTGGCCGCGCCGTCGCCGCCCGCGTGCGCTGCGGCACGGTCAACGTCAACGAGGGCTACGCGTCCGCGTACGGCAGTGTCCAGGCGCCCATGGGCGGCATGAAGGACTCCGGCCTCGGCCGCCGCCACGGCTCCGAGGGCATCCTCAAGTTCACCGAGGCCCAGACGATCGCCCAGCAACGCCTGCTGCCGATGGCCCCGGCGCTGGGCATGACCGACGAGAAGTACGCGGAGTTCATGAGCAGGAGTCTCAGGGTGATGAAGGCACTGAGGATGCGTTGACCCACCGCTTTTAGGGGCGCGGGGCTGTATCGATTTGCGGCTCCGCCGGGTGGGCGCGAGCAACCACAGACGACCTGCACCCATCACTCGACGAGGAGCCAACGTGTCGCAGGACGGTTACGACTACGACGTCCTCGTCGTTGGCTCCGGCTTCGGCGGCTCGGTAACCGCCCTGCGCCTCACGGAAAAGGGCTACAACGTAGGCGTCCTGGAAGCGGGCCGCCGCTTCATGCGCGACACACTCCCCAGGAACTCCTGGGACCTGAAGAACTACCTCTGGGCACCCCGGCTGGGAATGTACGGCATCCAGCGCATCCACCTGCTGGGCAACGTCATGGTCCTGGCCGGCGCAGGCGTGGGCGGCGGTTCGCTGAACTACGCCAACACCCTCTACGTACCGCCGAAGCCGTTCTTCGACGACCCCCAGTGGCGCGAGATCACCGACTGGCAGGAGGAGTTGAGCCCGTACTACGACCAGGCCCGGCGCATGCTCGGCGTACGGCTCAACCCGACGACGACCCCGTCCGACGTCCATCTCAAGGCGGCGGCCGAGAAGATGGGCGTCGGCGACACCTTCCATCTCGCGCCGGTGGGCGTGTTCTTCGGTGACGGCGAGGACGCGGCCGGCGAGGTGAGGGCGGCGCCGGGGGAGCAGGCCCCGGATCCCTACTTCGGCGGCGCCGGGCCCGCGCGCAAGGCGTGCATCGAGTGCGGGGAGTGCATGACGGGCTGCCGGCACGGCGCGAAGAACACCCTGAACGAGAACTACCTCTACCTGGCCGAGAAGGCGGGCGCCGTCGTCCACCCCCTGACGACGGCCGTGTCCGTCACGGACGACTCACGCGGCGGCTACGCGGTCGCCACGCTCCCGACGGACGCGAAGCGGAAGAGCGGGGGCCGTACGTTCACAGCCCGGCGCGTGGTCCTGGCCGCCGGCACCTACGGCACCCAGACCCTGCTGCACCGGATGAAGGCGGGCGGTCAACTCCCGTACCTGTCCGACCGGCTGGGTGAGCTGACCCGCACCAACTCGGAGGCGCTCGTCGGCGCCCAGACCGACGACCGCCGCTACCGCAGGGCGACCGGCCAGGCCAAGGCCGACTTCACGCGCGGAGTCGCCATCACGTCCTCCGTCCACCCCGACGAGAACACCCACGTCGAACCCGTCCGCTACGGCAAGGGCTCGAACTCGATGGGCGGCCTGTCGATCCTCCAAGTCCCTTACGCGGACGGGTCGTCGAGGGTCCTTGGCTGGCTGGCGAACGCCGCCCGCCACCCCGTCCTGGTCCTCCGCTCGATCTCCAACCGCCGCTGGTCGGAGCGGACCATCATCGGCCTGGTGATGCAGTCCCTGGACAACTCCCTGACGACGTATCTGAAGCCGAAGGGCGCGGGCAAAGGCCTGTTGACGGCCCGTCAGGGCCATGGCTCCCCCAACCCCAAGCAGATCAGGGCGGCGACGGAGAGCGCGACGGCCATCGCCGCCGAGATCAACGGCTTCGCCGGCAGCAACGTGGGCGAACTGATGGGCATGCCGCTCACCGCACACTTCTTGGGCGGCTGTCCGATCGGCGACTCACGGGAGACGGGTGTGATCGACCCGTACCACCGTCTGTACGGCCATCCGGGCATCTCGGTGGTCGACGGCGCCGCGGTCTCCGCGAACCTGGGCGTCAACCCGTCGCTGACGATCACCGCGCAGGCCGAACGCGCGATGTCGTACTGGCCGAACAACGGCGAGGCGGACCCGCGTCCGGCCCAGGGCGCCGTGTACGAACGGCTGCGGCCGGTCGCGCCGAAGGCGCCGGCGGTCCCGGCGGAGGCGTTCGGCGCGCTGCGGCTGCCGTTCCTGGGGATGCCCGCGGTGAGACCCGCGAACGAAGGGCGTGGGCACGGGGAAACCCGGGAGGCGAAGTAAAGAGAAGGACCCGCGCCCCCCTCCGAGCGCAGGTCCTTCCCTTGTCCATGGCGAACCTCAAGACCTCGGGACAACCAGGTACGGGGCATGGGCGTGACCCGTGGTTCTGAACATGTGACATGCGGCAGCTGTGAATGGTTGCTCTTCGCTCACAGAAAATTATGTGTGCTGAGTCACATGTCAACTGCCCTTCAGGTTTTGGCCGATGCTTGTTGTGGATCCGCTTTCCGATCGCCTAGAAATATCCTTCGTGTCTGATAATCAGCCTGATGGCAAGTCGTCCGAAGAGCCCGAACTGTCGGTTCCCGACGACGTGTGGGAGCGGTTCGCCCGCGACACCGAGCGGGACATCCGCGCCTCCGCGCAGAAGGAACCCTCCGCGCGGGCGCGGATGGTCACCGAACGTTTGCGCGCGCAGGACGCTCGCGGCGAACAGCCCGTGGGCTGGCGCACCGACCCCGCCCGCCAGAAGGCGACCGACCGGGCGGGCAGGCGCAAGCGCCTGTGGGCGGTGATCGGCGTGCCACTGGCCATCGCCGTGGCGGTGGTGGCCATGAAGCCGTCCCTGATCCCGGGCGACCCCTTCCACTCCGCCCGGTCGGGCGACACCTCCGACGCGTCGCCGCTGCCCGAGGAGACGGCCGCGCCGACCGCGGCGCCGTCGGCGGTGGACCCGGACATTCCGACCCTGGCCCGGCCGTTCGCCGGATCACCCGCCGAGCGGTACGCGGACGGCGCCGCCGGAATCGTCCTGCCGCCGGCCAAGGCGCTGGGCCCGTTCTCCAAGGCGCAGTTGGAGCGTGCGCTGCGGCAGACCAAGCAGCTCCTGATAGACACGAACCTCGACCCGGCTGTCCTGCGCGGCGCGCGCCCCGAAGCCGCGCTCAAGGTGATCGACCCCACCCAGAAGGAGCTGCTGAGCGACCTGAACACCGCCCTGCGCAGCCCGGACGACAAGCGCGATCCGCTGTTGATGTTCACCCGGTTCAACCCCGCCCAGGTGCGCCCCGCAGGTCATGTGATCAAGACCCGCGGACGGATGACGTTCGAGGCGGGCAAGCGCGACACGGTCGTCGTGCACGCCGACTACACCTTCGTCTACCCGATGGTGCGCGCGGAAAAGGGCGCGACCGAGGTGGCCCGCACCATCGTGCGCCGGATGCTCGACATCGAGCTCTACGACCCGGCCAAGTACCAGGTCACTCCCGGGAAGATCAGCGTCTCGAAGTACGACAGCCTGTTCGGCAACTCGGACTGTGAGGTGCACGACGGCTACTTCCACCCGCAGTTCCGTTCGGACACCGCCACGGGTGCCGCCCCCACCGGCCCCACCGTCGATCCCTACGACCGCAGCGGTGGAGCGGGCGATGTGTCGGGCGACGGGACGTGCGGGATCGCCACACGTTCGTGAGACCCGCGATGCCCGGGTGTCTGTGGGCCCCGGGCATGGGAAAGGGCCCCGCGGGGCGGAGCCGCGGGGCCCTTTGCCGTCAGCACCGGCGTCAGGGCAGCGCCGGTGCCTGGGGAAGCGGCGCCGGGGGGTCGCGCCGCGTTGTTGGTCTGTACCCGTGCGGGGAGAGCGCGCCCGGCCTGGACCAATGGCGGTCGAGGACCACAGGGCAATGCGCTTGCCCGCCAGGGGGCTTGAGGTGGTTCTTGCATCGTGCTGGAAGGCCGCCGAGTAGGCAACCTTTTGACCCGGGCTCGTACTTTTTGGCCCCTGCCGACTGGCCGGTACTGGCTGGTGTCGACTGTGCTGTGCCGGCCGGCCCCGGGCGTCCCCGGAGCCGGCCGATCTCGGCGGTGACCGGGCTGCTGTCCCCTGCCGTCCGGTCGCCACCCTGGAGCCACGCGTGGTTCATGCGGGCCCGCCCCTGGCTGGCACGGACACCGGTACCAACGAAGAACGCGTACGACGGTCACGCCCCGGACGGGTGAGACGGCGCCCGAACTCAGATGCGACGTCGGACCTGCCCCCGGACGCGACCTCAGATGCGGCCCCTGCACAGCTCCAGCAACGTCATCGCGAGGGAGGTGCCGGGCCTGCCCAGCGCGTCCCGGTAGTGGCTGAGCACCTCCAGCTCGCGTGACAGGTGCACGCGCCGCCCGCCGGAGGTGATCCGGGCCTCCTGGATCACGGCGGACACGGCCATCCGCTCCTGGACGAGACCGATGATCCGGTCGTCGAGGGCGTCGATGCGGTCCCGTGCGCCGGCGATCACCGCGGTGGCATCGGCGGCGCACGGGAC
>NZ_LIQQ01000549.1 GCF_001418565.1 Streptomyces graminilatus | reverse complement strand
GCGCCCTCACCCTGGGCGGCGAAACCCTCCAGGCCCGGCCCGTCGGCGCCCTCGCCCACTTGGTCGACACGCTCCGCCAAGCCCCCGACGCCCCCCGGCCCGTCCTGCCGCCGGCCGCCCTGAAGGCGACCTTGCGCCACTACCAGGAACGCGCCCTGACCTGGCTCGCGCACACCCTGGACCTCGGGTTCGGTGCCCTGCTCGCCGACGACATGGGGCTCGGCAAGACACTGACCACCATCGCCCTTCACCTCCACCGCGCCGAGACTGCCACGCAGTCCGGGCCGACCCTCGTCATTTGCCCGGCCTCCCTCGTGACGAACTGGCAGCGCGAGGTCACCCGCTTCGCCCCCGGCACAGCCGTCGTCCGCTACCACGGCAGCGACCGCGCCCTCGACACCGACGCCCTCGAACCCAACACCATCGTCGTCACCACCTACGGCACCCTGCGCCGCGACACCCCCGCCCTCGCCGACATCCCCTGGGGCCTGGTCGTCGCAGACGAAGCACAGCACATCAAGAACCCCGCCTCCGCAACCGCCAAGGCACTGCGCGACCTTCCCACCGCGGCCCGCCTCGCCGTCACCGGCACCCCCGTCGAGAACAACCTCACCGAACTGTGGGCCATCCTCGACTGGACCAACCCCGGCCTCTTCGGCTCCCGCGCGGCCTTCCGCGCCCGCTACGCCACCGTCGAGAAAGACCCGTCCTCGCCCGCCGCCGCCCAACTCGCCCGGCTCATCGGCCCGTTCATGATGCGCCGCCGCAAATCGGACCCGGGCATCGCCCCCGAACTGCCCGGCAAGGTGCACCACCACCGCATCGTCGCCCTCACCGACGAGCAGACCGGCCTGTACGAGGCGACCGTCCGCGACACCCTGGCCAAGATCGCCGCCAGCACCGGCATCGAACGCCGCGGCCTGGTCCTCAAGCTGCTCCAGGCCCTGCGCCAGATCTGCAACACGCCCACCCTCTACCTCAAGGAACCCCTCGACGGCGCCGAACCGGCCGCCCTCGCCAGGCGCTCGGGCAAGCTGGCCGCCCTGGACGACCTCCTACTCACTCTCGCCGGCCGCGGCGAGGCCGGCCTCATCTTCACCGGCTATGTACAGATGGGCCGGATCCTCGAGCACCACCTGCGCGCCCGCGGCCACCGCTCCGTCTACTTCCTCCACGGCCAGACACCGCCCGCCCGCCGCCAGGACCTCGTCGACGCCTTCCAGCACGACGCCGACTCCGCCCCGCTGTTCATCCTGTCCGTCAAGGCCGCCGGCACCGGGCTCACCCTCACCCGCGCCGAACACGTCATCCACTACGACCGCCCCTGGAACCCGGCCGTCGAAGACCAGGCCACCGACCGCGCACACCGCATCGGCCAGCGCCGCACCGTGCAGGTACACCATTTGGTCACCGAGGGCACCGTCGAGGACCACATCAAGGAACTCCTCGCCCGCAAACGCGCCTTGACCGACGCGGTCCTCGCCTCCGGTGAAAGCGCCCTCGCCGACCTCGACGACACCGAACTCGCAGCCCTCGTCACGCTCCAGGGAAGCCGATGACCACCCCCGCGCGCCGCACCATGGGACCGCTCGTCGCCGCCTGGAAACAGGCCTTCCACCTCGCCACCGACGGCTCCGGCTCCTACACCAAGGGACTCAACCTCCACCGAAAAGGCGCCGTCGGCCAGGTCCACGCGGCCTCCGGCCGCCTCTCCGCCGCCGTTGCCGTGAAGAGGACCACTTACAAGGCCGCCATGAGCTTCTCCCAGCTCGCTGAAGACCAGTGGCACGCCCTGGCCGTCCGTCTCGCCGGCAACTCCCAGGCCACAGCCGACCTCCTGGCCGGCCGCGTCCCCGCGGCCATCGCCGACCCCGGACACGCCGGCGGCACCGCCATCGTTCCGGGAGCCGACGACATCACCTTCTCCTGCACCTGCCTGCCCGGCACCGCCGGACGCGTCTGCGACCACAGCGCCGCGATCGGCCACGCGGTTGCCGAACGACTCGCCAGCGCCGCCTCCCTGCTCCTCGCCGCCCGGGGCATGCCCACCCGCACCCTCGCCGCCGTCCTGCGCGAGCACCTGGCCGACGCAGAACCGGACGCACTCCCCGCCGACGCGGCCGGCACCGTCCGCGCCGACCAGACCTACTCCCTGTGGGCCCACCGCACCCCGCCCACCGACGCCGTCACCCACGTCGACACCATCACCCCGATCACCCTCGGCCTCGACGACCCGCCCCCGCCCTGCCCCTCCGGCCAGGACCTGGCCTGGATGACGCAGGACGCCGCCGCACGCGCCCGCGCTCTCCTCGACGGCGCCGTCGGCCAACCCCACGACCCCCTCGCCGACACCGTGCGCATCCTCGCCACCCCCGACGGCGTCAGCCGCCTCCCCGACGCCGAACGTCGCAGCGGCCACTCTGCCGCCATCCTGCGCACGATGATGATCGGCTACCGGTACGGCGGACCGGCCGGCGCCCACGCCGCACTGCGCACCACCCCGACCCCGTCCACCGTGCTGGAGCACGCCCGCGACACCATCCGAGCCTCCCGCGCGCTCGTCCTCGGAAGCCTCGACATCACCGACGGGGCCCTCACGGACACCACCACCGGCATCCAACTCCGCCTCGGACCCGACGGCCGCTGGTACCCCTTTACCGCAGTCGGTGACGAATGGCGCCCGGCCCCCGGATGCTCCGACGACCCGGCCGACGCACACCAAGCGGCCCGCCGCGCCCGAACGGCACGCCCGACCGCACGATGACCACCCGGGCAACTACGGCCATTGTCTGAGCCGTAGTTGCCCAGGCGAACTCCCCTCGTACACATCGGAGGCGGATCGCGAGACGAAACAGCCCTGATCGCGGGGCCAGCTACGCACATCTGGTGCTTCTCGGCCAATGCCGGCAAGGGAATCAGGCGGCCCGCACCGACATCCTCGCCGCCGAGTGCACCCGCCTCGACAAGCTTCGACGCCAGCAGAGCGGAGCACGGTGGCCGAACGGACGAGCTGGTCCGAGCCACTGACCGGTCAACGCAGAGCCAGCTACCCGTGTTCGCGCCGCGTATGCCGGACGGTGTCAACCCGGGACGATCCCGTTTGCCCGGTCGTGTGCGGCCTTCCACGCGAGCCGATAGATTCCGTCCATGGATGAGGTGACGAAGTCCTTGCATCGGATCGGCAGCCTTCGCGGATTGCCGATCAGCCGGCGCGGCGGCTGTGGTTGCCGGCCTGCGGGAGCGCGGACGTGACCGGGTGGCCCCTCGGCATGGGACTGCTCGCGCTCGCCGCTGCCTTGCTGCTGACCGGCTGGCGGTACATGCGCCAATACCAGGAAGCGAGACGACAGCTCGATTCCGGGACTGGAGGAGATGAAGCCGAGGCACTCCAAGCGCTTTTGCGATCGTCGAAAGTCCCCACGAAATTCCAGGAGATGTTCGTGGTTGCCACGATGGTTGCTGCCGGGATCGTCGGCGCGGTTGGCCTCACGCGCTTCTGAAGACGTCACACGAGAGCCCGTGCCGACGCCATCAGGTCTCAGCAGCCGGCCTCTCGGGGCGAAGCGCGAGCGCGGAGTGAAGGAGGAACCAGGCCTTGGCTGCTCCGGTCCCCGGTCGTGTCGCAGGAAGCCGAATCGCGCCGTCCGCACGTCAACTGTCAACCCTGGATGTCCGGAACGGAATGCTGGGGAGCGATTCGCGTGCCAGGGCTTGGCAGGATATCGGGGTGCCTGAACCCGCAGCCCGGCCGCTCGCCGTCGACGGCCGCGGCAATGCCCTGAATTCCTTCAGCCGCCTGTCGGAGGAGGAGCCGCCCGGTGATGTGCCTCTGCCCCTTGCGTTGGTGGCACTTTGGCACGGCGACCGCGTTCTGATGGTGTTCGACCGGCACCGGCGTTCGTGGGAATTGCCAGGCGGGCTGATCGAGCCGGGCGAGTCACCGTGCCAGGCGGGATTGCGTGAACTACTGGAGGAGACGGGGCAGACCCCCGAAGAGCCACTGCAATTCGTCGGCTACGCGCGCTTCACACTAGCGCCGGACCAGCGTGCCGAATACGGCGCGTTGTTCTCCAGCCGAGTTACCGAGGTCCATGATTTCCAGCCGAACGAGGAGATCGAGGCTGTCTGTTGGTGGGATCTGCTCGAGACCCTGCCGGGACACGTACAGCCCCTGGACGCTTTCCTCGCTCGACTCACACAAGACCGGGGTTCCGACGCCACTCCTCGCTCGGACCGATAGACCGAATCGGGTTCAGGGACGTAGGAGCAGTAGAGCAGATGTCCATCTCCAGGCCCTGGCGTGGCCTCGGCCGCACCTCGCGCCGGACGGATCGGCGGCCTTGAACCACCGGAACGAGTGCAGGATCGTGTGGTGTCAGCGCAGGCGGTGGCCAAGGAGGGCAAGACCGGCGGCCGCTGCGCGGTGTTGGTAGGCGCGTAGCCCGGGGGCGCCGGGAGGTGCTGGCCTGCGGGCGTTGCGGTGCCAGTGGCCGGTGAGCGCCGCGAGGAACGCCGTGGTGGCGTCAGGGTTGCTGGAGGTGGCGGGGTGCTCGTGGAGCATGCGGTCGATGTCTGCGGGTGAGTGTCCGGCGAGGATGAGTTGCGGCGCCAGGGAGGTGGCGTCGATGCAGGCCGGGCCAGTGGTGGCGTGTGCCCAGTCCACGAAGGTCACGCCAAGATGGCGGTCGCGGACCATATTGTCGGCCCGCAGGTCGCCGTGGACGATCCGGTCTCCGCAGGCGAGGTCCGGCCAGGCCGCTTCCAGTTCGGCGAGCTGCGGCAGGCGGTCGCGGGCGGCGCGGGCGAGGTCGCCCGGGGGATCGGAAAGCAGCTCGCCCCAGCCGTGGAGAGGAGCCGTGGATGGCGCGGTACCCACCGCCGTCGCGTACGGCGCCGGGGCGGGGCTGGAGGTAAGCCTGCCCAGGTGCGCCCAAACCTGCTCGACGTCTACGGATGGCGGGGACAGATCGGGATGGGGGCCGTCCAGGTGAGCGATGACGACGGCGGTCCAGTCGGCCGCGCGGTGGATGCCCACCAGTTGCGGGGCCGACACGTCTGGCGGCAGCGTGTCCAGGACGGCCGCCTCACGAAGGTTGGCGGCGGTGAGCGGGTCGTTGTCGGGGGCGGCCTTGGCGAAGACCCGTCGGCCGTCAGCCAGGTGGAGCGCGGCGGCGAGTTGGTGACCGAAGCCCCCTTGGGGGGTGACCGCGTCGATGACGGGCGCGCCCAGGGCGTCTTCGAGACGAGCGCGCAGCGGCGCGGGGATATCGTTCCATTGCAGACGGCCGCTGGTGGGCGGTACAGGCATGGGGGCAGCTTTCGTGCAGTGCGTTTCCGCAAGGGACCCAGCCACGGTAGTGAGGCTGTGGGGTCACACGCTGTCGATCAGACCAGATACGGCCGGGGCGAGAGGCCCTTCTCAGTCGAGTGATCTTGGTCCTGCCCGGTCGGCTGCTTCGCTACCGTGCCGTTATGAGCGAGCCTCTCGCCCAGGGCGAGGACCATCCGGCGTGCGGCATCTGCCCGGCGAAGCGGCTGCCCCGTGAGGCGTTCGTGGTCTATGACCGGCCGTCCTGGGAATGCCCGTTCAACCCCGAGGACGGCTTCCGATACACAGCCGACGGGACTCCGGCGTGCGTGCATCCGCACAAGGTGGGGCTGGACCCGGACCGGATCGCGCCCCCACCGAAGCCCGTCGCTGACACACTGGAGCCTGTGCCGCTGCGGCGGCGAGGATGGCGTCCTTCCTTCTTTGGCCGGTGACTCCGATGACATCCGCTTCGGAGTGACCGCCGTACACCACCTCACAAGTCGTCGGGCGAGGGCCCCGGGTGGCGACAAGCTCCGCCGTGCTCCGCCCGTTTTCCTCGGCATACGACTCCATCAGCGGATCCGGCACCTCGTGCCTGCGTTGCGTTGGACGGCTTGTCAGAAATTTCTGACAGCGTCGAACGGCATTCGTACGCCATCGGGAGTCCGCGTGAGCTGCGGAAAACTCAGGTGCTGGCCGTGCTGCTCGATCACTACCGTGAGAATCCTCGGCTCGGGCCGAGCAGAGTACGGAAGGCGGGCGGTGATGAAGCGCCTCGAACTGGTAGTTGTTCAATTCGAAGAGGTCAAACGCCTCATCGGGATCGGACGGGTACCGCAGCTGCGACTGGCCCACATCCTGCTCGACAGCGCCGTCGAACTGATCATGCACCGCATGGTCAAGGACCAGCTCTACTCCGAGCACGTCCACTTCGATCAGCTTGAGAACCTCCGCCGGCTCGAAGCGATGCGCAAGAGCGACAACCCCAGCACCGCCGGTTCGCCTCTGGGCCGAGCGACGACCAGCTCCGCGCAGACATTTCGAGGCTCGAAGGGATGGTGACCTCGAAGAGGAAGCGAAAGAGGATCAACGACAACTTCGGAGACAAAATCGACTTCTTGGTCGACCGGGGGACCCTGCCCGGCGACCTCGCGCCGGTCCTGAAGAAGCTGCACGACTATCGGAACGAGACCTATCACCGTGATCAGCACCGCGTTGAAGTGATCCGTCCCGCCGTCCTGATCTACTTCGATGAGGCATGCACGGTCCTGGACTGCTACGAGCCGGGTGTGATGGCCAGTGGTGGTTCGCTGGGGCCTGAGCTGGCACGGTTCCAGGAGGGCGGACCCGCCCATGAGAACCCCTTCGAGGTATCCCATAGGGCTGCGAGGCGACTGAGGGAGGAAGTCGGCCTTGACCTGAAAGCGGTGAGGACCGCGCTGGTCGACCACCTTCTCGGGCGCCTTGACGATCTCGAGTCCGGACTCGCATACGTCGAGGAGAACAGCGCCCATGGTGCGATCCCGGGCGACGCCATTCGGAGCATGCAAATCGAAGACGGAGATATCGAAGCGATCTTCGAAAGGGAGGTGCTGCGGAGCCGGACGTATCCCCTCACGATGAAGGATGTGAAGTCCTGGATCGAGCGGGCCACGGCGATGGAAGAGATGGACGACAAGCACGTGCTCTTCACCGAGTTCGCGGCTCTTGAGGACGCATTCGAAGAACTCGAGGGAAAGGTTCGAGAAGCGGTCTGGCGCATCGACGAAGCCGCGAACATGCGCTGAGAACACACCCGTTCATGCCCACAGGCAGCCAGCCTCGAAAATCGGCTCGAAGCCTACGAGCGACCCAACAGCATCGACGCCGCAGCCCACCAGGCCACCCTCACCGCCGACCGCGAGACCTTCGCCGTCATGGGCACCGGCATCGCCTCCCCCGTCTACCCGACCAGGGGCCGACCGCTCGCCAAGGGCGATCACCGACGCCGGTGGCGTGGCTGAGCCAAGTTCCGAGCCGGAGCGACGACCTCGCAGTCGGTTCCAACTGGGCGGTACGCGTGCCGCCCGCCCGGAAGCTCTGCCGGGCGGTGACCGGCGTCGAGTCCCCCTCAACGTCCGCCCGGCGACTGGGGATCCGGAATCGTGTAGACGGTGGTGGTGGGGGCCAGAGGGAGGTCGGGGCGGATCCGGGCACGGAGGAAGAAGCGGCGTTCGCGGGTAAAAGTAGTGCCCTCGACGGCGCCGTCCTTGTAGACGGGCCCGATGAGTCTGCCCGCGCCGTCACGGATCCCGATCCGGACGCCAGGTTTCCAGTGGGCCCGCCGCCATGTGCCGAAGATGAGCGAGCCCCGCGACCCGCTCGGCTCCGTACGGCCGGTGGGTGGCTCGTCGGGCGGTGGGGTGTAGTTGAGGACGCGAACGTGGTGGAAGCCGCCAGCCCGGCCTGCCTCGCTGGTGGCGATCCGGGCCAGGGCGCTGCGCGACGACGGTCGGGTACCGGGCTCAGGCAGTACGGGCGGGGGTGCCCAGTCGGCGAAGGCGAGCTGGGCGGCGTACGCGTACAGCACGCGCCCGCCGGCATGGTCGCCGTACGCGGCCGGTTGGAGTACCCAGTGCCGCTTCTCGTCCGTGTCGAGGACGGTCATGAGGAGGAATCCCGCCGTGGTGTCGAGCTGGCCGTCCGGGAGGGCTGCGAGGAGGCCGCCGAGGATGGCCGGTTCGCGTCCGACGCATGCGCCGGAGTCGATGAGTCTGGCGAGGTCGTTGTCGTCCGCTTCGGCGGCGGCCAGGGGGACGGGGTCGTGCACCACAAGGGACCAGGGAGCCGGCAGGTGCAGCGCGGCGCGGGTCTGCTGGTCCAGGGCTGCGGTGGTCACCACGTCCAGGGCGAGGGCGGCGGGGATCGTGTGGGGGGCGGCGAGGTAGGCCGCCGTTGCGGTCAGTGCCCGCAGCCACCGCGCGTATCGTCCCTTCTCATCGCGGTAGTCGTTCGTGCGGAAGTCGCCGGTCTCAAGCAGCCCGGAGCGCAGTGCGCCGACGTCTGCGGGCAGCAGGCCGCACAGGTCCGCGGGCAGCGGCCGGTGGATGCGCGCGTACCGTGATTCCCGCTCCCAGTCCGCCCGCTGGGTCTCCAGGGCCGCAGCGGCGACGTCGATGACGTGGCCGTTCGGACCGGCGATCGCGAGGACGAGCTTGCTCTCGTGCGGCAAGAGTTCCCAGTTGATGTCATGGTCGGCCGCGAAGCGGTTGGCCGCGCCGCACTCGGCGACCAGCCGCTTCCACAGCCTCGCCAGCTCCCGGTCCCACGAGCCCTCCTCGGCAGCAGCGGCGCCCGGGCCGAGGAGGAACTCCGTCCAGGCGCCGGGCTGCAGGTCCCTGATCCCGAGGCGGGGCAGGCGCGGACCGGGAGGACGCGGAGGGGCGAAGGCCATGTCGAGAAGCTGTTGGACACTCACGCACGACCAACGAAGTCGACCCTCCCAGGTCACCTACCCCATGTGCCCGTCGGCCCGCAGCAAGGCCGCCTCGGAGCCGGTCCGTTCCCTCCGCGGCCCCCGGCCGGGGGTCGGTCTCGTCGGAAGACCACGCAGTAGACCAGCTGCCCGGTGTGGCCTTTCGCCGGTTTCGTGCCTGTCGGCTACAGTGCCGTCCGGCGGCACCGGTCTGCTGCTCCTACCGCGAACCTCGGCCCCGATGGGTTCAGGCGGAGGCGAAGAAGCACGGCTTCGACCCGTTCCACCGCATGGACGTTCTGCCGCATCACGTACCTGTTCCTCATGCTCCGCGGGCCGACGGAGCCGAGCGAAAGGTGCCTTTGCCGATGTCGGCCAACCAGATCAGTCGCCGCGCCCGCACGTACGCCCTCTACACCGGTGCTCCCCGTCAGGTCGCCTGTGATGTCGTGGCCGCCCTGGCCCCGGGCGAGCCGCTGATCCCGGCGCCCTCCGAGCCCGCCCAACTCCTGCTCGAGTCCGAGGTCCTTTACCAGGTACTCGGTAGCCAACGGCTCCTCTTCGAATACCCCTTCGGCATCCAGTACGTGGAGCCCACTAAGGCTGGCCTGCGACTTCACATGGAGAGCAACACCAGCCTCGACAAACTGCTCAGCGGACTGCTGCCCTGCCGCATGCCGATGAAGACCGGAAGGGACCAGATCTACGGTCTCAACGGGGTCCGCATCTGCCGGCGCACCGAGCGGGGCATCGAACTGCGCCGTCTCGGACAGCCGACCAGCCTCACACTGACCGGCCCCTCACGCCGGGCCTTCGAGAGCGCCGAGGCCACCCTCGTCCAGCGGGTCGAAGACCATGGTGGAGAGGCCTGCTGGCGGACAGAGGGCTGGACCGCCTACGAGCGGCAGTGGGACGCCGAACGCCAGCCGCTGATCTACGAGTCCGTCTGGCGGGATGCCGCGTGGCTTCCCAGCGGCCTGCTGCGCCGCCTCGGCCTTCTGCACACGGTCGCCGTGCCCCAGGTCGTCACCGGCCACGAGTCCCGGCTGGGCGAATGGTGGATCCTGGAGTTGGACCACGACGCCCAAACCAGCATGCGACGGGCCGAGTTGGTACAGGCGCTGACCGATCCGGAACACGGCCTGCCCCTCGAACTGCGCGGACACCGCGACCTGACGCCGGGCCAGCACCTCGGCCTCGTCCTGCTGACGTCGCCGGACCGCACCGCCACCCTTCAACTGCGCTACGACCGCTTCGACAACTGGGACAAGGACCACGCCGACATGCGCGCGGCCATCCAGCGGCGCATCAGCAAAGTGGCCGTGACGAGCGAAGCCCAACTCCCCCTGATGCCGGGGTGCTCAGGCACCGGATGAGCACCCCGGTGGAGTGAGAACACCGATTCCGTCAAGGCCGCCTTCACCCTAAGGGGTGCAGCAGGATGACGATGTCCCATGCCCCGTGCGATTGCCGTAACGTCTGCGGATCAGTACCTGTGCCGGAGCGAGTGCGGCAGGCCGGATCGGGGAGAGGACGGCATCGGGGTGGACACGGACGGTGCGGAGAACTGGGAAGCGCGAGGGGTGTGCCGAACCGCGGACCCCGATGAACTGTTCGTGGAAGGCGCGGCCCAGAACAGGGCGAAAGCGGTGTGCGGCGGCTGCCCGGTGCGTACCCAATGCCTTGCGCACGCTCTCGACCACCGGATCGAGTTCGGTGTGTGGGGCGGTATGACGGACCGGGAAAGGCGCGCCCTGTTGCGGCGGCGGCCCACCGTGACCTCCTGGCGGCGTCTGCTGGAGGCCGCCCGCGCTCAGCACGACCGGCAGGCACCCGCCAACGGCGACGAGCGCTGGGCCTCGGTCGGCTGAGTCCGGCCCGGCTGGGCGCAGCATCACCGACTTCACTCCGGCGTCGACGAGGAGAACCCCCTCACGATGAACCACGACCTCGCCGCCGAGCTCCACCGCCGCGCTGAAGAAGACCAGGCGGCGCGCAGCCTCGCGGCCGAAACCCGTGACGGACGCGAGATGTGTCGGATCGACGTCGACAACACGGCCTGGCTCCAGCAGGTCATCGCAGAACACGGCTGGCCAGGCGTGGCGTTGGTCGGCGAACAGGGAGCCGATGAGGCATGGCTTCTTGCCCAGCACGCCGATCTTGCCCCCGTCTTCCAGCGCCAAGCGCTCGAACTCCTGAAGACCGCGGTCGCGGCCGGAGACGCCCCTCCACGCCACCTGGCCTACCTCACCGACCGGGTTCTGGTCGCGGCCGGCGAACCCCAGACGTACGGAACTCAGTACACCCACGACCCGGACGGCTCGAACCTGCGCCCGCAACCCGTCGCCGACCCTGACCGGCTCGACGAACGCCGTGCCGCGATGGGACTGGAACCGGCCGCGGCGTACGACCGACGCATGCACGGGGCAGATGACTGAGGGAGACATCGCCTGTGGAGGGTGCCGAGACGGCGGACGGCGCCCACCGGTTGTGTCAGACCGTTCCTCTATGGTCGTCGTGTCGCGCCGGGCCGGCGCGGCGGCGCTTTCTGCATGGAGGAGTTCCGGTGCCCGAGGCTCACCCCGCCCACAGCGGTCTGCCTGCGCTGTACTGCGCTGAGGTTGGTGTGTTCCGAGGACGGTGGACGATGTCCGTCATCGGCCCGGACCGGGAGATGGCCGCCGGACCGAACCTCGACCTCGGCTCCGCCGACACCTTCACCATCGCGGGTCCGGACGATCCCGGCCGCTACATGATCGCCGTCAGCGGTGCCGTGCCCGTGCTGCCCCAGGAGGAGGCCGCGAAGATCTTGACGGGGCTCGGCTTCGTCGTGGCAGCCTCCGCTCGCAACGATGCCTGTACCGCTCTCGGCTGGACTCAGGTCGCGTCCGCGTGGTGGACCGCTCCATGCCATCCCATCGCTCCGTGACCCGGCTCCTAACCTATCGCTCCTGAGGGCTGTTACGCGGTCTGGCCCCGTAGCCGAGCGGTTGGAGCGCGCCGTCTGGGCTGGAGCTGAGATCGTCCTGCTCGACTGCGGCCCCATGGACAGGACCGGATTGCCGAGGTCGCCGACTACTGGAACGGCGTCACCAGCGTGTGGCAGTGACTCACCTGGCAGGGCGGTTCCGTGGTGAAGCTCCTCGCCGAGGACCCCAACGGGCAAGTGCTTGGGCACAGTTGGCACGAGCGGCGGCTGGACGTGATGCGCGCGCACCACTGACGCGTGGACTGGCGGATAACCCCTGGCGCTGACTTCGAGTAGCAGTTCGCGCCCGACACGGGGCGGCCGGGCTCGGGGATCGTCCTGCTCGGCGAGCGGACTGGACAACCGGGCGCCCGAGCGGAGGACCCCGCCGGTGTGACCGCTGACGTGCCTGTCCCTGCCATGCCGTACCTCGCCGACGTCTCCTGCCGAACTCGGCGGCGCGCACCGCGTACACATAGCTGGCCAAGACCTTGTTCACTCGGCCGGGCACAGCGGGCGGTGAGTCAGAGCTCTGAGCGAGAGGTGAGGTAGTAGCCGGTCTTCCTGCGCGTACCCCGCTCCGTCATGGCCGTCTCGTGGAAGTAGCTGACGGGGATGTCGAATTGGCGGGTGGTCTGACGCTCGTCGTAGACCTGAACGGTCCTGCTTCCTGGCTGGTAGTCGACGACGACGGTTTCCGGGAAGACGGACGTCGCCCCGCCTCGGCACGTCGTGTAGACCTGCTTGCTCTTAATACGGTGCACGATGCCCCTCTCGACAGGTGAACGCTATCCGGAAGCCAGGCCCCTGGTGTGATCGCCGTGCGATCCCGACACCGCCGAGTGCCCGGCCCTCCGGGGGCGTCGCCCACCGCCGTTCGCCGGCCCGCGCGTTCACCTCTCCTGATGGTCGAGGACGACGTCGATCGTGAGGGCGAACCGGGGCCTGGTGGTGCGGCCCTTGCCTTGCGCGGCCTGGAGAGTCCGCTCGCTGTTGCTACCGAGCCACAGGCCCACGATCAGATCGGGAAGGTACTGCTCCATGCGGATCGCGGCGTGGCGGACGGCCGCGTAGCCGACGGTGAACTGCTTGGAGGAGGGGCCAGCGGTCGCTCCCTCGATGGCGGCGAGGAACTTGGCGGGGACCACCAGGACGTCACCGGTGGCGCGGATCAGCCAGTACACCGCGCTGGCACTGTGCTCCAGCAGATCGTGCAGCTGGCGGCGCTTGACCGTCCAGGTGTCCTCCCGGCCGCGACTGAGCGCTTTCTTTACCTGGATGAGGTCCCCCGTCCGCAGCTGGAGTCGGCCTGGAACGCGTACGTCGACGACGACCCCGATGTCGGCACCGATGGTCTTCTCTTCCTTCTTTGTCACCGTGCGGTGGCCGACTCGCAGATGCGGTCCCGCGACGCCAGCCAGCCGGGTGTGGACGGGCAGATCAGTGAACTCAGCGACGAGCGCGGCCAGCAGGGTCGCCGTCAGGTGCTCCTCCTCCGCGGCCCCGAGGTCGTCCATGGAGCTCGCGAAGCCGGCGACCGCGCGGCGGGTGGCGCCTTGCACGAGGTCCTCCAGATCGTGATCGGCAAGCCAGGTCGCCGAGGGTGCCGACAGCGGCCGCGGGAAGCCCGCACGGCGGGCGTCGACCGACGCGGAGACGATGCTCAGCAGCCGTTCCTCAAGCGGACCGGCTGTCTCGGCCGCGGCCCGCATCCCGTCGGCCCGCAACTGCACGGTGAGGACGGGGCTGCGGCAGCAGCGGCTGACGGCCCGCCGGACCGTAGGGTGCTTGTCGGCGAGCGCGAGGGTGAGCGCCGCGTCCCACCCCTCCAGCTGGCCCCCCACGATCAGAAGCCACTCCAGTGAACGCGCCCACACTCCCGGCCGCGCCTGTTTCTCCACGCTGCGGCGAAGCCCGGCCGCCGCGACCGGATCCCGCTCCCCGGCCAGGAGCGCCAGGTCGCGCCACAGCTGTGCCAGCCGTTGGTCCACGTGAGCGTCGAGGCGGTCCAGGATTCTCGACGTCCACAGCTCGTGGCGGCCGCTCACGCCCTCGCGCTGACTGCGGGCCCGGGCGACGCCGACGGCGACCGCAGCGGGCACCGGCAGCGCGTCGGCGACTTCCGGTGTCGCCCACGCGGCCCAGCGCACCACAAGTGGAGGACTGCCAGGTATTGGCCATCCGCCGATCAGCGGCACTCGGTCGCAGCCGTCGAGCAGCAGATTCTCCAGCCATGCAGCCTCGCGCTTCGCGAACGCGGCGAAGGCTCCCGGACGCAGTCTGGTGAGGTCTTCGATGTCACCAGGGTTGGCGAGGAGCGTCTGCCGACAGCAGGCGGAACACGCCAGATCAGTGGACTGGTGGGCAGGGCAGGATTCCACCCCGTGACTCTACGGCCCCACCCGGCCATGGCCGACTTGCCGGCCCGTCTGCACTCCGATGGCCACCGGCACCGGTGACCGCCGCGTGCACGTCCGCTCCGGCTCGGCTCCGGTCGGGTTCGGCGACAGGTGGGGCCGACAGCTACGAGTAGCAGAGCCGTTTACACGGGCTCGACAGTGCGGGTGTGCAGTGTGGTGTCCCGGACCAAGCGGAAGGTGACGGACGGCTGCGCGACGGAGTTCCGCCAGGCGAGGTGTTCTTTCGCCTTCTCGTGGTCTGAGGTCGGGGTGGAGACGTCGATCCACGTCCCGTCGGCGCCGGCCTGGACCGTCCAGGTCGACGCCTCGTTACGGCTGATCTGCTGATGCCCTCCAGCAGCGGGGGACTGAGATCCCATCGAGGCCTCTCATCGCGGTGAACAGTGTGGTCGGCAGTACGGATCACGCACGATACGCAAACCCACCGAGCGCCCGAACTCGGCTTCATGACCAGCCCGCACCGGAGAACTCGCGGGACGCGAGCAACCGCCCCGCGCCGCTTTTCCCCTCCTGTCAACTGTCGGCAGCCACGGTTGCGCCAGGTACGGTGCGGGAGGACAAAGTGTCCGCAGATTCGGGGTGGAAACGTGACGGCAGGGCCGGTTCGACGGCGTGGAGACGTGCTCGGATTCGCGGTGCCGACCGTGCTCTTCCTGCCCGGGGTCGCCTACCTCGGACTCACCAACGGCCACCGCTTCATTGACAACGCCTTCTTCGCCTTGATGTACGGCCTGTTCAGCACGGGCTTGGCAGCAGCCCCGCTGCTGGCATGGCGCCGCGGCAACGGCCAGCACGCGGATCCGGGCTTCGGCCCTTCGGCATGGTTCCCCTGTCTGTTCACGACCATGCAAGGCGTCGCCTACAGCTCCCACCGGGGCGACGCCAGCGTCGTCGTACTGGCTCTGGGCTGGGTGGCGTTCATCGGCGCCGGCATGGTCGCCCTGTACTTCCTCGGCAATGCGCTCTGGTCCACCGACAACGCGTTGCTCGAGACCGGCGAAGCCGTGGCCAGTGACGAAGCCGCGCGGCCGGCGCTCCACGAGCCACAGGCCGACATCCGAGCCTGAACTCCGCTCAGTCCACAATGCGTCTTTCCATTCCCGCATAGTGGGGCCGCTTCTTCCTACGCCGTCGCATCGTTGACGGGGCCCGGTGTATCCGCGAGGCGCAGGACACCGTCCGTGCCGAATACGGTGCGGAACCTGACACAGATCTCCTCCGAGCCGCTGCCGGCGGCTGCGGAGGCGAACCAGCGGCTCGCGCGCAGCGCCTGGGCGACGCACTCGGCCATCGCATCGCCGACCGGGGCAGCAGACGACTCCGGAACTTCCAGTTCCGGCACGTTCTCCCAGTCAAGGCCATGACGTTCCAGATGCTGAAGAAGCAGATGCGCGAGAGCGCGTGCGGGGTCACTGGTGTGGAACTGGCCGTCGTCCGGATCGAGTTGGCCGGGGAAGACCACGGCTCGGGTGAAGTAGTCGGTCAGGATCCCGAACAACTCCGGGTTCGGATGCCGGGCAGGGCCACTGCGTGCCTTGAGGGCCGCGTCGAGGATGGTGGTGACGTGCCGGCGGCGGGCCAGCTCCCCGGTGCCTGGCTCGGAGGCCCCGTCGCCGCAGTGACCTACCCCTGCCGTCCGCTCCTCGTCGTCCGTGGCCCCCGCCAGGTCGTTGGGGAACGTGCCGTCGAGCTGGTCCTCCCAGCGAAGGAAGAGCGCTGCCTCCTCCTCATACCGCTGGTAGTCGGGACCGTACTTGTCGTCGTCGTGGAGCGACGCAGTGTTCACCAGGTCCACCACCGTCGTGGCGTGCTCCCACTGGTCCTCTGAGGCGGGCAGATGCCCCCGGCGGCCGTCCATCAGCGCCGGCAGCAGGGCGACGATCGCGTGCGGTGCCGCGAGTACGGGCACCGGAAGAGGAACGAGCTGATCGGCAGTTCGTGCTCGGAAGCCCCAGCCTGCTGCCGAGTCCCACGCCAGGTCCAGACCGTCGGGCCACTCTTCACTGGTCGGGTGCGGGCACTGGCGGGTCCACGACCAGCGTGCCCCGGCCGCCCCACGCGTATCGGTGCGGTGCACCGAGAATTCCGCCGCGTCCGTGTAGCCGGCACGGCTCAGGGCTTCTTCCATGGCACGGACGTAGATCTTCCACGCCCTGAGGTGATCCACTGCGGTGTCTCCTTGATCCGGTGCGTCTCGGCCGCACCTCCGGCCAGCCTGTCAGCTGCCACTGACACCACCGAGGAACTCGAACGCCGCCCGAACGGCCAGAACTACGATGCGACCCCGCAGCGCCCCCCACGACGGCGCAGCCGCATCTACCGCCACGGCCCACCTCGACCTCGGTGAACTCCCCACCAGCCAACCGGGTTTCGCGAGACCATGGCCTGGTGAACGCACTGGCCGCACGGCTCTCAGGCACCCGCGCCCGCGCCATTGAAGAGCTGACGGACGCTGTGGCGGCATGGGGCGCCGACGTACCTGACGACCCGGGCCTCACTGAACTCGCAGACCTTCTCGCCGAGGTTGCCGGCCGCTTTCCGGACGACCTCGACGGACACGAGGCCGCCACGGCTCACCTCAGGGAAGCCGTCGAACGCCTCCGGGCGGTCGGCCGGCTCGGAAGCCTGCTGCCCGCCGTCGCCTGTGCTCACCTCCGCCGAGCCCTCCAGCAAGAACAGCGCGCACGCCTGGCCCTGAACCAGACGGTGCTCCCCGCAACATGACAGACTCCAACGTCACCCACGAGGTAGGAGAGAGAACGATGCTCACCGGTCGGCCGGAGGAACCATCGGTCAGCTTCCGGGCCTTCTGCGAGGACCCAGCCAACCGCATGCCTCGCCCAGCACCTGCCGCCGTACTGGCACCTGGCGACGACACCTGCGCCCCGTCCGTCTTCGACCCGGAGACCGGCAGAGTCCGGGTGATGAGCAGCAAGTGCACGACCTGTATCGGCCGTCGCGGCACCCAGCTCAGCGACGAGCGTCGGCGCGAGCTTCTGGGGCTCCGCCCGGACGGCTCTTACGACGAGGGGTGGACCGTCTGCCACGCCACGTTGCCCGATAATCCTGACAATACCGAGGAATTGCCGCCTTCTGTCTGTGCGTGGGTCGCTCAGCACCCTCTGGCGGCCAAGCGGTCGCTGGCCATGAGAATCGGGGCGTCGACCGGCTTCGACTACATCGACCCGCAGTCGAAGCCCTGATCGCCAAGTGGCAGCGCTGGGGAGCTCTGGACGCACTCTCCGGCTGATCACGCCGTTTCCCACCGACGGCCCCGCACTCCGAGGATTCCCCTCCACAGCGCGCGGCCCTGGCTGACAGGCTGCCCAACCCTGTCCTGTGCCCCCGCCGGGTGACACGGCAGCCACGTCCGCTGGCGCAGGTCTAAGGTCACGTCGACGAAGGCCGCAGTCCGGGGGACGCTGTCATCCGACTGTGCGGTGTTCGCGGCGACTCGGCGCGAGTCGTCCGGTCGGCTGTCAGGGTAGTCCTCATGGATTCCGTCGACGTCGCCCTCGCCCGTGTCTGGCCCGCCGAGCTGCGAACCGACCGGCTTCTGTTGCGCCCGGTCACGGCCGAGGACGCCTCCCTCATACGCGAGTTGCTCACCAACACGCAGGTCCGGGCATTCCTCGGAGGCCCGGCTTCGGAGGAGCGGGTGACCGCACGGCAGCGCGCCTACCCGGAGACACCCGGTGCCTGGACCATCGTCCATGCCGTCGGCGGTGAGCCCGCCGGTCTGATGACGATCAACCGTGATCACCGATGCGAGGGCCGAGCCGAGGTCTCCTACCAACTGCTTCCCGACGCCTGGGGGCAGGGCCTGGGCAAGGAAGCGGTCAGCGCGGCGGTCACCTGGTGGACGTACGTTGCGCCCGGCGGCGGCCCGGTAATCGCCGTCACCCAGCAGGCGAACGCCGCCTCCCGCCGACTACTGGAGTCGATCGGCTGGGAACTCGTCGACGAGTTCGAAGAACACGGCGAGCCCCAGTGCCTCTACACCCCGGCAGCCGCAGACGAGGACACGGAACTGCGCTGGGCCCGCCTGATCGGCGAACACGTCGACGCGGTGGAGCGACGGCGCGGCGCGCAGGCACGGGCCACCGCAGCAGGCCAAAGCCTTCCCGACGACCTGACGGTCCTCACCCCTGAGGAACTGGCCCGGCTGTGTCTCGCCCGCCACGGCACCTACGGCCGCATCTGCGCCTGGACGGCGGGCCACACCCCGGACCTCCACATCGGTCGAGCCGACGACGGCGCATGGATCGCCTGGCTGGCGAAGACCGAAGAGTGACTCGGCCCTCCCATTCCCCCCTCAGATCCGCACCGGCTACACACAGGCACCGCCGCCTGCGGTCGGTCTCTGCTGGACAAGCCGACCCTGCGGCTTCGACGGGGAAAAAGTTCAGACCTGGTCCCGCCGAGTGGGTCTGGAACGTGATGGCGCGGCTGGCCGCGCGATGCCCAACTCGCTTACTACCGTGTCCTGATGCACTCGGACACCACTAGTTCAACGGAGCCGTCCACCACCGCCCGCGGCGCGGTCGCCATCATCACCAACCACCACGGCGACATCCTCCTCCACCTCCGCGACGACCTTCCCCACATCGTCTGGCCGGACCACTGGAGCGTGCCGGGCGGCGGCTGCGACCCTGGTGAAAACCCGCGCGACGCGATCGTCCGCGAGCTCGACGAAGAGGCCGGCCTCACCGCCGCAGACCTCACCGAACTGTTCGAGATCCGCGACGAGTACGGATCCGGCCAACTGATCACGTTCTTCGCCGCCTTCTGGGACGGCGACGAGACCACACTGCCGCTGACCGAAGGCGTCAAGCTCCAGTTCTTCGCCCCCGCAGACCTCGATGCGCTCAGGGTTCCGCCGTTCATCCGGGCCGGGATCAAGCGTTACCTGGACGCCTGGCCCGCCTGAACACCCGACCTCACCGGCAAGTTAGCCTCGGCTCGGCTCCAGCCGTCTCTGGTGCCGGGTCGCCGGGGCCCGACTCAGAGGCCAGTGCCGAGCACGGATCCGGTCTGCCCGGCAGCCCCATCCTGGTGCTCAGCCGGCGTGACCTGGTGGATGTAGAGAAGGTCCCAGTGCGCGGCGGGGATGAGGAGGTCGGCGGTCTCGACCGGCCGGTCGTCGGCGTCGTAGTGGACGCGGGAGATGACGTGCGCCGGACTGCCGGAAGGGGCGGACACCCGTTGTGCCTGGTCGCGGTCCAGAACGACCGGGGTGAGGGTCTCGGCGACACGTGTCACGGCGATCCCGAGGTGTGCCATCCGCTCCGGGACGGTGAGGCATGCCAGAAGACCGCCACTCGGCAGGACGACGGGAGTGGCCCCGGTGATCTCCATCGGCTCCCAGCTCGTCACCGTCAGCACCGGCTCGCCGCCCGCGGTGAGTACGGCGTACGCGGTCCGCACACACGGTGCGTCGGCCTCGACACCCAGCCGGGCAGCGACCTCGACGGGCGCAGGCGTGCGCGGCTGGCTGCTCGCCTCCCAGGTGCCGTCGTATCCGTCCGGAACCAGCCCGTCGAAGGGCGCCCGCAGCGTGTGACGGGGGCGAAGTCGGCGAACGTACGTCCCCGAGCCAGCCCGGGCTTCCAACAGGCCCTCCTCGATGAGGAGTTCCTGGGCGCGACGGATGACGTTCTCCCCGCCGTTGCCGCCGAGCAGTTCCCGTGCGAGCCTGCTCCGCGCCGGCAGCCGGTACCCGGGCGGCCAGTCCCCCGACGCGATGCGCGCACGGAACTCCCCGGCGACACGCTGATAGGGATAAGACTCGGGGGAATCGCTCAACGGAATCGTCGCTCCTCATCGCGCAAGTACGTCCACAAGACACCGTAGCCGCCCTTCGGGAAACTAGTGCACTAGCTTCCCCGGGCGGTGAGGGCCGGGGTGATGTGCTCGGTTCGGCCCAACCGACGTGCAAGGCGAGCAGAGTTGAGACACGGCCAAATTTCCGTGTTTGATCAGCACGGCCCGGGTCCAGGACGTACGGTCCAGAACCATGGACTCCGGCGACATCGATGAGTTGTTGCAGCAGATGCAGGCGGCACGTTTCCCGTCCGCCTGGGACGGCTGTCGGGTATGGGCCTCGGGGCTGATCTCCTGGCACCTCGCCCACCGCCTCACGACCTGGGCACCGCTCCAGGACCTCCAGGACCTGGCCCAGACGTACATCCAGCACGTGGACGCCGTGGTCGCCTGCGCCCTGCACGCCACCGCCGTCGACCAGCACCTCGACGCGCCCGACGGAGCCGATCTGCTGCGCATCCCACTCGCCCCGGCCGCGCAACGCCTCGGCGAGGACGTCGTCTTCGACCTCCTGGTGCAGGCCGCGCCGCCCGACCCGGTGCTCGCCTCGCTGCTGCACTCGATCCCCAGATGGATCGACGCGGGCGACAGCACGACGCGCAGCAAGGGCGAATTCATTATCGAGCAGGCCCGCGACGTCCTCACGGTGAACGCCGAGTACGGGTACGCCCTCGGCGACCGGCTGCGCGCCGCACTGGAGACCCAGCAACGCCTCGACAACCTTCACGACAGCATCAGCACCCCGTCACACCCCGACGACGGGCCGGACTTCTACACCGGGGCCCCCGACATCCAGATGCACCTGATGGCGCTCAACAACGTCGAGGCCGCGCTCCTCGCCGACCGGATCGCAGGCACCTCCAACCCGACCCGCGAACGCGAGAGGCTGCTGCTGCGCGCCGCGCTCACCGACCGGACTGTTCTCGGCCTGGGTGAGCACGCCTCCGCCGACACCCGCACCCAGGTGCGCGAGGCGGCCCGCGCACTGCTCGACTGGGACCGCGAGCACGGCACGCACACCGGGCAGATCGACGCTGACGCACCCCAGTGGACAGACCACCCCACCGACTACGTACGCCAGGAATACCGCGCGCACCTGGAGCGGATCAGCCGTCCGGTCCTGGATCAAGAGACCGCGCCCACCGCCGAACCGACCCCGGCCGAACGCGGCGGAGGCCGGGTTGCCGCCGATGGCTCATCCTCGGCCGCAGGCCCGGGTTCCCCCCTGGAACATGATCTGGCCGACGATGCCTCCGCGTTGTACGGCCGGGCCGGGAAGGCGTACGACGCCGGGCGATTCGCCGAGGCCGCCGGCCTGTACGAGCGCGCCGTCACCGGACTCCAGGCCCAGCACGGCCCGGACGCCGACGCCACCTTGCAGGCTCTGCTGGAGTGGGGCCTGGCCTGCTACAACCTGCGCCAGTACGACGAGGCGGAGACCCATCAGCGACGGGCTCTCGAAGGACGGATCCGCACCCTGGGACCGGACCACGGCGACACCCTCAACACCCGGGTCCGCCTCGCCGACACCGTCGGCGCCCTGGGGCGCTTCACCGAGGCCGAAGTCCTCGCCCGCGAGAACATTGACCTGGGCGAGGCCAAGGAGTGGTCCCTCCACGAGAGCGTCATGGCCGCGCGCCTTACCCTGGCCTGGCTCTGGCGCCGGCAGGAACGCTGGACGCAGGCCACCGAACTCGCCCGTGAAGTCGTCGACCAGCACCACCAGGTCAGGGACAGCGACTCGCGCTTCACCCTGGCCGCCCGGCACCTGCTCGTTGAGTGCCTCCTGCACACCGGAGACCTGGTCGGCGCCGAGCATCACGCCGTGCAGGTGCTGCAGTTGCGCACCGAGAAACTCGGGACCGACCACCCCTACACCATCGTGACCCGCCTCGACCTGGCCCGCGTCCTGCAAGCCGCCGGACGCGACCAGGAGGCCCGGCCCCTGGCCGAACAAGCCCTGTCCACCGCCGAACGCGTCCTCGGAGACGACCACCCGCACACCCAGGGACTGCGCGAACTCCTCTCAGCCTGACGCCCGCCCGGGCGGCACCCGTGGTGATCTCGTGTACCTGGGTGCCGCCTGTACTGGTGGCTGGTCAGCTGTAGCGCACCTGCCGGAACGGGCACCGACTCCGCTGCCCGTGGTGCCGGTTGGGCGCCGAGGCCGAAGAGGACTACGCCGGTTGGGGCAGTTCGAAGCCCGGGACGTACTGAACCGACGACTCATCTGCGTCATGTGCCTCAAGGATCAGGCGCCCGTGCTCGCTGGGGGCGAACCTCTGCCGGGCGTACTCCCAAACCCGCACTGTCGTCCCGTTCTCCCGCTCTGACCGCAGAGCGAGGGCGCCGCTCGCGGGCACCAGGAGGGACGCACCGAGCAGAGTGCTCAGACGGGTTCGGTCCCGTCGAGCGTCGGATGCTGCCCTCGCTTCGCCTCCGGCCGCCAGGGCATAGGACCCGAGCGGCTGTCCGTCGCCGAGTTTCGACACGAAGAGGATGGTGTCGCCGGCCGAGGCCTCTGCCAGAACCGCGTCGAGTACCCGCCGTGCCGAGTCGAACGCCCACGCCTTTGCCTCGTCCCCGAACTGCTCCGCAGCCGCGCAGAGGAACAGGTCGCAGGCCCACATCATCGCCGCAGTGTCGCGTTCGTACACCATCATGCGCCTCAAGGCATCCACGGGCAGCCCGTCGAATTCGACGAGTTCATCCCTGGGAACCGGCCGTTGGGCGTACGCCTCGAACGCCGCGGCCGATCCCGGCCGCAGCCCGGAATCCTGGCAGATCCTGCGGAACTCAACGTCGACGAGCGGCCGCAGCAGAGGCGTGATGCCGGCGTCGAGCAGTTCCTTCGCGCGTGCGTGCACCTCGCGCCAGTAGGCGTCGAATGACGGCCGGCCCGGCGACTGCCGGGGGACGAGTCCGTAGTCGTCTTCGTAGACCGCGACCACCATCGTGGGCCGAACCGCCCCGCCACCCGTCACGCGCTCCTCCACCCGTAGCCCCACTGCAGCAATACCCGCGTCACGCCATAGTCTCCCTGACGGTCCCACCACTCCCTGAAGGGCGCAGTCGGTTGCGCGTGGGGCGACTTCCCCTTCGTCCTCATCCTCACGACGGCGCACTTGAGCAAGTCGTGGTCCCCTTCCACCTCCAGCGGGCGGGTGAGCTGGTCCTGCTGGCAGACCGGACGCACGCATGCCGTCCCGGCGGCACGGGGGAACACCGCCGGGACGGCGTTGCCCAGCGTAGACCCTGCCAAGATCAACTGCTATCGACTCGACTTCTCAGGAGGACGACACACCCGTGGTTGAACTCGTAGCAGAGCCGGACAGCCCGTGGCTTCCTGAACTCGGCAACTCAGGGCAGTACCTACGAGTGCACCTGATGGACTTGGGCAGTGCCGGGACGGCAGAACGGATACGGCGCCACGGCGCCGCGGGGAGGTGTTCCACGCTGGGTTTCGATCCGAACTCTGTCACGAAGGTCGTGGCTTCACCTCTCATCCCCTCATGAATCGGCCGATATCTCGTCCCCACCAGGGGTGCGTTCGTCGCGAATCGCACCTTCATGATTGAGGCAAGGGCGCTGCTGTGGGGGATTTTCTGCTCACTCAGGATCGGCTGAGATATGGCCGGTGAGTGTTGCAGCGAACCATTGGGTAGCAGTCCGGCGTGGTTCTATAGCAACCCACTCCTGAGGGGCGGACCAGCGACGAACGGCCCCCAGGGCCACCAGAAAGGACGGCTGCGTGACCGAGACCGGTGTGGGCGCGGCGGCCCCTGATGCGCTGCGTACACGGATGGTGGCTGATCTACGGGCGCGTGGCGCGATCACTTCAGCAGAGGTGGAAGCTGCTTTCCTCAGAGTGCCTCGCCACCTCTTCGCTCCGGAGGTGACCGCAGAAGAAGTGTACGGGGCCCCGGAAGCCGTCTTCACCAAGTACAACTCACAGGGGAAGCCGGTCAGTTCGGTCTCTGCTCCGTGGCTGCATGCAGAGATGCTGGAGGCCGCCCAGGTAGCTTCCGGCATGACCGTACTGGAGGTCGGATCCGGAGGGTGCAACGCGGCACTGCTCGCGGAGTTGGTCGGCGACCAGAGCCTGGTGACCACCATCGACATCGATCCCGACATCAGCGCACGGGCCCGCAAGCAGCTCGAAGAGGCCGGCTACGGGCGAGTGCGAGTCCAGGAAGCGGACGGATCCAAACCGATCAAGGACGCTCCTGCACAGGGATTCGATCGCATCATCGTCACCGTCGGCGCCGCAGATCTGTCCGCCGCGTGGCTCGACCAACTCGCCCCTGAAGGACGGCTGGTGGTGCCACTGCGGTTCCGCGGCCTTTCCCGCACCATCGCCTTCGCCCGTGAGCGGGAACATCTGCGCAGCGACACGCTCATCGTCTCGGGTTTTGTGGCGATGCAAGGTGACAGTGCGCACGCACCGCATGTCGTACGACTCTCCGGAGCAGACGTTCGGCTTGTCGTCGACGAGGACCAGCCAGTCGACGACAAGGCGCTGGCCCAGGCATTCACCGGGCCCCGTCACGAGCAGTGGACCGGGGTGGAACTGAGCGGCTCAGAAGGGCTACTGCCACGGTTGGAGGTGTGGCTTGCGGGCGCGATCGCCCCGTACGGCAGGCTACGCGCCACCAAAGTCGCTGCCGACCGTGGCCTGGTCGGCTGGGTGCTGGACAAGGGAATGCCTGCTGTGTGGAACCACGACTCCCTGGCCTACCTCACCCTGCGCCGAGACCCGGACATCCCACAGGAGAGCTACGAGCTGGGGGTCATCGCGCACGGCCCCAGCCGTGAACACCTTGCCGTTCACCTGGCCGACGCAGTAGACCGCTTTGACCGCGAGGCCAGAACTACGGGGCAGCCCGTCGTGCGCGCCTACCGCCATGATGACAAGGAAGTCCCCGACGAGGTGACGGTCGACAAGCCCAGCGTGCGTCTGGTGGTCACCTGAAGACTCGGATGCCCATGCCGGGGCTGTCCGGATCCACGTCTCCTGGCGCCGCCCGGGGACCTGAAGTGGAGGGAGTAGAGATGGCACCACTGATAACCCAAGCACAGCAGACCGGGGAGCTGACCGCGCTACCCGAGCAGCTGGCAGACGCCTTCGACCTGGACCCCATCCAGGAGGACATCGGGAGGCTGGGAGTCTGGCTCAGCGACGATGACGACGAGGGCGACACCACGGGAGACGGTTGCGGAGAGTCGCCACCTCAGGGGCCGACGACCGGCTGCTGAGGCAGGCACTTGGGGGCCGGGCCGTTCGTGCGCGCCCGGCCCGTCCTCGGCCCGGCGTTCTCGATGGATGGTGTGATGCGCAGGCTCTTCGATCCCCAACCCGTGGCGATGGCCCGTATCCCGCTGCGGCCCTATCTTGATCCCGACGGCAGCAGCGGCACTGGGCTGCTGGAAGAAGGCGTCTTTCTGGCGAGCCGGAGTGCCGAGCAGGCCGTCGCCGAAGGCACGGAGCGAGGGCAGGTCACACAGTCCGGATACGATCTTCGCTCGCGTACCCGTACCACCCCGCACGGGGTGTTCGCCGGGGTCGCAGCGGCTGCACTCACCGGCCCCGCCTCCACGATGAGGCTGGGGAGCGCCCACCGAACCGTGACTACCCTCAGCCCCTCCTGGCTGACAGCCGTAGCGGACCAACTGCTTCATGGGGAACCGGATCTGCTGCCTGCGCTCACGCTGACTGCAGCATCCTCGGCGACCAGACGGGGAGTTCGACTGGAGATCGAGCATCCCGTCTCCGAAGGGGCACGGTTTGCCAGCGTGCGCGTCACCGACGTCTCACTCTGGCTACTGGAAGCCAGCCGCAACGGGATCTCAGCCGCCAACCTCCTCCAAGGGCTGTTCCGGCGGTATCCCGGCGCAGACCAGCAGAAGGCCACACGTGCCATCATCGACATGATCGACACCGGTCTCTTGCTCACCGATCTGCTTCCGGCCGACCTGCGTGCGGTCCCCCTGCATCACCTGCTTGAAAAGGTCCCGGCAACCGCATCCGCCCGGCCGTCCCTGGCTCACCTCGAGCACCTCCTGGACCGCTACGACGCCCAACGGCCCGGGACATCTCGACGGCGCGAACTGCTGGAGGCTGCCCGTGACCTGGCCGACTCCTTGCACCACACGCGCCGGCCACTGGTCGTTGATACTCTCGCCGACGCCGAGATTGCTCTGCCTGCCGCTGTGGGCGAGCAGGCCGCCGAAGCCGCCTCACTGCTGTGGCGGATCGGCCATCGAGCTGAACCACTGGCCGACTATCACCGGCGCTTCTGCGCTACCTACGGCCGCCAAAGGCTCATTCCCCTGAGGGAACTTCTCGACCCTGTCACCGGCCTCGGCGCGCCAGGCCCGAACGACGCAAATGGCACCGACGAGGGTCTCGACACACGCCGCACCGCCACCCTCGCCAGCCTGCTCGCAGACGCCCTGGCCGCTGGCAAGGACGAACTTGTCCTCCACGATCAGCACATCGACCGACTCGCCAACCCCTCGCCACTGCCGCCCCCGCGCACCGCCGAGATCCACATCCAACTACTCCGCGACAGCGGCCAACTACGCGTTGCGGTTTGTCCTGCCACCGGCTCCCAGAACGCCGGGGCCGCCCCCGGCCGCTGGACACGCTGGCTCCCCGAACTTGTCGCGCAAGAGGAGGGTGACACCGGAATCGGCCCCATGGTCGCGGAGATCGTCTGCCGCCCCCGCACCGCTGCTGCCGCCGCCTTGGCCGCCGAAACCGGCGCCGCACCCTGGCGCATCCCACTCGATGTCCCCGCTCGCCCCGGCGACCTACTCCTTGACGAACTCGCCGTGACCACCACTGGTAGTCATCTGCAGCTGTGGTCCACCCGCCACCACAGGCCGGTCACTCCCGTGCTCTACAACCGCCTCGCATCCCGACTGTTGCCCCCAGCCGCGTACGCCCTCCACCTCCTCGGCCATGCCGGAACGAGGCCCTGGCACCCGTGGAACTGGGGCCCCTTGGACTGCTGGCCCTACACCCCACGTGTGCGCTACCGCGACATCCTGCTCACCCCCGCCCGCTGGCGATTGCCCGACACCCTCACTACGGCCGCCAATCACCGCGCCACGTTCGACGCGAGCCTCGCGGGCTGGCGTGCCGACACCCGCCCCACACCCCCGCCTGTGCTCGTGGCCGAAGAAGCCGACCGGCGTCTTACCCTCGACCTTCGCAAGGCCGACCAACGTGAGCTGCTGCGCCGCAGCATCCACCGGGGAACCCGCACTCTGGCCGAACCCTTCGCCACACCCGAGGAGCTGGCTGTGGTCGACGGCCCGAACGGCACACGCCACCTGATCGACCTCGTCGTCCCCCTCACCCGACACCACACCCCCCACCCCACGC
>NZ_LIQQ01000548.1 GCF_001418565.1 Streptomyces graminilatus | reverse complement strand
CCCCGAGCACGCCCGAGACCCCCACCTCGCCCGAGGGCACGCCGCCCGCCGAGGAGTCGACCCCGCCGGCCACTCCCACCACGCCGACGGACGCCACCACGCCGCCGACCAACCCGGACGTGCCGCCGGTGACGTCGACGCCGCCCACCACGCCGGAGCCCTCGCCCAGCGAGAGCACCCCGCCGCCGCTGGCGGAGACCGGTGCGGGCGCGCCGGTCGGCGCGATCGCCGGTGCGGCGGCCGTGGTCGTCGCTCTCGGTGCCGGGGCGCTCGTCGTGGCCCGTCGCTCGCGTCGCTCCTGACCGTGAGCCCGGGGACCGTCGTCCCGTAGCGTGACAGCGTGTCCGGCAGCCCCGTCTCCGCGAGGAGGCGGGGCTGCCGTCGTTGTTCCGGCCGCTGGGGTGTTTCCTGGCCGCGGCGGAGCCCGCCGCGTAACGTTCGGACAGCGTGCCGCCGACCTGCGAGGGGACTGTTCTCGATGAAGATCCTCATCAGCGCCGACATGGAGGGCGCCACCGGCGTCACCTGGCCGGCCGATGTGATGCCGGGCACCCCCCAATGGGAACGCTGCCGTTCGATGTTCACCTCGGACGTCAACGCCGCCGTGCTCGGCTTCTTCGACGGCGGAGCCGACGACGTGCTCGTCAACGAGGCCCACTCGACCATGCGCAACCTGCTCCTCGAACAGCTCGACGAGCGGGTGGAGATGCTCACCGGTCGCCACAAGTCGCTGTCCATGGTGGAGGGCGTACAGCACGGCGACATCGACGGCATCGCCTTCGTCGGCTATCACACGGGCGCCGGCGCGGAGGGCGTCCTCGCCCACACCTACCTCGCCAACTCCATCACCGGCGTGTGGGTCAACGACGTACGGGCCAGTGAAGGGCTCCTCAACTCCCATGTGGTCGCCGAGTACGGAGTCCCCGTCGTCCTCGTCACCGGCGACGACCTCACCTGCGAGGACGCCCTCGGATACGCGCCCGAGGCGCTGAAGGTCGCCGTCAAGGACCATGTGTCGCGGTACGCCGCCGTGTGCCGGACGCCCGCCAGGACCGCCGCCGACATCAGGGCCGCCGCGAAGGAGGCCGCCGCGCTCGCCGTACGGCACGAGCCCGTCGCCGGCGGGCCGTTCACCGTCGCGCTGGAGTTCGACGCCGAGCATCTCGCCATGGCCGCCACCGTCGTACCCGGCGTCGTACAGACCGGGGAGCGGAAGGTGGCCTACACCAGCGGCACAATGTACGAGGGCATTCGTACCTTCAAGGCGGTCACGACGATCGTCTCGGCCGCGGTGGAGGAGCAGTATGGCTGAGCAGCAGGCGCTCGACGAGGTGGTGTCGTTCACCTCCGACCTCATCCGGATCGACACGGCCAACCACGGCGGCGGCGACTGCCGGGAGCGGCCCGCCGCCGAGTACGCCGCCGCGCTCCTTGCCGAGACCGGCCTCGAACCCACCCTCCTGGAGCGCACCAAGGGCCGCACCAACGTCGTCGCCCGCATCGAGGGCACCGACCCCTCCGCCGACGCGCTGCTTCTGCACGGGCACCTCGACGTCGTGCCCGCGCGGGCCGACGACTGGAGCGTGCACCCCTTCTCCGGGGAGATCCGCGACGGCGTCGTCTGGGGGCGGGGCGCGGTCGACATGAAGAACATGGACGCGATGATCCTCGCCGTCGTCCGCGACTGGGCCCGCCGGGGCGTCCGGCCCCGGCGTGACATCGTCGTCGCGTTCACCGCCGACGAGGAGGACAGTGCCGCCGACGGCGCCGGGTTCCTGGCCGCCGAGCACCCGGAGTTGTTCGAGGGTTGCACCGAAGGGGTCGGCGAATCAGGGGCGTTCACCTTCCATGACGGCGCCGGACGCCACCTGTATCCCATCGCCGCCGGTGAACGCGGCACCGCCTGGCTGAAGTTGACCGCCCAAGGGCGTGCCGGGCACGGCTCGAAGGTCAATGACAGCAACGCCGTCACCCGTCTCGCCGCAGCCGTCGCGCGTATCGGCGCCCATGAGTGGCCGCTCCGCCTCACCCCGACCGTCCGGGCGGCGCTGACCCAAATCGCCGCCCTCCATGGCCTCGTGGCCGACCTGGACGACGTCGACGGTCTCCTCACCAAGCTCGGACCCGCAGCCCGGCTCGTCGAGGCGACCATCCGCAACAGCGCCAACCCGACCATGCTCGACGCCGGTTACAAGGTGAACGTGATCCCCGGCGAGGCCGTCGCCTACGTCGACGGGCGGTTCCTGCCCGGCTGCGAGGACGAGTTCCGTACGACCCTCGACGAACTCACCGGCCCCGACGTGGCCTGGGAGTTCCACCATCGCTCGGTGGCCCTTCAGGCACCGGTGGACTCGCCCACGTACGCCCGGATGCGCGCCGCCGTGGAGGAGTTCGCGCCCGAGGGGCACGTCGTGCCGTACTGCATGTCCGGCGGGACCGACGCCAAGCAGTTCTCGCGGCTCGGCATCACCGGATACGGATTCTCGCCGCTGAAGCTGCCCGAGGACCTCGACTACCAGGCACTGTTCCACGGTGTCGACGAACGAGTCCCGGTCGAGGCGCTGCACTTCGGCGTCCGGGTGCTCGACCGGTTCCTGCGCACGGCCTAGGAGTGGGGAAGACATTGCGGACACAGCCGTACGGATCCTGGCTCTCGCCCATCGGCGCGGAACTCGCCGCCGAGCACGACGGGTCCCCCGAATACGTGGGGTTCGTCGGCGACGAGGCATGGTGGACCGAGCCCCGGCCCACCGAGGGCGGCCGGCGCACTCTCGTGCGGCGGCGCGCCAACGGCACCCAGGAGTCGGTCCTGGGCGCGCCGTGGAACGTGCGCAGCCGGGTCATGGAGTACGGCGGTCTGCCCTGGGCGGGCGTCGTGCGCGACGGCGGTCCGCTGGTCGTGTTCGTCAACTTCGCCGACCAGCGGCTGTACTGCCTTCAGGAGGGCCAGGAACCGCGCCCGCTCACACCGTTGTCGCCGGTCGGAGGTGGACTGCGGTGGGTGGAGCCGCAGTTGCGGCTTGAACTCGGTGAAGTGTGGTGCGTGCTGGAGGAGTTCACGGGCGAGGGGCCCACCGATGTGCGGCGCGTGATCGCCGCCGTCCCGCTGGACGGATCGGCCGCCCAGGATCGCGGCGCCGTACGCGAACTCACCGACGGCCGGCACCGGTTCGTCACCGGCCCCCGGATCTCGCCCGACGGACGGCGCGCGGCCTGGCTCGCCTGGGACCATCCTCGGATGCCCTGGGACGGCACCGAGCTGGTCCTCGCCGAGGTGGGCGCCGACGGCACGCTGAGCGGCGCCCGGACCTTCGCCGGAGGCACCGACGAGTCGATCCCGCAGGTGGACTGGGCGGCCGACGGAGCACTGCTGTACGTCAGCGACCGCTCGGGCTGGTGGAACCTGCACCGTGACGGCCTGCCGGTGTGCCGTCGCGAGGAGGAGTTCGGCGGAGCGCTGTGGAAGGTCGGGCAGCGCTGGTTCGCCCCGCTGGAGAGCGGTCTCGTCGCGGTCGTGCACGGACGCGGGGCGACCTCGCTCGGGATCCTGGACCCCGACACCGGCGACGTCGTCGACACGGCCGGACCCTGGACCGAGTTCGCGCCCACCCTCGCCGTGCACGGGGAGCGGGTCGTCGCCGTCGGGGCCAGCCCGCGCAGCGCGGCCGAGGTCGTCGAGCTGGACACCCGTACCGGACAGGCCCGGGTGATCGGCGCCGAGCACCGCGACCCGGTCGACCCCGTGCACTATCCCGAGCCACAGATCCGCACCTTCACCGGCCCGGAGGGCCGGGACATCCACGCGCACATCTATCCGCCGCACCACCCCGGGTACACCGCGCCCGCCGACGAGCTGCCCCCGTACGTCGTGTGGGCGCACGGCGGGCCGACCGGGCGGGCGCCGCTCGTGCTCGACCTGGAGATCGCCTACTTCACCTCGCGGGGCATCGGCGTCGCCGAGGTCAACTACGGCGGCTCGACCGGGTACGGCCGCGAGTACCGCAACCGGCTGCGCGAACAGTGGGGCGTCGTCGACGTCGAGGACTGCGCGGCCGTCGCGCTCGCCCTCGCCGACGAGGGCACCGCCGACCGCGCCCGGCTCGCCGTCCGCGGCGGCAGCGCGGGCGGCTGGACCGCGGCGGCCTCACTGACCGGCACCGACGTCTACGCCTGCGGCACGATCCTCTACCCGGTCCTGGACCTGGCGGGCTGGGGCTCGGGCGAGACCCACGACTTCGAGTCGCAGTACCTGGAATCCCTGGTCGGCCCGCTGGCCGAGGTCCCGGGCCGCTACCTGGAACGCTCGCCCGCCGAGCACGCCGCCGACATCACCGCGCCCTTCCTGCTGCTCCAGGGGCTGGACGACGTCATCTGCCCGCCCGTGCAGTGCGAGCGGTTCCTCGCCCGGCTCGCGGCGGAGGGACGGCGAGTGCCGCACCGGTACATCGCGTTCGAGGGGGAGGGGCACGGTTTCCGGCGGGCGGACACGACCGTACGCGTCCTGGAGTCCGAACTCTCCCTGTACGCACAGGTCTTCGGGCTCACCCCGCCCGGCATCCCGACCCTGGAGCTCGTCAAGTGAAGCCCCTGAAGCCCTTGGTGAGGCCGTCGAGGCTCGCGGCGGGCGCCCGCGTGGCCGTCGTCGCGCCCAGCGGACCCATCCGCGAGGAGCGGCTCCAGGCCGGGCTCGACGTCCTGCGCGGCTGGGACCTCGACCCCGTCGTCGCACCCCATGTCCTGGACCGGCACGGGGAGTTCGACTACCTCGCGGGTACGGACGCCGACCGGGCCGCCGACTTCCAGGCCGCCTGGTGCGATCCCGCGGTCGACGCGGTGCTGTGCGCCCGAGGCGGCTACGGCGCCCAGCGGATCGTCGACCTGCTCGACTGGGACGCGCTGCGCGCGGCCGGTCCCAAGGTGCTCGTCGGCTACAGCGACGCCACCGCGCTGCACGAGGCGTTCGCGGCCCGGCTGGGCCTCGCCACACTCCACGGCCCGATGGTGTCCGCCGTCGACTTCCTCAAGAACACGCGGGGGCAGGAACATCTGCGGGCCACGCTGTTCGATCCGGAGTCGGTACGGGTCATCGGCGCGGCGGCCGGTTCGGCGCTGGTCCCCGGCCGGGCCCGGGGCGTCACCCTCGGCGGCTGTCTGACCATTCTCGCCGCCGAACTGGGCACCCCGCACGCCCGGCCCGGTGCGCGCGGCGGGCTGCTCATGATCGAGGACGTGGGGGAGAGCGCCTACCGGATCGACCGGGCCCTCACCCAACTGCTGCGCGCCGGGTGGCTCGACGGTGTCGCGGGGATCGCGCTCGGCTCGTGGGAGCGGTGCGGTCCGTACGAGGCGCTGCGCGCCGTGTTCGCCGACCGGCTCGGCGGGCTCGGGGTGCCGGTGCTGGAGGCGTTCGGGTTCGGGCACTGCGACGGCGCGCTGACGATCCCGTTCGGGGTGGCCGCCGAACTGGACGCCGACACGGGGACGCTGACGGCGGCGGAACCGGCCCTGCGCTGAGCGGCACGGGCATGACCCCTTGCTGCTGTCACCCGTCCGGCGTACCTCCGGGCGCGCGGGCGGGCCCGGCCCGGCACATGCTGGCCTCATGAGCCCGAAGACCTCCGAGAGCGGCGGCAAGGCCGGTGGCGGTACCGGCGGCGGGACCGGTGGTGCGCGGGGCCTGCTGACGCCCGGCCGGGCCACCGTCGGGGCGCTCGCCGTGCTCGCCCTGATCTTCATCTTCGAGAACACCCGTGCCACCATGATCCGGCTGCTGATCCCCGAAGTGACCATGCCGCTGTGGATGGCGCTGCTCGGCACGGCGGTCATCGGCGCGCTCTGCGGGGCCTATTTCATGCGCCGCCGGAGGTGAACGGGGGCCGCGCGTAAGGTGACCGAGTGTCTGAGCACCATGGATATCTTGCCGAAGGGCCCCGCGTGGGCATACGTCCCTTCACCTACGAGGACGGCGCCGAGTTCATCGAGCGGGTGCGGGAGAGCAGGTCCCTGCACCACCCCTGGCTGGCCCCGCCGGCCAGCCCGGACGCCTACGCCTCGTACGCCGGGCGGCTGATCGAGGATCCGACCAAGGCCGGTTTCCTCGTGTGCGAGAAGGGCGGCAAGGACGACAAGGGCAGCAAGGGCGGCGGTGGCGCCGTCGCCGGGTTCATCAACATCAACAACATCGTCCAGGGCGCCTTTCTGTGCGGCGCCCTCGGGTACGGGGCGTTCGCGCACGCGGCCGGGCGGGGGCTGATGGGCGAGGGGCTCGATCTCGTCGTCGGGTACGCGTTCGGGCCGCCGCTGCGGCTGCACCGGCTGGAGATCAACGTGCAGCCCGGCAACGCCGCCTCCATCGCCCTCGCCCGGCGCTGCGGCTTCCGGCTCGAGGGCTTCTCGCCGGACTTCCTCTACATCGACGGCGCCTGGCGCGACCACGAACGGTGGGCGATCACCTCGGACATGCGCAGGCGCTGACGCCGGCGAGAGTCAGGCGGCGGCCTTTCGGCAGAGGATCTCACCGTGCGGGACGGTGAACCAGGCGTCCTCCTGCCGTCCCCACTCCCGCCAGGCCTCCGAGACCGCCCGCAGTTGTTCCACGGTCGCCAGTCCGCCTTCGGTCGCCCGGTCCGCGTACGCAGACGCGAGCGTACGGTCCGCCCACAGCCCGCTCCACCAGGCGATCTCACCCGCGTCCGCGAACGTCCACGTACTGGACGTGGCGGTGATGTCCGTGAGACCGGCCCGCAGCGCCCAGGACTTCAGCCGCCGCCCCGCGTCCGGCTCGCCCCCGTTGGCCCGGGCCACCCGCCGGTACAGGTCCAGCCAGTCGTCCATGCCCGCCGACGCCGGATACCAGGCCATGGCCAGGTAGTCCGAATCGCGGACGGCGATGTAGCCGCCCGGCTTGGTGACCCGGTGCATCTCGCTCAGCGCCCGCACCGGGTCACCCACGTGCTGGAGCACCTGATGGGCGTGGACCACGCAGAACGTGTCGTCCGGGAAGTCCAGCGCGTGGATGTCCGCGACAGCGAACTCGACGTTGTCCAGGCCCCGTTCGGCGGCCGTGGCCCTGGCCTGGTCCAGGATGCCCGGCGCCCGGTCCACGCCGGTGACATGCCCGTCGGGGACCAGCGCGGCCAGGTCCGCGGTGATCGTGCCCGGGCCGCACCCGATGTCCAGGACCTTCATGTGCGGCTTCAGCGAACCGAGCAGATAGGCCGCCGAGTTGGCGGCGGTGCGCCAGGTGTGCGAGCGGAGCACGGACTCGTGGTGCCCGTGCGTGTAGACGGCGGTCTCCCGCCGCTGTGACTGTGACGGCTGTGACTTCGGCTTGGACATGGCCGTGCCCCTCTCGTCTTCTCGGACCGTCTTCTCGAACGACCCGCTGCGAACGGCTTACTCGTCACCGTACGCAGCCTCGCCGAATAATGAGACCCGCGTCTTAAGATGTGGACGACAGGGATGTGGGCAACAGAGATGTGGACAACCTGTCAATGGCGGTGGGCGGTCGCCGAGTTCCGCTGCGCGGACCGCTCACGGGCCCGTACGAGCGTCCGTACGGCGAACGCGGCGCCCGCGCCCATGGCAGCGCCCGCCAGCACGTCACTCGGGAAGTGGACACCGGTGTAGACACGGGACATCGCCACCGAGAAGGCGATCGGTGCCACCACAACGCCCAGCCCCGCGGACTCCAGGGCCACACCGGTCGCGAACGCGGCGGCGGACGCGGCGTGCCCCGACGGGAACGACGTGGTGATCGGCTGCCGCTTCAGTTGCCTGACCAGCGGTACGGCGTCCAGGACCGGGCGGGGCCGGCGTACCGAGCGCTTGCCGACCGTGTTGATCGTCGCGGACGCCACGGCGAGGGAGGCCAGGCCCTGGACGGCGGCCCGGCGGGCCCGGGGGCTCCCGGTGGCCGCCAGGGCCGCGGCCGTCGCCATCCACAGGACGCCGTGGTTCGCGCTGCGGCTCAGCCTCGGCAGGACACGTTCGGCGCCCGGCCAGTGCCGGGTGGCGGCGGTCTCGAACAGCCGGAAGTCGAGCTTCAGGAGGTTCTCGCGCAGGGCGTGGCGGCCGGGCAGTGGGACGGTGAGGTCGATGTCTGCGGTCATGACCCCCTGGGTACCCTGAAGAGAGCCTTTTTGTCTTGTCGGGCCGGTCACCGGGCCTGTCGCGGCCGGTCACGGGGCTTGTCGCGAAGTCGTGGGGCGAGAGGGAATCCGTATGCGTCTGCTGCTCGTCCGACACGGACAGACCCCGTCGAACCTGAAGTTCCTGCTGGACACGGCGGTTCCGGGGGCCGGACTGACCGAGCTGGGGGAGCGGCAGGCGGCGGCCCTGCCCGAGGCGCTCGCGGGCGAGGACATCGGCGCGCTGTACGCCTCCACCCTGATCCGTACGCAGTTGACCGCCGCCCCGCTGGCCGGGGCCCGCGGCCTGGAGGTACTGGTGCGCGACGGGATCCGGGAGGTGTCCGCCGGGGACCTGGAGATGCGGGGCGACGCCGAGGCCGCGGACCTGTACATGACGACCGTGTTCGCGTGGGCGGCCGGTGACACGGAGCGGCGGATGCCGGGCGGGGAGAACGGGGTCGAGGCGCTCGGGCGGTTCGACGCGGTGGTGGCGGAGGCCGCCGGGAGTGGGGTCGGCGTCGTCGCCATGATCAGTCATGGTGCCGCCATCCGGATGTGGGCGGCGGCCCGGGCGGACAATGTCGACGTGGCCTTCGCCGCCGAGCATCGGCTCGACAACACCGGTGTGGTTGTGCTGGAGGGGTCGCCGGTGGACGGGTGGAAGGCCGTGTCCTGGGCGGGAGCGGTTGTCGCGGCGGCCGGCGGGGTGGATGCGGAGAGCGGGCCTGCGGGTGAGCGGTTCGGCTCTGCCGGGTAGGCGGTTCTTTGGGTGCGGGTCCGGTGGGGGCTGGTCGCGCAGTTCTCCGCGCCCCTCTGGGGCGCCCGGTCACCCGGTGTTTTTATGGGTTTGCCCGTGGTCGTGGTCGGACCGCAGAATGCGGCTCATGGGACACCTCGAAGCAGCGCATCTTGAGTACTACCTTCCCGATGGGAGGGCGCTGCTCGGCGATGTGTCGTTCCGGGTCGGCGAAGGGGCCGTCGTGGCCCTCGTCGGCCCCAACGGCGCCGGCAAGACGACCCTGCTGCGGCTGATCTCCGGTGAGCTGAAACCGCACGGCGGGACCGTCAACGTGACCGGCGGGCTCGGCGTGATGCGCCAGTTCGTGGGCTCCGTACGGGACGAGACGACCGTACGCGACCTGCTCGTGTCGGTGGCCACGCCCCGGATCCAGGAGGCCGCCAAGGCGGTCGACCTCGCCGAGCACGGCATGCTGACCGTCGACGACGAGGCGGCCCAGCTCCAGTACGCGCAGGCCCTCTCCGACTGGGCGGAAGCCCGTGGCTACGAGGCCGAGACCCTGTGGGACATGTGCACCACGGCCGCGCTCGGGGTGCCGTACGAGAAGGCCCAGTGGCGGCTGGTGCGCACGCTGTCCGGCGGTGAGCAGAAGCGGCTCGTGCTGGAGGCGCTGCTGCGCGGCACGGACGAGGTGCTGCTGCTCGACGAGCCGGACAACTACCTCGACGTACCCGGCAAGCGGTGGCTGGAGGAGCGGCTCGCGGAGACCCGCAAGACGGTTCTGTTCGTCTCCCACGACCGGGAGTTGCTCTCACGGTCCGCGCAGAAGATCGTGTCCGTCGAACCCGGGCCGGCCGGCGCCGACGCGTGGGTGCACGGCGCCGGGTTCGCGACCTATCACGAGGCGCGGGCCGAACGGTTCGCGCGCTTCGAGGAGTTGCGACGGCGCTGGGACGAGAAGCACGCCCAGTTGAAGAAGCTGGTGCTGAACCTCCGTCAGGCGGCCTCCATCAGCCATGAGTTGTCGTCCCGCTACCAGGCCGCGCAGACCAGGCTGCGGAAGTTCGAGGAGGCCGGGCCGCCGCCGGAGCCGCCGCGCGAACAGGACATCACCATGCGGCTCAAGGGCGGCCGGACCGGCGTAAGGGCCGTCACCTGCAAAGGACTTGAGCTCACCGGCCTGATGAAGCCGTTCGACCTGGAGGTCTTCTACGGCGAACGGGTCGCCGTGCTCGGCTCCAACGGCTCCGGCAAGTCGCACTTCCTGCGGCTGCTCGCCGGTGACACCGTGAACCACACCGGCGAGTGGAAGCTCGGCGCGCGGGTCGTGCCCGGGCACTTCGCCCAGACGCACGCCCATCCCGAGCTGGAGGGCCGTACGCTCCTCGACATCCTGTGGTCCGAGCACTCGCAGGACCGGGGCGCGGCCAGCTCCCGGCTGCGCCGCTACGAGCTGACGGCCCAGGCCGAGCAGCGCTTCGACCGGCTCTCCGGGGGGCAGCAGGCCCGCTTCCAGATCCTGCTCCTGGAGCTGGAGGGTGTCACGGCGCTGCTGCTGGACGAGCCGACGGACAACCTCGACCTGGAGTCCGCCGAGGCGCTCCAGGAGGGTCTTGAGGCGTTCGAGGGCACGGTCCTCGCCGTCACGCACGACCGGTGGTTCGCTCGTTCGTTCGACCGATATCTGGTCTTCGGCAGTGACGGGCGGGTCCGTGAGACCCCGGAGCCGGTGTGGGACGAGCGGCGGGTGGAACGGGCGCGATAGCGCGGCGGGGGTCGTCGCTTCGTTCGGCGGGTCCCGGGTACTCGGGACCCGCCGAAGTCTCGACGATCGGGGTGCCACCATGAACGGAGTCGACCCGGGTCGGCTGGACGACCAGCAGTTGATGAAGGAGCTGGAGACGATCCACCGCACCCGTCACGACACGCTGCTGCACGCGTCGAACGACGCGTTGCGCGCCCACAACGTCCGGATGGCGCAATTGGAGGGCGAGTACCTCCGACGCCATCCGCGCCGCCCGGTCGCCACGGGCCGCACCCGCGAGGGCGCCCGGGAACGGGAGTGCACGCGGGAGTGAGTGACGGTGCCACTGCCCGGGGTCCGGAGGCTCCGGTTGTGTGTCGCGTACGTGCGCACCATGTCGGCGGGGTCCGTCCAACCCCGGTACTCCCGGGGAGTCGCGACGCCGCCGTGCGGAATCCGCGCGCGTCCGAAGCGCCACCCCCACAACGACGGCGGCTGGTTTCCCCGTCGAACTGACGTCCGCTCCACGGGCGGACGAGGGCGGGCGGGACGCGCGGGGTGCGGCCCGCGTCACCCGCTCGGGTGTGCCCGTCCCGCGAATGGTGCCCGGCCGCGCGCGCCCCGCCGCCGGGCGGGCTGTCATGGGGTGCGGGGCGTCATCCGACGCGCCCCGCAGCCGCCGCTCGAAGGAGCCCAGCCATGCGCCGCACCGCCCGTGTCCTGTCCGCCGCCGTCCTGGCCGGTGCCGCGCTGGGCGCCGCCGCCACGGCCGTGTCCGCGGACGCCGCCGGAGAGGTCAGCCCGGGCACCGTCGGCCCCGGCGGCACCGTCACCGTCTCCGTGGCCTGCGACGCGACCGGCGGGACCCCGCCCGCGTCCATCGACGCCCACTCGCAGGGATTCGAGCAGGGCACCGTCCAGCTCCAGCAGGTCCCCGGCAACGACGACCAGGTGACCGGCCCCGCCTACAGCGGCACCGCGAAGATCGCGCCCGCGTGGACCTTCGAGGGCGACCAGAACGCGAGCGCCCCGGCGGCCGAATGGTCCGCCGACGGTACGTGTCCCGGACTGGCCGGGGCCCAGGGCACGCCGTGGAAGGCGACGTTCACTGTGACGCGCGACGGCACCGGTAGCGGCACGGACAGCGGCACAGGCACAAGCACCGGCACCGGCACCGGCACCGGCACCGGTACCGGTACAGGGAGCGGGAGCGGGAGCGGGAGCGGGAGCAGCACGGGCACTGACGCCTGCGCCACCGGCTCGCACGCCACCGACCCGAACGACGGCGACTCCTGGAACGGCGACTTCCAGGACGTGTCCTCCTGCCCCACCCACCCCGCCGAGCCCACGCCCGCGCCGGTGCAGCGCGGGGTGCACGCCGGACAGGGCGGCGCGTTCACCGACTCGGTACCGGCCCTGGTCGCCGGCGGAGTCCTGATCGCGGGCGCGGCCGGAGCCGCCGTACACCGCCTGCGACGCAGGGGAACGGCCACGCGCCGCTGACCCGGGTGGGATGCCGCCCTGGCACCCGGGAAGCAACCCGGGCGGGCTCCCAGGGGTCCCAGTGACCGTAGGCACTCGCAGCCACAGCAGGCACACTCACAGGCACGCACGCACACAGGCACATGCACAGGCACCGCACCGGCGATCCCGCGGAGGTACGCATGCGGCGGACGGATCCCCAGGGGCACGGCCCCGTCCGCTACGGGCCGCCTTTCCCCGGCGACGGACTGCCCGTCCTGCCCGAACTCACCGCGGTGCTCGCCGCCGCGGCCGGTCGCCCCGACGCCCAGTTCATCGGCGGCGGTCCCGCGCTCCTCGACGCGGCCTGCGGCTACTGGGCCCGGCGCGGACTGCCAGCGGCGCCCGACCAGGTGGCCGCAGCGCCCGGTGCTCCGGTACTGCTGCACGCGCTGACCGCCGCGATCGGCGGTGACGTCCTGGTGCCCCGGCCCTGCGCGGCCTGGTGGGCGCCTCAGATGCGGACGCTGGGCAGGTCCGTGTTCCACGTGGCCACGCCGGCCGAGTGCGGGGGAGTGCCCGATCCGTACGCCCTGCTGGAGACCGTAAGGAGGGTCCGCGCCGAAGGAGGTGATCCCCGGCTGCTCGTGCTGTCCGTGGCGGACGATCCGACGGCCACCGTGGCGCCGCCCGAACTCCTGCACGAGACCGTCGAGGCCGCCGCCGGGGAGGGGCTCCACCTGATCAGCGACGAGACCTGGCGCGACACCCTGCACCGGCCGCAGGACACCGTGCTGCTCAGCCCGGCCGAGATGCTGCCCGACAGGGTCACCGTCGTCACCGACCTGTGCGGCGCGCTGCTGCCGCCGGGCTGGCCCGCTGCTCTCGCCCGCTTCCCCGCGAACGCTTCCGGGGCCGCCCTACGCGCGCGCGTGCTCGACGTACTCACCGCGCTGGGCGCCCGGATCGCCGAACCGGTCGCCGCCGCGGCCGGCTACGCGCTCGGCGAGCCCGAGCCCGTCACCGAACGGCTCACCGCCGCCGTACGCCTGCACGCGCGCGTGGCCACCGCCGCGCACGGCGCGGTCGTCGCCGCGGGCTGTCTGGCCCTGCCACCGAGGGCCGGCCGCCATCTGTACGTCGATCTCGGCCCCCTGCGGACCGCGCTCGGTGCGCACGGCGTCGGCGACGCCCAGGAGCTGGAGGACCATCTCACCGCCCGGCTGGGGATGCCCACGCCGGGCGGTCACCGGTTCGGGGACGACCTCGCGGCACTGCGCGTCCGGCTGGACACGGGCGCGCTGCTCGGTGACACGCCCGGGGAACGGGAAATTTCGCTCAGATCACCCGAACCTCTGGAACTGCCACACGTGCGGCGCGCGTTGACCCTGGTGGGATCGATCTTCGACGATCTCCGTGACGACGCTCAGCGACGGGAGCCTCCTCGATGACGCAGCAGTCAGAGTCGACCACAACCACGAGCGCGACCTCGACCCCGAGCCCGACCACGGCCATGTCCACGTCCACGTCCGCGTCCAGGTCCGTGTCCATGGCTACGGCCAAGTCCGCGACGACCGAGGCGCTTCAGCCGTCGCGGCCGCTCCAGCCGTTGCACGGGACCCGAAGGTGGCCCCGGTCCTTCGCCGACCGGCTGACCGCCCCGCTGCCCGGCCTCAAGGGCATGGCCAGATTCGCCAGGGAGGGCGCGGTACGGCCGACCCCGGAAGGTCTCGCCGACATCCCGAGGCTGCCCTTCGAACCCGGCCCGCTGCCCCGCGTGGACGCGCGCACGGTCGCCGTCTCCTGGGCGGGGCACGCCAGTTGGGTGGTGCGGATCGGCGGGCTCACCGTCCTCACCGACCCGGTCTGGTCCCGCCGCATCCTCGGTACACCGGCCCGGATCACCCCTGTGGGCGTCGCCTGGAGCGCGCTGCCGCGCGTCGACGCCGTCGTCATCAGCCACAACCACTACGACCACCTGGACGCCCCGACCCTGCGCAGACTCCCGCGCGACACCCCGGTGTTCGTACCGGCCGGGCTGGGCCGCTGGTTCAGGCGCCGCCGGTTCACCCACGTCACAGAGCTGGACTGGTGGGAGGCGGCCGAACTGGACGGTGTCCGCTTCGACTTCGTGCCGGCCCACCACTGGTCCAAGCGGGGGCTCACCGACACCTGCCGTACCCTTTGGGGCGGGTGGGTGCTCACCGATCCGGACGGGCAGCGCGTCTACTTCGCGGGTGACACCGGGTACGGGCACTGGTTCGCCCGTATCGGGCAGCGCTGTCCGGGCATCGACCTCGCGTTGCTGCCGATCGGGGCGTACGACCCGCGGTGGTGGCTCAGTGACGTCCACTGCGATCCGGAGGAGGCCGTGCAGGCCGCGCTGGATCTCGGCGCGCGGCGGATGGCGCCCATGCACTGGGCGACCTTCGTCCTGTCGGCCGAGCCGGTCCTCGAACCCCTGACCAGGGTCCGCGCCGCGTGGGAGAAGGCCGGCCTGTCCCGGGACGACCTGTGGGACCTGCCGGTCGGGGGTTCACGGGTGCTGGCCTGAGCTCTTCTCGCCCCCGCCGCCCCTTCCCGTCCCGTCCCTGGGGGC
>NZ_LIQQ01000547.1 GCF_001418565.1 Streptomyces graminilatus | reverse complement strand
GGGGCTGGTCATCGGGGGCGGGTTTCCCGAGGTGTTCGGTGGTGAGTTGTCCGCCAACGAGCCGCTGCGTAAGTCCGTCGCCGCCCTCGCCGAGAGCGGTGCGCCCATTGCCGCCGAGTGTGCCGGGCTGCTGTACCTGTGCCGGGAGTTGGACGGGCTGCCGATGTGCGGGGTGCTCGACGCCGATGCCCGGATGAGCGAGCGGCTCACCCTCGGGTACCGGGACGCCGTGGCCGTGAGTGACAGTTCGCTCGCGGTGGCCGGTACCCGGATGCGCGGGCACGAGTTTCATCGGACCGTCGTGGAGCCCGGGGCGGGGGCGGACCCGGCCTGGGGTGTGCGTACTCCGGTCCGGCGGGTCGAGGGGTTTGTACAGCGTGGTGTGCACGCCAGTTATCTGCACACGCACTGGGCGTCCGCGCCCGGTGTAGCCCGTCGGTTCGTGGAGAGGTGCCGTACGTCATGAGCAAGGTGAGCAGCAGCAGGCTTGTCGGTGTGGGGGTCGGGCCGGGTGATCCGGAGCTGGTGACCGTCAAGGGCGTCAACGCGTTGCGTGCCGCCGATGTGGTCGTCGTACCCGTGATGGACACCGGTGAGCGGGGGCGGGCCGAGGCCACCGTGCTGCACTATGTGGGCGCGGAGAAGATCGTTCGGGTCGTTTTCGCGCTCAACGAGCGGACCGATCGGGCGCGGCGTGAGGAGGCGTGGGATGCCGCCGGTGCCCGGGTCGCCGAGTTGCTGGCCGCGCATTCCGTCGTCGCCTTCGCGACCATCGGGGATCCGAATGTGTACTCGACGTTCACCTATCTCGCTCACACGATCGGGGAGCTGGTGCCGTCCGTCGTCGTCGAGACCGTGCCCGGTATCACCGCGATGCAGGATCTCGCCGCGCGGTCGGGGGCCGTACTCACGGAGGGCACCGAGCCGCTGACGCTCGTGCCCGTGACGGCGGGAGCCGCCGTGCTCAAGGAGGCTCTCAAGGGGCCGGGCACTGTCGTGGCGTACAAGTTCGGGCGGCAGGCCCAGGAGGTCGCCGAGGCGCTGCGGGAGAGCGGGCGGATCGGCGACGCGGTGTGGGGGTCGGCGCTGGGGCTGGCGGAGGAGTCCATCCGGCCCGCCGGCGAACTCGACGGCGCGCCGCTCCCGTACCTCTCCACCCTCATCGCGCCCGCGCCACGCGACGGCGGGCGGGGTGGCAAGTTGTGAGCCGGCGCCTCGGCCGTCCCCGTCCGGGCTCAGCCCGACAGGCCCACCACCAGCCAGATGAACGCCACTCCCGCGATCGTGCACAGCACCGTCGAGTGGGCGGGGTGTTCGTGGTGGGCCTCGGGGAGGATCTCGGCGGCGGCGAGGTAGAGCAGCACACCGCCGAAGAGGCCGAGATAGCTGCCGAGCACCTGTTCGGGGATCGTGAAGAACAGGGTCGAGGCCGCGCCCACGACCGGTGCCGCCGCGTCGGCGAACAGCATGGCCAGGGCCTTGCGGCGGGCGTTCCCGTACAGGCTTGTGATCGTGTACGTGTTGAAGCCGTCGGCGAAGTCGTGTGCGATGACGGCGAGCGCGACCGCGAGGCCCATGCCGCCGCCGACCTGGAAGGCGGCGCCGATCGCGACGCCGTCCATCGCGCTGTGGCCGACCATGGCCGCGGCGGCCGTCAGGCCCACCTGGGGCGCCCGGCCGTCGTGCCCCGCGTGCCCGCCGGTTCCGGTCGCGGCGCCGTGCGCGGCCTGCCGTACCGCGAGCAGCCGTTCCACCAGATGGGCCAGCAGAAATCCGGCGACGAACAGCAGCAGCGCGGCCGGTACGCCGAACACCTCGCCGCCCGCCGCGCGCAGTGCCTCCGGCAGCAGGTCGAGGCCGACCACGCCCAGCATCAGGCCGCCGGCCAGACCGAGGACGAGGTGGCGGCGGTCGGTCACACGCAGTGCCGTCCAGCCGCCGGCCAGCGTCATGAGGAACGCGCCGAGCGCGACGAAGACCGCCATGTGCTCTTGCTATCCGATCAACCGGCCTTCGCGCACCTTCGCCTTCACGCCCACCCGGACACTTGCTGACATTCTCCGTATTCCGCACTCACCGCTTTCCCTATTCCGCATTCCGCTTTTCGCATTCGTACGAGAGGATCTCGCCCCATGGCTCCCACGGCCGACGTTTCCACTGACGCTCCCACCGGCAAGGTGACGTTCGTCGGTGCCGGCCCCGGCGCCGCCGATCTGCTCACCTTCCGCGCCGCCCGCGCCATCGCCGACGCCGATGTCGTGATCTGGGCGGCCAGCCTCGTGCAGGAGGCGGTTCTCGAACATGCGCGTGAGGGGGCGGAGATCCTCGACTCGGCGACGATGTCGCTGGAGGACGTCGTCGCCGTGTACGAGCGTGCCGTGCGCGAGGGCCTGCGCGTGGCCCGGATCCACTCCGGCGATCCCGCGCTGTGGGGCGGCACCCAGGAGCAGGTCGACCGGTGTGCCGAGATCGGGATCGAGACCGAGATCGTCCCCGGTGTCTCGTCCTTCTCGGCGGTCGCCGCCCTCGCCCAGCGCGAGCTGACCATTCCCGAGGTCGCGCAGTCCGTGATCCTGACCCGGCTGGGCGGCGGCAAGACGCCGATGCCTCCGGGGGAGGAAGTGCGCGAGTTCGCCCGGCACGGGACCACCATGGCGATCTTCCTGTCCGCCGCGCGCAGCGGGCAGCTGGTCCGGGAGCTGCTGGAGGGCGGCTATCCGGCGTCCACAGCGGTCGTGATCGCCTATCAGGCGACCTGGCCCGAGGAGCTGGTCGTGCGGTGCACGATCAAGACGCTGGAGGAGACGGTCAAGGAGCACAAGCTGTGGAAGCACACCTTGTTCCTGATCGGCCCGGCCCTCGACGCCAGCGGCACCCGCTCGCACCTCTACCACCCCGGCCACTTCCACGGCTTCCGCAAGGCCGACCCGGCCGCCCGCAAGGCGCTGCGCGAGCGGGGGGCGAGCACGTGATCACCGCCATATCGGCTCACACAGCCAGACGTAGTACAGGTAGAGCAGGAACAGAAGGAGTCGCACTGTGATCGGCCTGATTTCCGCGACGGCGGCGGGCGCGGCGGCGCGTGATCGGCTCGCCGCCGCCTGGCCCGACCGTACGCGTGTGTACGAGGGGCCGGTCGCCGACGCCGTCCGGCGCGCGTTCGGGGAGTGTTCGCAGCTCGTGTGCTTCCTGGCCACAGGGGCGGTCGTACGGCTGGTGGCGCCGCTGCTGTCCGACAAGGCGTCCGATCCCGGTGTGGTGTGTGTCGACGAGGGCGGGCGGTTCGCCGTGTCGCTGGTCGGCGGGCACGGCGGCGGGGCCAATGAACTCGCCCGTGCGGTAGGCAAGTTGCTGGGTGCGGAGCCGGTGGTGACCACCGCGACGGACGCTGTGGGCGTACCCGGGCTGGACACCCTCGGGCTGCCCGTGGAGGGCGATGTCGCTGGGGTCTCGCGTGCGCTCCTCGACGGTGAACCCGTCGCGCTGGAGCTGGAGTCGAGCTGGCCGCTGCCGGCGCTGCCCGCCAACGTGGGGAGTGCGGTGCCGGGTGGCGGGCCGACGATCCGGGTCACCGATCGGCTGATCGACATCGCCGGTGCGGGTGAGGTCGTGTTGCGGCCTCCGTCGCTCGTCGTCGGTGTGGGTGCCTCGAAGGGGGCACCGGTCGACGAGGTACTCGCGCTGATCGAGGGCGCGTTGGCGGACGCGGGGCTCTCCGTGGCCTCCGTCGCCGCGCTGGCCACCGTGGACGCGAAGGCGGGCGAGCCCGGGATCACCGGGGCCGCCGAGCGGCTCGGGGTGCCTGTACGGACGTACTCCGCCGACGAGTTGGCCGGGGTCGAGGTGCCGAACCCCTCCGCCGCTCCGCTCGCCGCCGTCGGTACGCCCTCCGTGGCGGAGGCCGCCGCGCTGGTCGGCGGGGGCGAACTCCTCGTACCCAAGCGGAAGTCGGTGCGTGCGGACGGGGCGCCGGCCATGGCGACCTGTGCCGTCGTCCGGCGGCCGGGGCGCGGGCGGCTCGCGGTCGTGGGGCTCGGGCCGGGGGCGCGGGATCTGCTGACGCCGCGTGCCGAGGCGGAGTTGCGGCGGGCGTCGGTGCTCGTCGGGCTCGATCAGTACGTGGACCAGATCCGTGATCTGCTGCGGCCCGGTACCCGGATCCTGGAGTCGGGGCTCGGGGCCGAGGAGGAACGGGCGCGGACAGCGGTCGCCGAGGCCCGTAAGGGGCAGGCGGTCGCGCTGATCGGCAGCGGGGACGCGGGCGTGTACGCGATGGCGTCACCCGCGCTCGCCGAGGCGTCCGACGACATCGACGTGGTCGGAGTGCCCGGAGTCACGGCCGCGCTCGCCGCCGGCGCGATTCTCGGCGCCCCGCTCGGCCACGACCATGTGTCCATCAGCCTCTCCGACCTGCACACGCCCTGGGAGATCATCGAGCGGCGGGTGCGGGCGGCGGCCGAGGCGGACATCGTCGTGACGTTCTACAACCCGCGCAGCCGGGGCCGTGACTGGCAACTGCCCAAGGCGCTCGCCATTCTCGCCGAGCACCGGGAGCCGACGACGCCCGTGGGTGTCGTACGGAACGCGTCGCGGCCCGACGAGTCCAGCCGTGTCACGACGCTGGCCGGGCTCGACCCGGCGACCGTCGACATGATGACGGTCGTGACCGTCGGCAACACCGCGACCCGGAACATCGCGGGCCGGATGGTCACGCCTCGCGGCTATCGCTGGCAGGAGACGGCGCGGTGAGCACCATCCGCCGTCCAGTCCCTCAGCCCGCTGCCGCTGCCGCTGCCGCGACCGCCTCCACTCCCCTCAACACCCGTCATTTCCATCCCGCTTCATCGTCCGAGGAGACATCGTGACCACCCCGCCGCCCGCCCTGCTCATCGCCGGCCACGGCACCCGGGACGAGGCCGGGGCCGAGGCGTTCCGTGACTTCGTACGGGAGTTGGGCCGCCGTAACCCCGAACTGCCCGTCGCGGGCGGCTTCATCGAGCTGTCGCCGCCGCCGCTGGGCGACGCCGTGACCGAGCTGGTGGAGCGGGGGGTACGCAGGTTCGCCGCCGTTCCGCTGATGCTGGTGTCCGCCGGGCACGCCAAGGGGGACATCCCGGCGGCGCTGGCCCGTGAGAAGGAACGGCACCCGGGGATCTCGTACACGTACGGGCGTCCGCTGGGCCCGCATCCGGCGCTGCTGGCGGTGCTGGAGCGACGGCTGGACGAGGCCCTGGGCGGCAGCGGGGCGCGTACGCCCGCCGACCGGGCCGATGTGACCGTGCTGCTGGTCGGGCGCGGTTCCACCGACCCGGACGCCAACGCCGAGGTGCTCAAGGCGGCGCGGCTGCTGTGGGAGGGGCGCGGGTACGCCGGTGTGGAGACGGCGTTCGTCTCGCTGGCGGTGCCGGACGTCCCGTCGGGGCTGGACCGGTGCGTGAAACTGGGTGCCCGGCGGATCGTCGTCCTGCCCTACTTCCTGTTCACCGGGATCCTCCCGGACCGGGTGCGGCAGCAGACGGAGGGCTGGGCCGCCGCGCACCCGGAGGTCGAGGTACGGTCCGCCGAAGTCATCGGTCCGGAGCCGGAGTTGCTCGATCTGGTGATGGAGCGGTACCGGGAGGCCGTGGGCGGGGATCTGCGGATGAACTGCGACTCGTGCGTGTACCGGATCGCGCTGCCCGGCTTCGAGGACAAGGTCGGGGCGCCCCAGCAGCCCCACTTCCACCCGGACGACGACGGCGACCACGACGGTCACCACCATGGACACCACACACACGGGCACTCGCACTCCCATGCGCACTGACGGGGAGACCGGCGGGGAGACGGGTGGGGACACCGGCGGGCACATGGACGGGCACGTTGATGAGCACATCGACGGGCACATCGACGGGCACGATCTTCGGCACCACGGGGACGCCGAAGTGCGCGACGACGGCGCGAAGTTGGTCGACCTCGCCGTGAACGTCCGGGCCGACGCTCCGCCGGCCTGGCTGCGCGAGCACATCGCCGGGTCGCTCGGCGGACTCGCGGCCTACCCCGACGGGCGGGCCGCGCGGGCGGCGGTCGCGGCACGGCACGGGCTGCCGGTGGAGCGGGTGCTGCTCACCGCCGGGGCCGCGGAGGCGTTCGTGCTGCTGGCGCGCGCCCTGAAGGTACGGCGACCGGTCGTCGTGCACCCGCAGTTCACCGAGCCTGAGGCGGCTCTGCGGGATGCCGGGCACAGTGTGGACCGGGTGCTGCTGCGGGCGGAGGACGGGTTCCGGCTGGACGCGGGGCTCGTGCCCGAGGACGCCGATCTGGTGGTGATCGGCAATCCGACGAACCCTACGTCGGTGCTGCATCCGGCGGGCACCATCGCCCGGCTTGCCCGTCCCTGGCGGACGTTGGTGGTCGACGAGGCCTTCATGGACGCGGTGCCCGGTGAGCGGGAGGCGCTGGCCGGGCGTACGGACGTGCCCGGGCTTGTGGTGCTGCGGAGCCTGACGAAGACGTGGGGGCTCGCGGGGCTGCGGATCGGGTACGTGCTGGCGGCGCCGGAGACGATCGTGGAGCTGGAGCGGGCGCAGCCGTTGTGGCCGGTGTCCACGCCCGCGCTGGCCGCGGCGGAGGTGTGCGTGTCCGCGCGGGGGGTGGCGGAGGCGGAGGCGGGGGCCCTGCGGATGACCGCCGACCGCGCTCATCTTGTCGCCGGGCTCGCCGAGTTCGGGTCCGACGGGGTGCGGGTGGTGG
>NZ_LIQQ01000546.1 GCF_001418565.1 Streptomyces graminilatus | reverse complement strand
GTGCCGCCGGTGCCGCCCGCTCCGGGCCCTGCGCCGGGGTCAGGGTCGGGATCGGGGTCGCCGCCCGTACCCGCGGTCGCGTGCTGGTTACTCGTGTCCGCGGGGGCGCCAGGGCCCTTGGGGCCGTTCCCGGCGTCCCCCTTGCCGTTGCCGGTGCCGCCGGAGTCGTGGGAGACCTGGCTGGGGCCGTCGGGGTTGGCGGGGTCATCGGCGGCCTCGGCGCCGTCGCCGGACGTGCTCGGGCGCGACTTCCCGTCCGGGGTGCCCGCCTTCGGCAGGTTGTGCCCCGCCTCGGCGGCGGTGCCGGTGGAGGCCGTCGGGCCGGACCCGGGCGGCGAGGCGACCGTCCGGCCGTCCGGGCTGACGAGTACGAAGACCAGTGCGGCCGTGGCACAGAGGGCGAGGACCACCGCCACCGCCGGTACGGGTCTTCTGCGGACCCAGGAGCGACGCCGCTCCGGGGAGGACCCGGCGGACGCCACGGCCGGGGCCGCCGGGTCCGCCGCCGCGTCCTTCACGGGAACAGCAACAGGTGGCACTGACGCCGGGTTAGGACGTCGCCCCGGGAAGCGCAGCTCCGCCGCCCGGGCGACCGGGACGCCGTACAGGACGTCGTACGCGCGCTGCCGCTCCAGCAGCCTGCCGAGCAGCGGCTGCGGCCATTCGGACGCCGCCTCCGACTCGCCGCCGTGCTCACGCGCCGCCTCGATCAGCGCCGCAGGCGTCGGCCGCCGACCGGGTTCCTTGGCGAGGCAGGCGGTCAGGAGTGCGCCCAGCGCGGGGTCGGTCGCCGTGATCTCGCCGATCACCTCGGCGTCCGGCTCCTCGAAGGCGACCCGGTGCATCACGTCGACGCCGGTGCCGTCACCGAAGGGGGCCCGGCCGGCCGCCGCGTAGATCAGCGTCCCGGCCAGCGAGAACACGTCGGACGCCGCGTCGCTCTTGCCGGTCCTCAGGTACTCCGGGGACATGTAGGCGGGCGTGCCGACCCGGTTGCCGGTGCCGGTGATGGCGCTCGCGTCGGCGGCCTTGGCGATGCCGAAGTCGATGACGTGGGCGCCCTTGAGCGACAGCAGCACGTTGGACGGCTTCAGGTCCCGGTGCACGATGTCCGTGGCGGCGAGGTCGGCGAGCGCCTGCCCCAGCTCCCCCACCAGCCGCCAGACGGCGCCCGGTTCCAGGGCACCGCCCTCCCGTACGGCGTCCGCGAGGTCGACCGCCGCGAGGTACTCGGTGGCCATCCACAGCAGCTCGTCCTGGAACCCCGTACCGCACAGCCTCGGCGCCCGGGGTGTACGGACCCGGCCGTGCACCAACGCCTCCTGCTCGAACCGGCGCCGGAACGTCGGGTCCTCGGCGTACTCCGGGCGGATCACCTTGACCGCGAACAGGCCGGGACTGTCGTCCGAGGGACGCGCCAGATAGACCCGCCCCATGCCACCGCTGCCGAGCAACGCCAACGGCACATAGGGGCCGATGCGTTCAGGGTCGGCGGGACGCAGGGGGGCAGCGCCGGCTTGCCGCAGCGCGGCAGCTTCGTCCGTCACAAATCCCCCGAAGTCGTGTTCTGCGTACGCCAGTTCGCCTCACTGGCAGAACGAGGCTAACCCAGCCCGCGCGTACGCACAGGGTTTCGATCAATTCGCACGGTGACCACCGAGGGGCCCGCGGGCGGCGGCGGGCGGGCAGTGCCGGACAGACCGCCAGAAAGAGACCAGGGCCTGTGCCGTCGCGGCCGGAGCCTCGACACTGGGCGAGTGTCCGCCGCCCGGGATCACGACGCGCCGGGCGGCGAGCCCAGCGGAGGCGGAGGAAGTCGGCCACCTCCCCGTATGTGATCCCGGCCCTGGCCGCGCTCGGCACTCTCGCGGCGTCCCGGTGCCGATGCCGATGCCGATGCCGTGAGGATCGCGAGACGCACGAGACGCGCGTGACGCACCCGGACGAGTGATGTGCCCGTCCGGAAAGCCTGGACGGGCACGTCACCGCGCCTCGGCGCTCGGCGACAGTCGCCGACGGTCAGAGCCGCTGGATGATCGTCCCCGTCGCCAGCGCCCCGCCCGCGCACATCGTGATCAGTGCGAACTCCTTGTCCGCGCGCTCCAGTTCGTGCAGTGCCGTGGCGATCAGCCGGGCCCCGGTCGCCCCCACCGGGTGGCCGAGGGCGATCGCACCGCCGTTCACGTTCACCTTGTCCAGGTCCTGCTCGAAGACCTGCGCCCAGCTCAGCACCACGGAGGCGAACGCCTCGTTGATCTCGACCAGGTCGATGTCCTTCAGCGTCATGCCCGCCTTGCCGAGCACCGCTCGGGTCGCGTCCACGGGGCCGTCCAGATGGAAGTGCGGGTCGGAGCCCACCAGCGCCTGGGCCACGATCCGCGCCCTCGGGCGCAGCTTCAGCGCCCGCGCCATCCGCTTCGACGCCCACAGCAGCGCCGCCGAACCGTCGCTGATCTGGGAGGAGTTGCCCGCCGTATGGACAGCGGTGGGCATGATCGGCTTCAGGGCGGCCAGCGCGTCGGCCGAGGTGTCCCGCAGGCCCTCGTCGCGGTCGACGAGCCGCCACATGCCCTGCCCTGCGGCCTGCTCCTCCTCCGTGGTGGGCACCTGGACGGCGAACGTCTCCCGCTTGAACCGCTCCTCCGCCCAGGCGACCGCCGCCCGTTCCTGCGAGGCGAGCCCCAGCGCGTCCACGTTCTCCCGGGTCAGTCCGCGCCGCCGGGCGATCCGCTCCGCCGCCTCGAACTGGTTGGGCAGATCCACGTTCCACTCGTCCGGGAACGGTTTACCGGGGCCGTGCTTGGACGCCGCTCCCAGCGACACCCGCGACATCGCCTCGACCCCGCAGCTGATGCCGACGTCGATGACACCCGCCGAGATCATGTTGGCGACCATGTGCGAGGCCTGCTGGGAGGAGCCGCACTGGGCGTTGACGGTGGTCGCCGCCGTCTCGTACGGCAGGCCCATGGCCAGCCAGGCGGTACGGGCGGGGTTGGCGGACTGTTCGCCGGCCTGGGTGACCGTGCCGCCGACGATCTGTTCGACGCAGTCGGCGGGGATGCCGGTGCGTTCCAGGAGTTCGCGGTAGGTCTCGCCCAGCAGGTAGGCGGGGTGCAGGTTGGCGAGCGCGCCACCGCGCCTGCCGATGGGGGTGCGTACGGCTTCGACGATCACGGGTTCCGCGGCCATGATGGGGAGTTCCTCTCCTCAGATCAACCGCGCAGCGCGGGCGTCCCGGCCACCCGCCACGCAGAACTAGTACGCGTTCTAGTTCTGCCAGCAGTCTGCTGACGGCCCGTCCGACACCGCAACCCCCTTGCAGCGCCCGGCAGCACAAGCCGTGTCCGGAAATGACGGTGCCGTGCCTCTTGCCACTTCTGGAACCCGTTACTACCTTCGCGACACCCACTCATTCCTGATGGACCGTCAGATACTGGTCAGATGACGGGAGTTTCCGATGGCGTCCTGTCCCGCGATGCCCGAAGGGTTCGACTTCACCGACCCCGACCTGCTCCAACACCGCGTACCTCTTCCGGAGTTCGCCGAGCTGCGCGCCACCGAGCCGGTCCACTGGGTGTCCCAGCACCCCGGCATCGCGGGCTTCGCCGACGAGGGCTACTGGGCCGTCACCCGGCACGCGGACGTCCGATACGTGTCCACGCACCCTGAGTTGTTCTCGTCCACCACCAACACGGCGATCATCCGCTTCAACGAACGCATCGAGCGCGACGCGATCGACGCCCAGCGGCTGATCCTGCTCAACATGGACCCGCCCGAGCACACCCGGGTCCGCCAGATCGTGCAGCGCGGCTTCACCCCGCGCGCGATCCGCGCCCTGGAGGACAACCTGCGCGGCCGCGCGCTCGCCATCGCCGCGAACGCCGCCGCCCGCAGCGGCGCCTTCGACTTCGTCACCGAGGTCGCCTGCGAACTCCCCCTCCAGGCCATCGCCGAGCTGATCGGCATCCCGCAGGAGGACCGCCTCCGGATCTTCGAGTGGTCCAACAGGATGATCGCGTACGACGATCCGGAGTTCGCGATCACCGAGGAGGTCGGCCAGCAGTCGGCGATGGAACTCATCGCGTACGCCATGAACATGTCCGCCGACCGCAAGCAGTGCCCGGCGAAGGACATCGTCACCATGCTGGTGGCGGCGGAGGACGAGGGCAACCTCGCCTCTGACGAGTTCGGCTTCTTCGTGCTGATGCTGGCCGTAGCGGGCAACGAGACGACCCGCAACGCCATCACCCACGGCATGCACGCCTTCCTCACCCACCCCGACCAGTGGGAGCTGTACAAGCGGGAACGTCCGGAAACCACCGCCGAGGAGATCGTGCGCTGGGCCACCCCCATCGTCTCCTTCCAGCGAACGGCCACCCAGGACACGGAGCTGGGCGGCCAGAAGATCGAACAGGGCGACCGCGTCGGCCTGTTCTACTCCTCCGCCAACCGCGACCCCGAGGTCTTCGACTCCCCGGACGTCTTCGACATCACCCGCGACCCCAATCCGCACCTCGGCTTCGGCGGCGGCGGCCCGCACTTCTGCCTCGGCAAGTCCCTGGCCGTCATGGAGATCAACCTGATCTTCAACGCCCTCGCCGACGCCATGCCGAACCTCACCCTGGTGGGCGACCCGCGCCGACTGCGCTCGGCCTGGGTCAACGGCGTCAAGGAACTCCAGGTGAGCGCGGGGGGGCTAGCGGGGGGCTAGTCGTGGTGGCCCGGAGGGCCGCGAGACTCGGGTCGGCGGCATCCCGGCGCCGCCGGCCCGTCCGACGTGAGGCAGGGGCGCCTCCCACGCCCCGCCCCTGCCTC
>NZ_LIQQ01000545.1 GCF_001418565.1 Streptomyces graminilatus | reverse complement strand
CCCCCTCCCCCACGTCCGCCCCTGTCACGGCTGTTCAGGCGCGCGCCACCGCACTGTTGGGCCGGCCCAAGCTGTGGCTGCTGCCCACCGTCCTGACCGGGCTGCTGGCCCTGCTGCTGTCGCTGCTCTACATGGGCGGCATCGTGAGCCCCAACCGTGATCTGAAGGACCTGCCCATCGGCATCGTCAACGCGGACCGGGGCGCGCCGCTGCCCGGGCAGGAGGCGAACCTGGGTGCGCGGATCACGCGGGCGATCACCACGGACACCTCGGGCGGCGGCAAGGCCGAGTGGCGTGAACTGACCCTCGCGAAGGCCCAGGACGAGCTGGACTCGGGCAAGCTCTACGGCGCGCTGGTCGTGCCCGACGGCTTCACCGCCTCGGTCGCCGCGCTGAGCGGCGCCGACGCCACCGTCCGTCCGACGCTGACCGTGCTGACCAACCCCGGCAAGGGCAGCCTCGGTTCCTCGCTCGCCAGTCAGATCACCACGCAGGCCGCGCACCAGGCCTCGCAGACCATCGGCGAGCAGTTGACGGCGAGCGCGAAGGGGGCCAGTGCCACGACGAAGCTGCTGCTGGCCGACCCGGTCCTGGTCGTCCCCCAGGTAGGTCACCCCATCGGCGCCAACAGCGGCCTGGGCCTCAGCACCTTCTACTACACACTGTTGCTCGTACTGGCCGGATTCCTGGGCGCCAACGTCATCAGCAACGCCGTGGACACCTCCCTGGGTTACGCCGACAACGAGATCGGCCCCTGGCACACGCGCCGTCCCACCGTGCCCATCACCCGTACGCAGACGCTGCTGCTGAAGATGGGCATGACTGCCGGGATCTCGCTCCTGAGCGTCTCCCTGATCATGGTCGCGACCATCGGCATCCTGGACATGGACGCCGACCACCTCCCCCTCCTCTGGCTGTACTCGTACTGCTCCACCCTCGCGGTCGGCCTCGGGGTCCAGGCCATCAACGCGGCCTTCGGCGGGATCGGGCAGCTCGTGTCGATGTTCGTGTTCATCGTGCTGGGCCTGCCCTCGTCCGGGGCCACGGTCCCGCTCCAGGCGGTCCCGGACTTCTACCGCTTCCTGTCCGTGTTCGAGCCCATGCGCCAACTCGGCGACGGGGCACGGGCGATCCTCTACTTCGACGCCCGTGGCGACGCGGGGCTGACCCGAGCGTGGATCATGATCGCGATCGGTTCGGCGCTCGCGTTGCTCTTCGGCTTCGCGATGGCCCGCTACTACGACCGCAGGGGCCTCGAACGTCTCACTCCGCGGCCTTCCTGACCGGAAGCGACGAGCATCCCGCTGGAACGATCGGGGGAAGGAGTAACGGTGTTGACATCAACTGTTGCCCGTTCACCCTTCCGGGCGGCGGCCTCCGGCTGACAGACTCACCAGGGTGCCCGACTTCGACATGCTTGTCATAGGATCCGGCCCGGGCGGCCAGAAGGCTGCCATAGCGGCGGCCAAGCTCGGCCGCCGGGTCGCCGTCATAGACCGCCCCGACATGGTCGGTGGGGTGTCCATCCACACCGGAACCATCCCCTCCAAGACGCTGCGTGAGGCGGTGCTGTATCTCACCGGACTCAGCCAGCGCGATCTGTACGGCCAGAGCTACCGCCTCAAGGAGGACATCACCGTCGCCGACCTGACCGCGCGCACCGAGCACGTGGTCAGTCGCGAGGTCGACGTCATCCGCAGCCAACTGTCCCGCAACCACGTCTCCCTGTTCGCCGGCACCGGCCGATTCGTCGACGACCACACCGTGGCCGTACGCGAAGTCAACGGCAACGAACGGCTGTTGAGCGCCGATCACATCGTCATCGCCACCGGGACCCGGCCGGCCCGACCGGAGACCGTCGAGTTCGACGAACGCACGATCATGGACTCCGACAACGTGCTCGACCTCGAAGGTGTGCCGCGTTCCATGGTCATCGTCGGCGCGGGGGTGATCGGGATGGAATATGCCAGTATGTTCGCCGCGCTCGGCAGCAAGATCACGGTGGTCGAGAGGCGCGCCGGGATGCTCGACTTCTGCGACGTCGAGGTGATCGAGTCGCTGAAGTACCACCTGCGGGACCTGGCGGTCACCTTCCGCTTCGGCGAGACGGTCGCGGCGGTGGAGCGTCACTCCAATGGCACCCTGACCATCCTGGAGAGCGGCAAGAAGATCCCCGCCGACGCGGTGATGTACTCGGCGGGCCGCCAGGGTCTGACGGACGGGCTCGACCTCGACAAGGCCGGGTTGTCGGCCGACCGGCGCGGCCGGATCACGGTCGACGAGCACTATCGCACCGAGGTGCCGCACATCTACGCCGTCGGTGACGTCATCGGCTTCCCGGCTCTCGCCGCGACCTCGATGGAACAGGGCCGGGCAGCGGCGTACCACGCGTGCGGCGAACCGGTCGACGGGATGCCCGACCTCCAGCCCATCGGCATCTACACGATCCCCGAGATCAGCTTCATCGGCCGCACCGAGGACCAACTCACCGAGGAGAGCATCCCGTTCGAGGTGGGCATCTCCCGCTACCGCGAACTGGCCCGGGGCCAGATCATCGGCGACTCCCACGGCATGCTCAAGCTGCTGGTCTGCCCCGAGACCCGCAAACTCCTCGGCGTCCACTGCTTCGGCACGGGAGCGACCGAACTGATCCACATCGGCCAGTCCGTCATGGGCTGCGGAGGCACGGTCGACTACCTGGTCAACGCGGTCTTCAACTACCCGACACTCGCGGAGTCCTACAAGGTCGCGGCCCTGGACGCGACGAACAAGCTGCGGCAGATCGACCGCTTGCGGGACTGAACCCCGATGACAAAAACACCCGCCCCGGCCATGAGCCGGAGGCGGGTGTCTCTTTGAGTGTCCGAGGGGCGAGTTGACCACTGACGATACGGTCGTGGTGGCACAAGGCAAGCACTACCTCTGAGCCCGCTGTCCGGGCCAGCCCTGGCCTCCTCCTCGTGCACCGGGGCGACGATCTGGCCTCGACCTTGGTCTTGCCCACACCGACGCGGATCAGCGGACGCGCGGAGGATGAAGAGACTGATCGCGCTCGGCACAAAGATCCGGAACGGCGGCCTCAGCGGCCCGCACCGCGGCTGGTGCAGAGCTGGGTCCGGTCGCCATGGCGGCTGAGGCCCCGCACCACGGGCTGGTCCAAGCGTACGAGGTAGTTGAACGGCCAGGTCTGCCCGCCATGAGTGTGGCCGAGACCTGGAGGTCGACTCCGGCGGCCACGGCCTGGGTCACCTGCTTGGGCTGATGGGCTACCAGGAGGACCGGCAGATCGGGATCGGCGCCCATGAGCGCGGCAGGACGGTTGGCGCGGTGCCCGGCCGGCCCGGAAGACGCGGCGCCTTGACCTGAATAAACGCCCACTCACATGTCGGTCAGCTCGCCTTGCGCGGGTGTCGCTCCGCCCAGGCTCCGATCTCTTCCCGGAGGTAGGCGGGGACGCACCAGCGTGGCCGGTTGAACCAGGCCACCGAGAGCTGAAGAACGACGCCAGCCAGGAAGACGACGAGCAACAGTCCGGCCACGACGGCAGCCACGGAGGGGCCCTCGTGCGGGCGCTGACCGACACCGGCGATGATGAACATCATCATCGCCGCCATCAGTGCCACGATGCCGACCGAGAAGGGCGCCCAGCCGCGAACCAGTCCGCGGCTGATGTCGTCCCTGAACCGGAAGACCCCCCGGCCCACGACTTGCTGGTAATAGTCGGGATCCCTCCACAACCGTTGGGCACGCCAGGCGGAGAAACAGGCGCCACCAGCCCAGAAGATCAGAAGAAAGATCCCCACAACAATCAACTCCGGACTAGACCCAGCTGGCGATGTCGGTGATGGCGTGGTTGGCGTAACTGCTGGAGAACACAGCAACAGCGCCACCGACCACGACTCCCACAGCCCCTCCGACCAGAGCGCCTCCGCCCGGCTCGATCGCCGTGCCGATCGCCGCACCCCAGGGAGCTCCCGTCTCCGCGGCGCCCCAGCCTATCGCCGTGTCGACCACACCCTCGGGATCAAAGTCGCCGCCTCCACCGTCTGGGAAATCCTCAACCAGGAAGGCATCGACCCCACACCCGACCGAACCTCCACCACCTGGGCCGCCTTCCTGCGCTCCCAGGCCGCCATGAGCACCAACATGCCGCTTGATCTGCATGGACGGGATTTTCGGCAGGCGCTGGCCGGCGCCGACAAGAAAGGCCCACTCTACGAAGCCCTGGGCATCACCATCACTTACGAACACGTAAAGAGGGCCGCGACCGTAAGGTCGAGGCCCTCATCACCGTATCGTCAGTGGTTGTGTCCGAGGGGGGACTTGAACCCCCACGCCCGATAAAGGGCACTAGCACCTCAAGCTAGCGCGTCTGCCATTCCGCCACCCGGACAAGGTGTCTGTCGCTGTTCGGCGGTGTGCCCCGCAGCGACATGACCAACAATACCAAGCTTTCGGACTGCCTTTCACCTGCATATCTCTCACCGCCGGCGACCGGGTGGCTACGCGGTGACCGCCTCGCGGCTACTTCTCCCGCTCGTGGTACGTCTGCCGTGTATGTTCCGTGTGGACCCGCATGATCTCCGTCGCGCGCTGCCCGTCGCGGTCGGCTATCGCCGCGATCAGCTCGCGGTGCTCGGTCCAGGACTGCTGTCCGCGCTGCCGGGCGACCGGCGTGTAGTACCAGCGGACCCGGCGGTCCACCTGCGCCGCCAGCTCGGCGAGGACCGCGTTGCCCGCCAGCTCCATGATCTTCGCGTGCAGCCTCGCGTTCGTGGCGACCGCGGCGTCCACGTCGTCGGCGGCGACCGCGCGCTCCCCTTCCGCGCACAATTCCTCCAGCTCGGCGATGGCCGGCGCGCTCGCGTTGGCGGCGGCCAGCCGGGCGGCCTCGGCCTCCAGCAGGGTGCGTACGGTGAGGAGCTGATCGGCCTCCGCCTCCGTGGGCTCGTGCACGAAGGCGCCCTGCGCGGGCCGCAGATCGACCCACCCGTCCCTGTTGAGCCGCTGAAGCGCCTCGCGAACCGGCTGCCGGGAGACCCCGAGGTGCCCTGCGAGCTCGCTCTCGACGAGATGCTGCCCGGGTCGCAGGGCACGCGTGGTGATCAGTTCGAGCAGCGCCTCGTAGACGCGGTCGCGCAGTGGGCCGGGGCGCTCGAGCTTGGGCACCGCGCCCTGCGGCAGTCCTGTCGTGGACAACATCCCAGGCCCTCCTCTGCGGCGGCGTCGCCGGGTAGGGGCTCAGTATGGATTGGCTTTCGCCTACAGTCTACGGCGCACAAACGGCCGGGGTCCGGCGCTCACGCCGCCGGGGTGACGTCGTGTGGATTCTGTATACCATCCATCTGTATACTGCCTCACGGTATGCGTTCAGTGTCCAACTGCCCCAGCACGGAGGCGACATGGAAGATCTGAATCCCGAGGTGGTGCTGGACCTGGCCGCCCAGGCACCCGACGGCATAGTGGTCATCGACGGCGACGGACTGATCCGCTTCTGGAACCGGGGCGCCGAGCGCGTCTTCGGGTTCTCGGCCGCGGATGTGGACGGCCGCAGCCTGGACGTGATCATCCCCGAGCGGCACCGGAAGCGGCACTGGGACGGCTTCCGGGAGGCCATGGAGCGGGGAACGACCAGGTACGGGGACGCCGATCTGCTGAATGTTCCCGCGCTGGCGGCGGACGGCCGCAAGCTGTCCATCGAGTTCAGCGTGGTCCTGCTGCCCGCCCCCGACGGCGGCACCTACGTCGGAGCGGTCATCCGGGACGTCACCGCGCGACACGAGCGGGAGAGGCAGCGCGAGCGGGAGCTGGCGCTGCGGCGAGCCGAGGCCGAGGCGGCCGTCTGAGCCTCGCGGAACACGGAAACGGCCGTGGCCCGAGGGCCACGGCCGCTTCTGCCTCTGTGGGGGAGGTCTCTGTGATGGAGGCCTCTGTGATGGAGGTGTCCAGAGTGAAGGTGTCTGTGGTGGAGGTCGGACTCTCCGAGGTGGGTCAGACGATGACGCCGCTCTCCTTCAGCCGGCCGATCGTCTCCTCGTCGTAGCCCAGTTCGACCAGGACCTCGGAGCTGTGCTCGCCCAGCAGAGGGGCGCCGACTATGTCCGGCTTGAAGGAGGAGAACTTCACCGGGCTGCCGACGGTCAGATAGGTGCCACGCCCCTTCTGCTCGACCTCGACGACCGTGGCGCTCTTGCGCAGGTCCTCGTCGTAGGCCAGCTCCTTCATGCTCATGACCGGGGCGCACGGCACCTCCCACTCACGCAGGATGTCCACCGCCTCGTACTTGGTCTTGTCCGCGAGCCACTTCTCGATCTCCTCGAAGATCTCGAAGATGTGCGACTGGCGGGCGCGCGCGGTGGCGTACTCCGGGTCCTCGGCCCACTCGGGGCGGCCGATCACCTCGGCGGTGCGCTTCCAGTTCTGCTCCTGGACGGTGAAGTAGATGTACGCGTTCGGGTCGGTCTCCCAGCCCTTGCACTTGAGCACCCAGCCGGGCTGGCCGCCGCCGCCCGCGTTGCCGCCTCGCGGTACGACGTCGGTGAACTCCCCGTTGGGGTACTGCGGGTACTCCTCCAGGTAGCCGACCCGCTCCAGCCGCTGCTGGTCGCGCAGCTTGACCCGGCAGAGGTTGAGCACGGCGTCCTGCATGGAGACGGAGACCTTCTGCCCCTTGCCGGTCCTGCCCCGGTCGATGATCGCGGTGAGGATGCCGATCGCCAGGTGCATCCCGGTGTTGGTGTCGCCGAGGGCGCCGCCGGAGATGGTCGGCGGGCCGTCCCAGAATCCGGTGGTGGAGGCGGCGCCGCCCGCGCACTGGGCGACGTTCTCGTAGACCTTGAGGTCGTTCCAGGACGAGTCGTCGTTGAAGCCCTTGACCGAGCCGAAGATCAGACGCGGGTTGAGTTCCTGAATGCGCTCCCAGGTCAGGCCCATCCGGTCCAGGGCGCCCGGCGCGAAGTTCTCCACCAGGACGTCGGCGTCGGTGATGAGCTTCTCCAGCACCTCAAGGCCTTCAGGGGTCTTGGTGTTGATGGCGAGGGAGCGCTTGTTGCTGTTGAGCATCGTGAAGTACAGGGCGTCGAGATCCTCGATGTCCCGCAACTGCCTCCGGGTGACGTCGCCGCCGTTGGGGCGCTCCACCTTGAGGACGTCGGCGCCGAACCAGGCGAGCAACTGCGTACAGGCGGGCCCGGCTTGGACCCCGGTGAAGTCGATCACCTTGATTCCGGCGAGCGGCTTTTCACTCATGTCTGCTTCATCCTTTTCATGAACGTACGCGTACAGAGCGGGAGTTCGAGATTTCGAGCGATACAGAGGAGGACGAGCGGGGTCACTTCTTGGCGGGCGTGATGTTGCCGACGGTGATGCCCTTGGGGTTGAGGTGCGAGATGTGGCCGCTCTCGGTGCCGGCCGAGGGGTCGATCACGCAGTCGATGAGGGCCGGGCCGCCCGAGGCGAGGGCCTCGGTGAGGGCGGCGGCGACCTCGGCGGGCGTGGTCGCGCGGTAGCCCTTGCCGCCGAACGCCTCGATCAGCAGGTCGTGCCGGGCCGCGCCCATGAGGGTCGTCGGCGAGGGCTCGTCGTCGTACGGGTTGACGTCGTCGCCCCGGTACACACCGCCGTTGTTCATGATCACGGTGACGACGGGCAGGTTGTAGCGGCAGATCGTCTCGATCTCGATGCCGCTGAACCCGAACGCGCTGTCGCCCTCGACGGCGACGACCGGCGCGCCGCTCTCGACGGCGGCGGCGATCGCATATCCCATACCGATGCCCATGACACCCCAGGTGCCACTGTCGAGGCGGTGGCGCGGTACGTGCATGTCGATGACGTTGCGCGCGATGTCCAGGGCGTTGGCACCCTCGTTGACGATGTACGTCTCCGGGCGCGCGCGCACGACGTCGCGTACGGCCTTCAGGGCGCCCATGAACTGCATGGGGTGCGGGTCGGCTTCGAGGCGCTCGGCCATCTTGGCGATGTTCTGCGCGGAGCGGGCCCGGAGTTCGTCGCGCCAGGCCGAAGGGGCCGTGATCCGGCCGGGCTTGGTCCGGTCGGCGAGGGCTTCGAGCACCGACTCGATGTCGCCGACGAGCGGGGCGGCGATGGGCTGGTTGCTGTCGATCTCCCTGGGGTCGATGTCGATCTGGATGAACTTGGCATCGGGGTTCCAGCCCGTCCGGCCGTGGCCCAACAGCCAGTTGAGGCGCGCGCCGATCAGCAGCACGACGTCGGCCTTCTTCAGTGCCAGAGAGCGCGCGGTGGCCGCGGACTGCGGGTGGTCGTCGGGCAGCAGGCCCTTGGCCATCGACATCGGGACGTACGGGATGCCGGTGGACTCGATGAACTCGCGGACCCGGTCGTCGGCCTGGGCGTACGCGGCGCCCTTGCCGAGGACGACCAACGGCCGTTCGGCGGCGGCCAGTAGCTCGATCGCCCGGTCCACGGCCTCCGGCGCGGGCAGTTGGCGCGGCGCGGGGTCGACGAGGCGGCTCAGCGTCCTCGCGCCCTCCTCGGCGGGCATGATGGAGCCGAGCACCGCGGCGGGGATGTCGAGGTAGACGCCGCCGGGGCGCCCGGAGATCGCGGTGCGCAGCGCGCGGGCGATGCCCCGGCCGATGTCCTCGACCCGGCTGACCCGGTAGGCCGCCTTCACAAAGGGCTGTGCGGCGGCGAGTTGGTCCATCTCCTCGTAGTCGCCCTGCTTGAGGTCGACGAGGTGGCGCTCGCTGGAGCCGGAGATCTGGACCATCGGGAAGCAGTTGGTGGTCGCGTTGGCCAGTGCCACCAGGCCGTTGAGGAAGCCGGGCGCCGACACGGTCAGGGCCACACCGGGCCTCTTGGTGAGGTAGCCGGCCGCCGCCGCCGCGTGTCCGGCGTTGCTCTCGTGCCGGAAGCCGATGTAGCGGATGCCCTGTGCCTGGGCGAGACGGGCCAGATCGGTGATCGGGATGCCGACCACTCCGTAGATGGTGTCGACGTCGTTCATCTTGAGCGCGTCGACGACCAGGTGGTACCCGTCGGTGAGTTCGGTCGCAACGTCGGTCGGAACGTCGGCTGCTGCCGCGGTCTCCAGGGGCGAGGGGGCGGTCATGGTCCGAGGTCCTCCTTGGGCAGGTGCTGCCGGAGCGGCTACTGCTCTCACCATCCGCAGCGCGTCCGGCCCCGTCCAAGACCCAACGGCGACCAGCCGATAAACAGCGTCTATCGACCGCTGGTCCAGGCCCCGCCAACTCCCTTGATAGACACCCGTTATCGGCCCTTCACCAGCGCGTATTGGACGCCCGCCACGGGTCGCCGCAGGCTCGCAGAGGACTGCTTCAGCAGCTTCGTCGGATCCGTCAGCGCCTGTGCGAGGAGGTGGGGTGGTCATGGCCGTTCCGACTACGGCGTCCCCGACATCAGCGGCATCCGTGCGCGACGCGCATGTGTACCGGCCGCCGGCGGTCACAGGCCTCGTCGATCTCCTCGACCGGCAGGTGCGGGAACGCCCTTACGCCCGTGCTCTCGTCGTCACCGGGGAACGGGTGCAGGTGTCCTATCGGGGTCTCGCCTCGCTGGCCGACGAGGTGGCGGCCCGGCTCGTCCGCACGGGGCTGGAGCGAGGTGACGCGGTCGGGCTGGTCAGCGCCAACACCATCGAGTTCGTCGTCGCGTTGCTGGGTGCGGCGCGGGCCGGCCTGGTGGTCGCTCCGCTGGATCCCGCGCTGCCCGCTTCGCAACTGTCGGCGCGGATACGGGCATTGGGGGCGCGTGCGGTTCTCGCCGGGCCACCGGTGTCCGACGCCGTGCTGCCGGTCCCGGTGTGGCCGTTGCGGGTGCGGGTCTCCCGGGCGGGTACGGCGGCGGTCGCGCTCGACACCGCCACCGTGCCCGAAGTGGCGGGCGCGGCAACCGGGTTGTCGGACGATGACGCCCTTGTCCTGTTCACCGCGGGGACCACCGGCGGGGCGAAGATGGTCCCCCTCACCCACGCCAATGTGGCCGCTTCCCTCCAGAACATCTGCGCCACCTACGAGTTGGGCCCCAACGACGCGACCGTCGCGGTGATGCCGTTCTTCCACGGCCACGGACTCTTCGCGGCACTGCTGGCCACCCTGGCCGGCGGTGGCTGCGTACTGCTGCCCGAACGGGGACGGTTCTCGGCGGGGACGTTCTGGGACGACATGCGGGCCGTGAACGCCACCTGGTTCACCGCGGTGCCGGCCATCCACGAGATTCTGCTCGACCGTTCGGAGCGCGAGTACCCGGGTTCACGGGCGCCGCACCTGAAGTTCGTACGGAGTTGCAGCGCGCCCCTCAACACGGCCACGCAGCGCGCCCTTGAGCGCACGTTCGGCGCGCCGCTGCTGTCCGCGTACGGGATGACGGAGTCCTCGCACCAGGCGACAAGCGAACCGCTGCCGCAGCGCGGGGAGTTGAAGCAGGGGTCGGTCGGGCGGCCGACCGGGGTCGAGGTCCGGGTCGTCGACCGGAGCGGGCGGGCCTGTGCGGTGGGGGTCGAGGGCGAGGTGTGGGTGCACGGTCCGACCGTCGCCCGCGGCTATCTCGCCGACCGGGTCGGGACGTCGTACACCTTCGTCGACGGGTGGCTGCGCACCGGTGATCTGGGCGCGCTGGACGCCGGCGGATATCTGTCGCTGACGGGGCGGATCAAGAACCTCATCAACCGGGGCGGGGAGAAGATCTCGCCCGAGCGGGTCGAGGACGTCCTCGCCGGTTGCCCGGGGGTCGCCGCGGCGGCCGTGTTCGCCGTACCGGACCCGGTGTACGGCGAGCGAAGCGAGATGGGGGTCCCCCCGCCCGAAGGGTGGGGGAGGGTCGGCGCCGCCGTGGTGGTCCGCGAGGGCGAGGGCGACGGTGCGGGTGTCGGGCCCGCGGAGATTCTGCGGTACTGCCGGGAACGGCTGGCCGCGTTCGAGGTACCCGACCGGCTCGAAGTGGTCGCGGCGCTGCCGTACACGGCCAAGGGAGCACTCGACCGGAAGGCCGTCCAGGCCCGGTTCGCACCCTGACGGCGGGACGACGGAAGGACGCGAGGACGGAACGACGGATGCCGGGATGCCGGGATGCCGGGATGCCGGGAAACCTGACCTGTAGGGGCGGCTGAACGGCGAACCGGCTGGACAACCCGACGGCTGGACGGCTGGGCTCAGCGCACGCGGTGCTCCGCCGGTGTCGGCAGCGGGCGGGCGAAGAGGTCGTCCAGGGACAGGCCTGTCGCGGCGTTGACGAACGCGCGGGCCGCGATCGAGCCGGGTGTGGCGGCGTGGATCGCCACCGACACCTGGGCGCCGGCCTCCGGGTCGACCAGGGGCAGCGCCCTCGTCCGGCCGGCGACGGGCATGGCGCGCAGCCAGGTGTGCGGCACGATGCTCGCCCACCCGCCGCCGCCCACGTGCGCGTAGAGGGAGGCGATGGAGTCCGTCTCGACCTGCGGGGTCACCACGAACCCCTTCTGTGCGAACACGGTGTCCACGATCTGCCGGATCCGCATGTCGGGGGTCAGCAGCGCGAGCGGCAGTTGCGCCGCGTCCGCCCAGCTCACGGTGGCCGACTGGGCGACGGGCTGGTCGTCCGACACCAGCAGCATGTACCGCTCCTGGTAGAGGGGGACGATCTGGAGGCCCTCCTGGTCGCCCGGGTCGAAGTGGGCGATCGCCACGTCCAGTTCGTAGTCGCGCAGTTGGCGGTGGAGTTCCTTCGTCGAGAGGCGGGAGCGGACCTGGACCTTGGCCAGCGGATGCGCCGCGCAGAACGCGGCCACGGGAAGCGCGAGGGTCGTGGACGCCGTGGGGTCCGTGCCCAGGCGCAGGGTTCCCGTGATGCCGGACTGTACGGCGGCCACCTCGGCCTTGAACGCGTCCTGTTCGGCGAGGATGCGCTTGGCCCACACGACGAGCCGTTCGCCTTCCGGGGTGAGGCCCTGGTAGTTGTGCCCGCGGTTGATGAGGGTGACGTTCAACTCCCGTTCCAGCTTGGCGATCGCCGCCGAGAGCGCCGGCTGCGACACGTAGCAGGACTCCGCCGCCCGGGCGAAGTGCCGTTCCCTCGCCACCGCCACGAAGTACTCAAGCTGCCGGAACAGCACGAACGACTCCTCTCGCTCCGGGGCGGTCCCACCCCTCTTCCTTCCATACTGTATGCACCATGCGAACGATGTACAGGGGGCACCCACCCCCTCACGATCAACCCGTTCACGCCATGTTGCATACCAAAACCTGTATGCTCAAAACGTCGTCGGCAGCCCTCTCGGCGGCCACCTCTTGGCAAAGGCCGTCGGCCCGGCGGCGGAGCGGAACGGGACAATCATGCGCGAGGCACTCACGGCCGCGGCGTCCCGGCGCGTCACCCGCCCGGCACCACTGCGCCAGGCCGTGTACGACGCTCTGACCGAACTGATCGTCAACGGCTCCCTCAAGCCCGGTCAGCACCTGGTCGAGGCCGAACTCGCCGAACACCTCGGGGTCAGCCGGCAGCCGGTCCGCGAGGCCCTCCAGCGGCTCCAGACCGCCGGCTGGGTCGATCTGCGGCCGGCGCAAGGCGCCTTCGTCCACTCCCCCACCGAGGAAGAGGCCGCCCAACTCCTCGGCGTCCGCTCGGTGCTGGAGGTCTACTCGGCCCAGCTCGCCGCAGCCAACGCGAAGTCCGAGGACATCGAGCACCTCTGCGAGCTCCAGTCGCGGGGGGTCGACGCGCTCGCCGCCGGTGATGTCGAGCGCCTGGTCGCGGCCAACACGGCCCTGCACGCCTACGTCACCACCCTGGCCGCCAACGACGTACTGGCCGAGATGCTCTCTCAGGTGGGCCAGAAGGTGCGCTGGTACTACACGCCGATCGCCAAGCCTCGCGGCAAGGAGGCGTGGAACGAGCACGCCCAGCTCATCAAGGCCATCGCCAAGGGTGACGCGGTCCGGGCGGGCGAGGTCATGCGCAAGCACACCGAGCGCACGGCGGAGTTCTACCGCAAGCAGCTCGCGGTCGCCGCCGGGGCGAACCGGGGCTGACAGCCGCCAGGACATTGCTCCCTGCTTGTGCCGTTCCATGATTCGGATGCGTCCGAAAAGTGCTCACGCCCCCTGGACAGCTCCCATCGAATGCGGGATAACAATCTTCATACAGTATCCGTCGACTGTATGCGATATGCCAACTGATGGCACCCGGAGCCGGCGCCACCGGGATGCCCGAGGCAGCGGACAAGCGAGGTGACCTGTGACGACGAAGGCTCTTGAGGGCATTCGCGTACTGGATATGACGCATGTTCAGTCAGGGCCATCGGCAACGCAGTTGCTGGCGTGGCTGGGCGCGGACGTGGTGAAGGTGGAGGCGCCGGACGGTGATGTGACGCGTCGTCAGTTGCGGGACGTACCGGACGTGGATTCGCTGTATTTCACGATGCTCAACTGCAACAAGCGCAGCGTCACGCTCAACACGAAAACCGCACGGGGCAAGGAGATTCTCACCGAGCTGATCCGGCGTTCGGATGTGCTGGTGGAGAACTTCGGGCCGGGTGCGGTGGACCGGATGGGTTTCACGTGGGAACGGATCAGGGAGATCAACCCTCGGATCGTGTACGCGTCGGTCAAGGGGTTCGGGGAAGGCCCGTACACCGAATTCAAGGCGTACGAGGTGGTGGCGCAGGCGATGGGCGGGTCGATGGCGACCACCGGGTTCGAGGACGGACCGCCCATGGCGACCGGGGCGCAGATCGGGGACTCCGGGACCGGCGTCCACGTGGTGGCGGGGATCCTGGCCGCGCTGTTCCAGCGGGAGACCACGGGGCGGGGGCAGCGGGTGAACGTGGCGATGCAGCACGCGGTGCTGAACCTGTGCCGGGTGAAGCTGCGGGACCAGCAGCGTCTGGCCCATGGTCCGCTGACGGAGTATCCCGCCGAGGACTTCGGGGACGAGGTGCCCCGCTCGGGGAACGCCTCGGGCGGCGGCCAGCCCGGCTGGGCCGTCAGGTGCGCGCCGGGCGGCCCCAACGACTACGTGTACGTCATCGTCCAGCCGCCCGGCTGGAAACCCCTGGCCGCGCTGATCGGCCGTCCCGAACTCGCCGAGGACCCCCAGTGGGCCACTCCCGAGGCGCGGCTGCCACAGCTGGCGAAGATGTTCCAACTGATCGAGGAGTGGACGTCAACCCTGCCCAAGTGGCAGGTACTTCGACAGCTCAACGCGCACGGCATCCCCTGCGGACCGATCCTCTCCACCAAGGAGATCATCGAGGACGCCTCGCTCGCCGCCAACGACATGATCGTCACCGTCGAGCATCCCGAACGCGGCCCGTTCACCACCGTCGGCAATCCCCTGAAGCTCTCCGACTCCCCCACCCGCATCACCGCCCCACCTCTTCTCGGCGAACACACCGCCGAGATCCTCAACGGCGAACTCGGCCTGGGCGACGAGGAACTGCGCCTGCTCAGGGCGAACGGGGTCATCTGACAGGGAGGAATCGGCCTGACATGACGCCAGATCCCATCGCGACAAACAGATCGGAAGTCAAAGCCACAAACAAAGCCACAAACAGAGCGACAAACAGCTCGACAAACAGTTCAGCGAACAGTTCGACGAACAGCTCGGCGCACGCTTCAGCCAACAGTTCAGCAAACGGTTCGAAGGGCAATGCGACGCATATGTTATCGACCGACCCCCAAGCCGCACACCGTCCCTACCGGGAAGTGACCGACTCGCGCGGACGCGTCTACCGTGTGGGCGAGACCGACCGGGACATTCTCGGCCACTCCCGCAAGCTCATGGTGTTCCTGCCGTGGATCGCCATGATGGCCATCAGCGTCTTCGAATACGCGTACGGCTCGGCGGAGGACACCCTGTCCCACGCCCATGGCTGGACGCAGAGCAACACCTTCTGGATCCTCAGCGTCTGGGTCTTCTTCCAGGCCGGCATCGCCTTCCCCGCGGGCTGGCTCCGGGAAAGGGGCCTCCTGACGGCCCGTAAGGCGATGTACATCGGCTCGGGACTGTGCGGCCTCGGCTTCCTCGCCCTCTCGCACCTGAGCAATGTCTGGATGGCGATCCTCGGCTTCGGTGTCGTCGGAGGCATCGGCGCGGGCCTGGTCTACGCGACCTGCATCAACATGGTCGGCAAGTGGTTCCCGGAGCGCCGGGGGGCCAGGACGGGGTTCGTCAACGGCGGGTTCGCGTACGGGTCGCTGCCGTTCATCTTCATCTTCAACTACGGCTTCGACACCGCGAACTACCACCAGGTGCTGGACCTGATCGGCGGCTACATCATGATCGTGGTCTTCGTGTCGGCCTACTTCTTCAAGGATCCGCCGAAGAACTGGTGGCCCGCCGACATCGATCCGCTGGCGTACACCGACGACGCGAAGAACGCGACGAGCCTCGCCAAGAACCCTCCCGCGGTGAAGCAGTACACCCCCAAGGAAGCCATCAGGACCGGCATGCTTCCCCTGATGTGGGTGTCCATCGTGCTGACCGCCGGCGTGTCGATCTTCGGAATATCCTTCCAGGTCGACTTCGCCAAGGAGGTGGGCTTCGGCCCGCTGGTGGCGGCGTCGTCCATGGGTGTCATGGCGGTCATCAACGGCATCGGCCGCGGTGTCGTGGGCTGGCTGTCCGACAGGTGGGGCCGCAAGCCCACCCTGGTGTTCGTCATCGTCGTCCTGGGCCTGGCCCAGTTCGGGGTGATCTGGGCGGGTGACATGAAGAGCGAGGCGCTGTTCCTGTTCTTCGCCTTCCTCTCCGGGTTCGGCGGCGGCGCGTTCTATCCGCTGTTCGCGGCGCTCACCCCGGACTACTTCGGGGAGAACTACAACGCTTCCAACTACGGGCTGGTGTACAGCGGAAAGCTGATCAGCGGCCTGTTCGGCGGCGGCCTCGGCTCCATGGTGGTCGCCGCGTGGGGATACAACGGCGCGTACGCCCTGGCCGGTGCCGTCTCGATGGTGGCGGCGGGGATCGCCCTGCTGCTGCGGCAGCCGGGGCACACCGAGGCCGCCCGCGCGGTGGAGTCCCAGCCCGTCGGCTGACGGCACGCGCGCGTGAGGAGGCCCTCCCGGGAATTCGCCGATCCGGGAGGGCCTCCTCATGCGTGCCTCACGTGTACGGGGTCACGTGCCCGTGTGCCGTCAGCACTTCTCGCGCAGCGAGTGGAGGTGCGTGGCGGAGCGGCGCGCGAAGGTGAAGGACTCGGCCGGGTTGTCGTGCTCGGCCTGCCAGTGGTGGGCGAGGCGGTGGCCGTGCAGCCGGGTGACGCCCGAGATGAACCGCTGGTAGTCGATGTCTCCGTCACCTACGTCGGTCATGCGGTAGCCGTACTGGTTGCCCGGGTCGCTCACGCCGTCCTTGACATGGAAGAGCGGGTAGCGGTGGGGCTGCTTGAGCACGTAGTCGAGCGGCTCGAACGGGGCCGGGGTGCCGTCGGGTCGCGTCGAGAAGCGGAACTGGCCGGAGTACGCCCAGTAGATGTCCATCTCCAGGTACACGAGCTGGGGGTCGGTCTCGGCGAGCAGCACGTCGTACAGCCGGACCTTCGGGTTGTCGGTGGCGAAGGAGAACTCCTCGGAGTGGTTGTGCTGGTAGAACTTCATGCCGCGCGCCCTGGCCGCCGCGCCGTACGTGTTGAACTCCTCCGCCGCCCGCTTCCAGGCGTCGACGGTGGAGCCGTAGCGGAACGGCCCCGATGCGGTCCCTATGTGCTTGAGGCCGAGGGCCTGTGCGTCGTCGAGGACCTTGTCGAGGTTCTGCGCGAAGGTGTACGCGTTCGGGTCGTCGGCGTAGTAGCCGACGTGGCTGCCGATCGGGTTCAGTCCGTGGTCGCACGCCAGTCGCCTGAGCTGGGCGAGGGTGATGGGACCGGCGGAGCCCTGGGTGTATCCGGCGAACTCGACCTCGTCGTAGCCGTACTTCCGCAGCTCGGCGAAGACGGGGGCGAAACCCAGCGTGGAGACCTTGTCCCGCAGGCTGTAGAGCTGGACGCCGAGCCGGCCGGGCGGCAGGACGGGACGGCCGCGGCCGGCGGCGGGGTTCTGTGCGGAGGTGGCCGCCGTGGCCGGGGCGGCGGCGCCGACGAGAGCGGCGGCGGTGGCTCCGGCGGCCACACCGAGCATGCCTCTTCGGCTGAGCCGGTGGGCGAGTTCGGGATCGTACGCCTTGCCGCCGGTCGGGCGGGGTGTGCGGCTCATGCGGAACTCCTTCATGGGGGGGGAGAGATGGGG
>NZ_LIQQ01000544.1 GCF_001418565.1 Streptomyces graminilatus | reverse complement strand
CGGGTGGCGGGGTGGTACCGCCCTTGTTCCAGAACACCGTGCCGCCGGGGCCGTCAGGTGCGGAACCCAGGCGAGGGGCGTCGTCCGCCGGTGGCGCCCAGGGGTTGAACTCGGGTTCGGGATCCGTCGTACCGCCCGAGGCGGACCCGGCCGGAGCCTTGTCCAGCGGGACCCGCGCCGGCGTGCCGTTCGCGGGGCTCTCGCTGGCGGTCTCACCGGTCGCCGCGCCCTCGGAACTCGCCCCCTCCACGGGGGTGTTCTCCGGTGGTTGCGGCGGCTGCGCGGCGTCGGACATGCGTGGGGTCCCCTCGTTCGTGCGTTCTGTCATGCTACGGCCCGCGATCTCTGGGCGACGGGGCGCCTCCCTCCGCCCTACGCACCCACACCCGCACCTGTCCCGGGGACGGGAATCCCCGGGCGTCCCCCCGTCGGCCCGGCCTACGATGATCCCCGAGTCATCGATCAGCCGATCACCGCGTCCCGCGGACCTCCGCACGGTCCGGGGCGCCGTTCCCGGGGAGGAACCCTTGACCGACCGCCACCAGCCTGCCGCGTCCGGCGCCCGTGACCCGCACGCCTTCATCGCCGGGCTGCCCAAGGCCGAACTGCACGTCCACCACGTGGGCTCCGCCTCCCCCCGGATCGTCTCCCAGTTGGCCGCGCGCCACCCCGACTCCCAGGTCCCCACCGACCCCGAGGCCCTCGCCGACTTCTTCACGTTCACGGACTTCGCCCACTTCATCAAGGTGTACCTGTCCGTCGTGGACCTCATCCGCACTCCCGAGGACGTACGGCTGCTGACCTACGAGGTCGCCCGGGACATGGCCCGGCAGCAGGTCCGGTACGCCGAGCTGACCATCACCCCGTACTCCTCCGTCCGCCGTGGCATCGACGCGCGCGCCTTCATGGACGCGATCGAGGACGCCCGGAAGTCGGCGGAGGCCGAGTTCGGGACCGTACTGCGCTGGTGCTTCGACATCCCGGGCGAGGCCGGGCTCGAATCGGCCGAGGAGACGCTGCGGCTCGCCACCGACGACCGGCTGCGCCCGGAGGGCCTGGTCTCGTTCGGGCTCGGCGGGCCCGAGATCGGCGTACCGAGGCCGCAGTTCAAGCCGTACTTCGACCGGGCGATCGCCGCCGGACTGCGGTCGGTGCCGCACGCGGGCGAGACCACCGGGCCGGAGACGGTCTGGGACGCGCTGAACCACCTGCGCGCCGAGCGCATCGGACACGGCACGAGTTCCGCGCAGGACCCCGCGCTGCTCGCGCACCTCGCCGAGCAGCGCATCGCCCTGGAGGTCTGCCCGACCTCCAACATCGCCACGCGCGCGGTGCGCACCCTCGACGAGCACCCCCTCAGGGAGTTCGTGCGGGCCGGTGTCCTCGTCACGATCAACTCGGACGACCCGCCGATGTTCGGCACCGACCTCAACAGCGAGTACGCCGTGGCCGCCCGGCTGCTCGACCTCGACGAGTGGGGTCTCGCCGACCTCGCGAAGAACGCCGTCGAGGCCTCCTTCCTCGACCCGGCGGGCAAGGCGGCGCTGGCCGACGAGATCGACGCGTACACCTCGGCGTGGCTCGCCTCCTGAGGCACCTCGCCACCCCTGGGGCCTGTCCGGCGGATCAGCCCGCAGACGCGGGGTGATCCGCCGGCGTCGGCGACCGCGCCGTTGGTTCCCCGTGGCCCGATCCGCCGGACAGGCCCTCGCCCCAGCACAATGGGCCCATGCAGAACGTGACCGCCGTGGCCCATCGCGGCGACCCCTACCGCGCCCGTGAGAACACCATCGACTCGCTGCGTTCCGCGCTCGAACAGGGCGCGGACGCCGTCGAGATCGACGTACGGCTCACCCGGGACGGCGTGCCAGTGCTGCTGCACGACGCGACGCTGAAACGGCTGTGGGAGCAGGAACGGCCGCTGTCCGCGCTGTCGGCGGCCGAGGTGCGCGGGCTGACGGAGGGCGGGGTGCCGACGCTCGCGGAGGCGCTGGCCGTGACCGAGGGCAGCCGGGTGATGATCGATCTGCCGGGATCGCCCGACGAGCGGGCGGTACGGCGGGTGGTGGACGTGGTCCGGGAGTGCGGGGCGCAGGAACGCGTGTACTACTGCGCGGACGCCCAGGCCATGCTCGCGGTGCGCGCGGCCGACCCGTCCGCCGAGATCGCCCTGACCTGGAAGTCCGTCGCCCCGCCGCGCCCGGCCCTGCTCGCGGCGGTGCGCCCGCGCTGGCTCAACTACCGCTTCACCCTGGTCGACCGGAAGCTCACGGCACAGGTGCACCGGGACGGTCACCTGATGTCGGTGTGGACTCCGGACACCGTCCGTGCCATGCGGCGGCTGCTGGACGCCGGCGTCGACTCGATCACCACCAACCGGATCGACGCGCTGTGCGCCCTGCGCAAGGGCTGACAGTGCCTAGACCCGGGACTCCTGGGCGACGGTCGCCGGGTCGGCCGGGGTGTCCCGGGTGACGTACTGCGGTACGGGAGTGTCGTCCTTGCCGGTGTCGCGGACCAGGCCGTAGCGGAGGGCGCCCTGGGGCGGTCCGGTGGTCACGTCGGCCTCCGCCTGGTCCCAGGTGGTCGGGAAGACGTTCAGGTTGTAGTCGGCGCCGCGTTCGTTCACGGTGAGGGTGACGCTGCCGTCGACGTAGAAGTACTCGTTCTGCCACATCTGCTGGGTGCCGGGCGGCGGGACGGCGTAGCCGGTGGCCGCGCTGCCCATGCCGGTCGCGGAACCGTCGGTGCCGCCGGCCCGGTCGTCCATCCGGCGGCCACCGCCCGAGGCCACGTGGAAGAGCCTGCCCTTGAGCCCGGTCCAGGTCGGCATGACCAGGCCGCCCGCCCGTTCCTGCGGCACGATCTGCCAGCGGACGAGGACATAGCCCTGGCCGGTGAGCGTCACGCTGTCCCCGCGGTGGTTCATGGTGGCGTGCGCGCCGCCGGTGCTGGTGATCCCGGCCTCAAGCCGGTGCGGGAGGGCGGCGGGCCGCGTGTTCGGGTCGGGTGCCTTGTCGACGGCGTCGACGACCGAGCCGTACGGGCCGGAGGCCGGATCCGGCTTCGGCCGGGTCGCCGACGGGGTGGGAGAGGGCGAGGCAGATGCCGGGGGTGAGGGCGAAGGGGTCGGTGACGGAGAACTGGGCGCCGAGGTGGCGCTGTC
>NZ_LIQQ01000543.1 GCF_001418565.1 Streptomyces graminilatus | reverse complement strand
GACCCCCCAGCCCCACCAACGCCCGCACCCCGGCCGCCAAAGGCAACCGGGGTGCGAACAACCACGACATACGAAACACCAAGCCGAACGGCGACTACTCCTCCTCGACGGCGCTCTCCGCCTCCGTCGACGCCCCGTCGGCCTCCAGCAGCCGCCCGAGCTGACGACCCACGATCCGCTTGAACTTCCGCTTCTGCGGACGCGTACGGTCCAGCACCGCCACCTCCAGCCGCTCCGCCGGAATCTCCCGCTCGGTACCGTTCGTATCCCGCGACAGAGCCTGCACCGCCAGCTTCAGCGCCTCCGCCAACGACATACCGTCCTGATGACGCTGATCCAGATAACTGCTGATCTGCTCCGCGTTACCACCGACCGCCACCGAACCGTGCTCATCGACGATCGAACCGTCGTGCGGCAGCCGGTAGATCTGATCACCGTCCGCCGTCTCACCGACCTCCGCGACGACCAGCTCCACCTCGTACGGCTTCTCCGCCGCCGAAGAGAAGATCGTGCCCAGCGTCTGCGCGTACACATTCGCCAGACCACGAGCCGTCACATCGGCACGGTCGTACGTGTACCCGCGCATATCGGCATACCGCACACCACCGATCCGCAGGTTCTCGTACTCGTTGTACTTACCGGCAGCCGCGAAGCCGATCCGGTCATAGATCTCGCTGAACTTGTGCAGCGCACGGGACGGGTTCTCGCCGACGAACACGATGCCGTCGGCATACTGCAGCACAACCAGGCTGCGACCACGGGCAATGCCCTTGCGGGCATACTCCGCCCGGTCGGCCATCGCCTGCTGGGGTGAGACATAGAACGGCGTCGACACCGGTTAACCGTCCCTTTCTGTCGAAGTCACTGGATCACCTGAACGAGGAGAGAATGCTCAGAGCAGCTCGGCACGCGGGCCGTCGGGCTGCTCCAGACGCCGCTCCAGAATCGAACGGGCGATCCCGGCGGACTCCTCGTCCGTCAACCTGCGGAAACCGTCCTCGGTGATCACAGTGACAATCGGGTAGATCCGCCGCGCGACATCGGGACCACCGGTCGCCGAATCGTCGTCCGCCGCGTCGTACAACGCCTGAATGACCAGCGTCGTCGCATCCGCCTCACTCAGATCACGGTGATACAGCTTCTTCATCGCACCACGCGCGAAGAGCGACCCCGACCCCGTCGCCGCATAACCGTGCTCCTCGGAACGCCCACCCGTCACGTCGTACGAGAAGATGCGCCCCTTGTCCCGGTCCACATCGAACCCGGCGAACAACGGCACCACCGCGAGACCCTGCATGGCCATACCGAGGTTCGAACGAATCATGGTGGACAGCCGGTTCGCCTTGCCCTCCAGCGAGAGCTGCGCACCCTCCACCTTCTCGAAGTGCTCCAGCTCCAACTGGAACAGCTTCACCATCTCCACGGCGAGACCCGCGGTGCCGGCGATCCCGACAGCCGAGTACTCGTCCGCCGGGAACACCTTCTCGATGTCCCGCTGCGCGATGACGTTCCCCATGGTCGCCCGCCGGTCACCGGCGAGCACGACACCACCCGGGAAGGTGACGGCCACGATGGTCGTGCCGTGCGGCGCCTCGATCGCACCCTGGACCTGAGGCAACTTGCGGTTGCCCGGGAGGAGATCGGGCTGATAATCGGAGAGAAAGTCGACGAAGGACGACGACCCGGGCGTCAGGAAGGCAGCCGGTAGACGCCCGGTGCTACGAGTGTTGGCTTCCACGCGTTTCCTTCCACGTATGTCGCAGCCCGCCTTATGACATCGGGCCGATCCTTGAACTGCCCCAGCGCCGCGTTGCAGCTGAAGCACAGTACGCCTCGGACCCTACCCGTCTCATGGCAGTGATCCACATGCTCTGCCGGGGCGGAAAGACAGATACAGCAAATTCCGTGCTGCTCCGCGACCATCGCGTCCAACTCTGCTGGCGTGAGGCCGTACTTGCGCTGGAAGTAACCGATCCGATTTCGCGCGGCGCGGCAGGTCCGGCAGTAGCTCGCCCACCCGTCCGACGAGGTCTTGTTCCGCTCCCACTGGGAATGCGGCTTGATCTCCTCACACTGCGGGCAACGCTTGCGGCCTCTCGGCACCGGCACCTTGACCCGGACGGTCTTGCCCTTGGCCTCCTGGCGCTGCCGGTAGTACTCGGCAGAGCACTCTCGGCAATACGCCTGGAGGCCATCAGGCATCGACTTGTTGCTAGCGAAAGCAGCCCGTGGCAAGTGTTGCTTGCACCGCGAACAACACCTGACCTCTGACGCTTCATCCAATCGAATCCCCCGAGTTTCACCTTGGATTCAAAGGTGAAACTACTCGCCACCCTTCTGAACGAAGGACCTCACGAAATCCTCAGCGTTCTCTTCGAGCACATCATCGATTTCATCGAGGACGGAGTCCACGTCGTCGCTCAGCTTCTCCTGGCGCTCCTTGAGGTCCTCCGACACCTGTGCCTCAGGTGCCTCCTCGACCTCCTCGGTGCTGCGCGTCGCCTTCTGCTGTCCGCCGCCGGTGTCCTTGGTCGCCATAACCCTCACCCCGCTCGGTTCGACGTTCTTGATCAGACCCTACAAGCAGGGTCCGACATTGGCCCCGCTGTTGCCACAACGTCCGGGAACCACCTCGATGATTCCCGGACGCCACACTCTTCACCCTGCCCGGCCGGACCGGCCCCTAAGCGTGTTCAGTGACCCGACAGGACCCTGACCAGGTCTTCTGCCGTGCGGCAGCGGTCCAGGAGCTCCTTGACGTGATTACGCGTTCCGCGAAGCGGCTCCAGGGTTGGGACGCGCTGGAGCGAGTCCCGGCCCGGCAGATCGAAGATCACGGAGTCCCAGGAGGCCGCCGCGACGTCGTCCGCGTACTGCTCCAGGCAGCGTCCGCGGAAGTACGCGCGGGTGTCCTCGGGGGGCTTCGTACGGGCCCGCTCGACGTCGTCCTCGGCCAGCAGCCGCTTGATGCGCCCACGGGCCACAAGACGGTTGTAGAGGCCCTTCTCGGGCCTTACGTCGGCGTACTGGAGGTCGACCAGGTGCAGCCGGGCGGCGTCCCAGTCGAGGCCGTCGCGGCGCCGGTAGCCCTCCATGAGTTCCCGCTTGGCGACCCAGTCGAGCTCGCCGGCGAGGCTCATGGGGTCGTTCTCCAGGCGGTTCAGGGTGTCTTCCCAGCGGACCAGGACGTCCTTCGTCTGGTCGTCCGCGTCCGCGCCGTACCGCTCCTCCACGTATTTGCGTGACAGCTCGAAGTACTCCATCTGGAGTTGCACGGCGGTCAGTGTGCGTCCGCTGCGGAGCTTGACCAGTCGCTTGAGTGTCGGGTCGTGGGAGACCTGGTGGAGGGTGCGTACGGGCTGGTCGACCGCCAGATCGACGTTGATGAAGCCGTCCTCGATCATGGAGAGGACCAGGGCCGTGGTGCCCAGCTTCAGGTACGTCGAGATCTCGGAGAGGTTCGCGTCGCCGATGATCACGTGGAGGCGGCGGTATTTCTCCGCGTCCGCGTGGGGTTCGTCCCGGGTGTTGATGATCGGGCGTTTCAGCGTCGTCTCCAGGCCCACCTCGACCTCGAAGTAGTCCGCGCGCTGGCTGAGCTGGAAGCCGTGTTCGTGGCCGTCCTGGCCGATGCCGACGCGGCCGGCGCCGGTGACGACCTGGCGGGAGACGAAGAAGGGCGTGAGGTGGCGCACGATGTCCGAGAAGGGGGTCTCCCGCTTCATCAGGTAGTTCTCGTGCGTGCCGTAGGAGGCGCCCTTGTTGTCGGTGTTGTTCTTGTAGAGGTGGATCGGCTGGGCGCCGGGTAGCTGGGCGGCGCGTTCGGCCGCTTCGGCCATGATGCGTTCGCCGGCCTTGTCCCAGAGGACGGCGTCGCGGGGGTTGGTGACTTCGGGTGCGCTGTATTCGGGGTGTGCGTGGTCGACGTAGAGCCGCGCGCCGTTGGTGAGGATGACGTTGGCCAGGCCGATGTCCTCGTCGGTGAGCTGGCTGGAGTCGGCGACCTCGCGGGCGAGGTCGAAGCCTCGGGCGTCGCGCAGCGGGTTCTCCTCCTCGAAGTCCCACCGGGCCCTGCGGGCCCGGTGCATCGCCGCCGCGTAGGCGTTGACGATCTGGGACGAGGTGAGCATGGCATTGGCGTTCGGGTGGCCGGGGACGGAGATCCCGTACTCCGTCTCGATGCCCATTACTCGCCGTACGGTCATGCGGCCCTCCTTGCCCGGCGGTGTCCTCGGTCGGGGACGCCGCTCAAGTACCGGTGGTGCTCCGGTGCGTGTGCGGTGCCCGTCCCCGCACTGCGCGACTCGGCGGTACGAATGAGCCTAGAACGCCTTTGCGCTGGTGGGGAGATCATTTGCGTCATTGCCTCGCTCCGGCTGTGGCCTGAAAAACAGTTGGCTGCGGGTACCCGGCGAGGGCACCCGCAGCCACCCGGTTTTTTACAGGTACTGACCGGTGTTTGCCACCGTGTCGATGGAGCGTCCCGTGTCGGCGCCCTGCTTGCCGGTGATGAGCGTACGGATGTAGACGATCCGTTCGCCCTTCTTTCCGGAGATCCGGGCCCAGTCGTCGGGGTTGGTGGTGTTGGGGAGGTCCTCGTTCTCCTTGAACTCGTCCACGCAGGCCTGGAGGAGGTGGGAGACGCGGATGCCCTTCTGCTTGTGGTCGAGGAAGTCCTTGATGGCCATCTTCTTGGCCCGGCCCACGATGTTCTCGATCATGGCGCCGGAGTTGAAGTCCTTGAAGTAGAGGACTTCCTTGTCACCGTTGGCGTAGGTGACTTCCAGGAAGCGGTTCTCGTCGGATTCGGTGTACATGTGTTCCACGGCCGTCTGGATCATGCTCTGGACCGTGGCCGACTTGTCGCCGCCGTGCTCTCCGACGTCTTCGGGGTGCAGGGGGAGGCGGTCGGTGAGGTATTTCTGGAAGATGTCCTTGGCGGATTCCGCGTCCGGACGTTCGATTTTGATCTTCACGTCGAGGCGGCCGGGGCGCAGGATGGCGGGGTCGATCATGTCCTCGCGGTTGGAGGCGCCGATGACGACCACGTTCTGCAGGCCTTCCACGCCGTCGATCTCGGCGAGGAGCTGGGGGACGATGGTGTTCTCCACGTCCGAGCTGACGCCGGATCCGCGGGTGCGGAAGAGGGATTCCATCTCGTCGAAGAAGACGATGACGGGGGTGCCCTCGCTGGCCTTCTCACGTGCACGCTGGAAGACGAGGCGGATCTGTCGCTCGGTCTCGCCGACGTACTTGTTGAGGAGTTCGGGGCCCTTGATGTTGAGGAAGAAGCTCTTGCCCTGGGCCTGGCCGGTGACTTCGGCGACCTTTTTGGCCAGCGAGTTGGCGACGGCCTTGGCGATGAGTGTCTTGCCGCATCCGGGGGGCCCGTAGAGCAGGACGCCCTTGGGCGGCCTGAGTTCGTGCTCCTTGAAGAGGTCGGGGTGGAGGTACGGGAGTTCGACGGCGTCGCGGATCATTTCGATCTGGTTGCCCAGGCCGCCGATCTGCTCGTAGCCGATGTCGGGTACTTCTTCGAGGACGAGTTCCTCGACCTCGCTCTTTGGTACGACTTCGTAGACGTAGCCGGAGCGGGGTTCGAGCAGGAGTGCGTCGCCGGGGCGGATGACGACGTCCAGGAGGGGTTCGGCGAGCCGGACCACCCTTTCCTCGTCGGTGTGCCCCTGTACCAGTGCGCGCTCGCCGTCCTCAAGGATTTCCTTGAGGGTGACGATGTCGCCGACGCTCTCGTATTCCATGGCCTCGACCACGTTGAGAGCTTCGTTGAGCATGACTTCCTGGCCGCGTCGGAGCTCTTCGAGTTCGACGCTCGGGCTGACGTTCACGCGGAGTTTGCGGCCTCCGGTGAAGATGTCGGCGGTGCCGTCCTCGTTGGCCACCAGGAAGACTCCGAAGCCTGCCGGCGGCTGTGCGAGCCGGTCGACTTCTTCCTTGAGGGCCACGATCTGGTCGCGGGCCTCTCGGAGTGTGTTGGCGAGCCGCTCGTTCTGTGCGGACACGCCGGCCAGGTTGGTCTGCAGTTCGACGATCCGCTCTTCGAGAATCCTCGTGTGTCGCGGAGAGTCGGCGAGCTTGCGCCGCAGGACGGCGATCTCCTGCTCAAGGTAGGCAATCTGCCCGGACGGGTCGTCGGACCCTCGTCCCGGGCGGATGCCGCGGTTCATGTCGTCGTCGTGGGCTGCCACGGTCCTCACCTCCTCCAAGGGGAGCTGGACGCTTCCAGACCCTACCTGGGTGGGTGTCGATTGAAACCCCTAGATCACAAAGACTGTCGGGGTGTGTCCGATCTTCACCCTTGCGCTCTCCCTCACGCCAGGGGAATACCCACAGAACATGGTTGGGAAGCGGCCGGGGGTAGGGTCGAAGTGTTCAACACCCGTCAGAGCTGGGCCGACTTGCCGTCGGATTGTCTTGCTCGGGACAGAAACGGCAGGAGATATGAGCGTGCAGGAGGCGGCCGTGGCCGGCGGTGAGGCGTTGGAGGTCTGGATCGATCAGGACCTGTGCACGGGGGACGGGATCTGTGTGCAGTACGCGCCGGAGGTGTTCGAGCTGGACATCGACGGGCTGGCGTACGTGAAGGGTCCCGAGGACGAGTTGTTGCAGGCCCCGGGGGCTACGACGCCGGTTCCGCTGGTGTTGCTGACGGATGTGGTGGACTCCGCGAAGGAGTGTCCGGGCGACTGTATTCATGTACGTCGGGTTTCGGACGGGGTCGAGGTTTTCGGTCCGGACGCGGAGTGATCGCCCGATCACCGCACGCGGTCATTGGCTGATTCGCGACCTCGCCGCTGTCTGGTTTCCCACCGGCTCTCTACCCCATTTCCGGGTCGAACGCACGTTCCATGAGCGTGGGTCGCTCAGTTGTTCTCGTACTCACCCGCCCTGCGCGCCGGCGGGGGTCGAGCGGACGAACACGCCGTTCTTCCACTGCCACGCGGCGCGCTCGTCGATGTCGGGGCAGCACCGGGGCACGTCGAGGGACGAGTAGCCGAGGAGCCTGGCCGTGACGGCGCCGTCACGGACGGTCAGGTCGGTGACGGTGCGGCGGTCCTTGGGGTCGACGAGGGTCGCGACGAGGCGGGGCCGCTCGGTGTCGGCGGCCCGGGTGAGGACGTACACGCCGTTGGGCGGGGTGCCGGAGCCGGCGTCGCAGCGCACGGAGGCGACCGTTTCGGGGGTGCCGTCGCCGTCGAGGTCTCCGGTGGCCTTGTTCTGCACGAGGACCGGGAGCGGACCGCAGCGGAGGGGGAAGTCGACTCCGGTGGGGTCGGGCGGGGCCGCGGCCGTGGCGGGTCTTCCGGCGGGGCCGGCCGATTGGGCCGCGGTGGCGGAGCCCGGCTGGAGGGCCGAGGAGAGGGCGACGACCCCGGCGAGGGCAGCGGCCGTGGCGAGCCAGTGGATGGGGCGGGTGTGCGTGTGGGCCAGTTCCGGGACGGCGGAGTGCTGCACTCGGAGTGTCTCCCGTGGAGGGCTGTGCCGGTGGGGTGTCCCGCATGGTGCCACACGTCACAGTGCGGGGGTACGGCGGGGTCAGAGGTGTTCAGGTTGCCCGGTGTCGGTACTGGTGCCGTTGTGGCGTGCCGCCCGGCGACAACGGGAATGCGTTGTGGCCGAGTTCCCGGTGTGCTGCGGGAACTCGGCCACGGTGTCGGTTCGTTGGTGCGGTCAGCGGCCGTTGCCGCCGTCGGCGTTGGGGCCGGTGTAGTCCTCGCCGTAGGAGCCCTTGGAGGGGCGGCGGCGGCGCATGGGCGGCTCGACGCCGTCGGCGAGGCGGCGGGCGGTGAGCAGGAAGCCGGTGTGGCCGATCATGCGGTGGTCGGGGCGGACGGCGAGGCCCTCGATGTGCCAGTTGCGGACCATCGACTCCCAGGCGCTCGGCTCGTTGAAGCAGCCGATCTCGCGGATGGACTCGACGGTCCGGGCGAGCTGGGTGGTGGTGGCCACGTAGCAGCACACGATGCCGCCGGGGACGAGTGCCTTGGAGACGGCCTCCAGGCATTCCCAGGGGGCGAGCATGTCGAGGACGACGCGGTCGACCTCGGTGTCAGTGAGGTTGTCCTGGAGGTCGCCGACGGTGAGCTGCCAGGCGGGGTGGGGGCCGCCGAAGTAGCGCTCGACGTTCTGCTGGGCGATCTCGGCGAAGTCCTCGCGGCGCTCGTAGGAGTGCAGCATGCCCTGGTCGCCGATGGCGCGCAGCAGGAAGCTGCTGAGCGATCCGGAGCCGACGCCCGCTTCGACGACGCGTGCGCCGGGGAAGATGTCGGCGAAGGCGAGGATCTGCCCCGCGTCCTTGGGGTAGACCACGGCGGCGCCGCGGGGCATGGACAGGACGTAGTCGGGGAGCAGGGGGCGCAGCGCGAGGTAGGCGACGTTTCCGGTGGTGCGGACAACGCTGCCCTCGGGTGCGCCGATCAGCTCGTCGTGCGGGAAAGAACCCTTGTGGGTGTGGAAGTTCTTTCCGGCTTCGAGCGTGAACGTGTAGTGGCGGCCCTTGGGGTCGGTCAGCTGAACCTGGTCCCCGACCTTGAAGGGCCCGCGCCTGCGGGCGGCACCGGTCGGTTCGGACATGTGAAGAGCCTACCGGTGTTGTCGGGGGCCGCTGACCATCGGGCTTGCGGGTGTGGGGCGGGCTTCGGGAGTCCTGTTCCTGTGACAGGAATCATCTTCACAAAATCTACAAACGACGTGCATGGTTCCGTTTATGGCTTCCGGGGCGTTGCGGCCCCTGGTGATGAGTCGGTCCGGCTATGTACGCGAGTGGGGGATCATGACCGTCTCGGCAGACGGCGCCGACTTGTTCCGGTCCCGGCGCACTGCACAGATGGTGAGGCGTCAGGCGGTCTGGCGGCCGGGTTTTCTGCCGTTCCTGGTCACCGCGTGCCTCGCCTACGCGTTCTCGTCGGCGCTGTACTCCTCCCAGCGGACGCTGATGAGCTGGGTGGTCACCGTTCTGTGGACGCTGCCCGTGATCAGTTCGTTCGTCGGGATCGTCGGTGCCGTGCTGACCCGTCGCCGTGTCGCGCGTCAGCGCGGCTGGACGGAGGCCTCGCCCGCGCTGCACGACCGGCTCGTGGTGCTGGTGCCGACCATCGGGCGTGACGACACCTATCCGGCGCTGGAGCGGTCGGTGCTGTCGTACTGCGCGTTCCTTCCGGAGTGGTTCCCGGCGCTGCGTGTCGATGTCCTGACGGAGGAGGGCTGCGAGGCCGCCGGCCGGATCGACGCGCTGGCCGCGCGCAGCCCCCTGATCCGGGTGGTCACCGTGCCGAAGGCCTACCGGACTCCCAACGGCACCCGTTTCAAGGCCCGCGCCAATCACTACTCCCACGAGCTGCGGATCGCCGAGGGTGAGGCGCTGGACGATGTGTGGGTGCTCCACATGGACGACGACACCGGTGTCGGTCCGGACACGGCGGAGCAGGTGGCGCGTTTCATCAACGCCCAGCGTCGTGCCGGTCCCGAGGGCAAGCATCTGGCGCAGGGCATGCTGACGTATCCGCGCGAGAACGCCGTCAACCGGCTGACATGGCTGGCCGACGCGATCCGTCCCGCCGACGACATCGCCCGGTTCGCCGTGCTCACCGGCGGTGGTACTCCGCTGGCCGGGCTGCACGGCGAGCTGCTGCTGCTCCGGGCGTCCGTCGAGGCGACGATCGGCTGGGACTTCGGCCCGGACTCCATCTGCGAGGACGCGCATCTGGCACTGGTGTTCGCGAGCCGGTACAAGGGGCGCAGCGACTGGTTCTCCGGCCGCAGTTACGGGGCGTCCCCGGCGACCATGCGGGACTTCCTGAAGCAGCGGGAGCGCTGGTCGTGGGGGCTGGTGGGGCTGGCGTTCAACGGCACTCTGCCGCGCCGGTCCAGGGCGCTGCTCATGTACAGCGTGACGACCTGGGTGATGGGGCCTTTCCAGCATGTCGGTGTCGTGCTGACGGTGGGTGCGCTGCTCGGTGATCTCAACACCTCGCCGGTCACGCCGTGGATCCTGCCGCTGTGGGCGGTGACGATGGGGTACGCGGTCTGGATGTACTGGGAGGGCCTCAAGATCAACGCCTCGGTGTCGGCGAACGGCCGCCGTCTGTGGTGGGAGCCGGTCGCTGTGGTCGCGCTGATTCCGTTCTTCGCGCTGTGGGAGGCGGCCGGTTCCTTCCGGGGGCTGTTGCGGTGTCTGCGCGGGGTGGAGAACCAGTTCGTCGTGATAGCGAAGCCGGCCTGAGGATGCGTATACGTCTGCATGGTTTTCGCCGCCTCGTCCTCCTGCCTCTGGTGTCCCTGCTGTCTCTCCTGTCCGTCCTGGTGACGGCCGGGTGTGTCGCTCCGGGCGCCGGATCACCGGTGTCGGCCTCGGTGCCGTCAGCCGCGTCCGCGGCCGGTTCCGCGGAGACTTCCGCGTCCGCTGCCGGGAACCCGGTCCCCGCACGGGTCGCCCGGCCCTGGCGGCCCGGGGATCCGCAGCTCGGGGCGCAGGTGCTCTGGTACGCCTACGCGGGCGAGACGGACGCGTCCGTGCGGGCCGACTCGCTGCGGCTGGTGAACTACATGGTCGGCAAGCACATGAACGCGATCTCGGTGACCTTTCCGTTCGTGACCGCCGGACCGACGGCGAGCCGGGTCGGTGTCTCGGCGCGGACGCCCTCCGTGCGGCATCTGGGGATGTTCCTGGACACCGCGGCGGCGGCCGGGCTGCGCATCACCCTGCGGCCACTGCTCGACGAGCGGAGTCTGTTGGCCCGGGATCCGCTGGCCTGGCGCGGCTCGCTCGCGCCCGCCGACAGGGCCGCCTGGTTCCGGTCGTACGAGGGGTTCCTGGCGCCGTATCTGGCTGTCGCGGCCGGTCATCACGTGCGCACCTTCGTGCTCGGGGCGGAGCTGACGTCCCTGGAGGGCGATCCGCGCTGGCGTTCGGTGGTCGCGGCGGCGCGGAAGTCGTTCTCCGGTGACCTGTCCTACGACGCCAACTGGGACGACTATGTGTCCCGGCACGTTCCCGTGCCCGTGGACCATCTGGGCATCGACGCCTACTTCTCGTTTCCCCGGCTCGGTGACGATGCCTCCGTCGCGGAGATCGCCGAGGGCTGGCAGCGCTGGCTGGACCGCAAGAGCACGGGGAAGCTGCCCCGGATCGTCCTGAGCGAGGTCGGGATCATCGCCGAGGACGGCGCCTACCGTCATCCCGCGGTCTGGACGGGCGGCGGGCGGCTCAACCCCACTGTGCAGCGGCGCTGGTTCGAGGCGGCCTGCCGGGTGGCCCGGGACCGGGACATGGCCGGCCTGTACTGGTGGAACCTCGACTTCCACGCCGATCCGGCGGTCGGTAGCCCCGCAGGGTCCCACACCTCTTTCCTCGGCCGTCCCGCCGAGGCCGTCATCGCCTCCTGCTTCGAGACCTGGCCGAGATGAACGAAGAACGCGACGGGCGCCCGCCGTCCGTCCCCGCCACCCGGGACGGGGACGAGCCCGGTTCCCTTCCCCTCCCCCGTCCGGTTTCCCGTGTGATCGCCGTCCCGCCTCAGGGTGCCGGGGCAGCAGGGATCGCGGATCCGGCCGCGCTGCGGGCGCCGGTCCTCCCGCCCGCGGCGGGTCCGGCGCCGGGACCGGTCGCGGTCGGTGCGCGCCCCCCGGCGCTGCTGCTCCTTGAGCCCGTGCCAGTGGCCGGGCCGGGCCCGGTGCCGGCCCAGGAGGCTGCCCGGGAGGAGCCGGGTGGGCGGCGGTTCCCGGCCGTGGACGGGCTGCGCGGAGCCGCCGTGCTGGCCGTGCTGCTGTTCGACACGGGTGTGGGCGGGCCGTACGTGGCCTGGGTGGGTGCCGGGGTCGGCGTCGATGTGCTGCTGGTGCTGACGGGTTTCCTCACCACGCTGCCGCTGCTGCGCAGGGCGACGGCGACCGGCGGGACCGGCGCCGTCGGCTTCCTGGTCCGCAGGGCGAAGCGGCTGGTTCCGGTGCTGCTGGTGTCGGTCGCCATGACGCTGACGGGGTTGTGGGTGCTCGGCTCTTCGCGCGTCGCCGGCGGCCCGGCGCGGCAGGTCTGGTCGGTTCCCCTCGGCCCAGGAGGCTGGGCCGGGTGGCTGCACGGCCGGCCGGTGGGTGTCGTCCCCACCCTGGACTCGCCGCTCGCTCCGCTGTCGCTGTGGGACGTCACCGCGCGTTCCGTGCTGGCGTGGTCGCTGCTGCTGGCGGTCCTCGGCCTCCTGGCGCGGCGCCGGCTCGCCCCGGTGGCGCTGGTCGCCGCCCTGTTCGGCGGGGCGGTGACCGCCGCCGCGGCCTGCGGGGCGCTGCCCGGCGTCGGTGTCGTCACCGGCATGCAGACACTCGCCCTGCCGGCCGGTGTCGGTGCCGCCTGTCTCGTGCACCTGGTCGAACGCGGTGGTCGTACGGTGTCCCGGCCGGCCGGAGTACTGCTGGTGGTGACCGGGTTCTGCGCGGCGGCGGCCGTGGGGGTGTCGGCCGTCGTGCTCGGCGGCGGGCAGGGTGGCGATCGGTATGTGGTCGTGGTCGTGCTGGGTGCGGCTGTGCTGACGGCGGTGCTGTGCGGCGGCCGGGGCCCGTTGGCGTGGCTGTTGTCGCGCGACCTGCTCACGGAGGTCGGCCGGATGTCGTACAGCCTCTTTCTGCTGCACCTTCCCGTGTACTGGCTGCTGCGGCGCGGTCAGCCCGGCCTCGGCGCGCTCGGCCTGTTCCTCGTCGGGGGTGCGGCGGCCTGGTTCCTGGCGCTGCTCGCGCACTATCTGCTCGTCGAGCGGCTGGCCGCCCGCCCATGGCGGCGCGGGCGGGCGACGGCAGAGTGACAGCAGGGGGGTGACGGCGGGTCCTAGTTCGGGCGGGCCATCGCCTTGACGAAGGCGCGTTCCACGTCGGCGGCGGAGAGGACTCCGTAGATCTCGCCGGATTCCTCGACGACCAGGTACTCGGTGGCGGGGGTCGCGCGCAGGGCGTCGAGGAGTTCCTCGCCGGCGAGTTCCGCGGAGACGCGCATGCCGTCGGTGAGGTCCTGGGCGAGGCCGCTGACGGAGACCCAGGGGCGGCGGTGTTCCGGTACGCCGACGATGGCGGCCTCGCGGACGAGGGAGAGGGGTTCTCCGTCGGGGGCGACGACGACGAGGGCACGGGCACCGGCGTCGTTGGCGCGGCGCAGGGCCTCGGACAGGGGGGTGTTGGACTCGACGGGGACGGCGCGGCGGGTGAGGTTGCGGGCGCGCAGTTCCGGGAGGTGTTCGCGCAGGCGGGCCATGCGGAGGCTGTTGCCGGCGCCGGTCCAGATGATCGCGGCGAGGATCGCGGCNNCGCCGTCGAGGGGCAGGCCGGGCAGCAGGTTGAAGGCGGCCACGATGAGGTTGGAGATCATCAGGCCGGCCAGCAGGACGCCGGGGACGGTACCGGGTTCGACGGTCTGGAGGGCGAGGTAGAAGACGCCCGCGAGGATCAGGGAGAGGAGCGGGCCGACGAAGGCGAGGACGAATTCGCGGCCGGGGGTCTCGGACTCCTTCTCGATCTCGGAGACGCCGCCGAAGAACTGGAGCTGGATGCGGCGTACCGGGAGTTTGAAGCGGAGGGCGGCGACGGTGTGGGCGAGTTCGTGGACGAGGACGGAGGCGTAGAAGGCGACCGCGAAGAAGAGGGACACGAGGTAGCGCAGGGCGCCGAGTTGGGGCAGTACGCGGTCGAGCTGGCCGCCGA
>NZ_LIQQ01000542.1 GCF_001418565.1 Streptomyces graminilatus | reverse complement strand
GAGTTGGGGGTGGCGCTGGGGCGGGCCCTCAGAAGCGGCGAGGAGCGGCCAGGACAGGACAAGGGCAGGACAAGCACGGCGGGGTGGGGCAATCGCCAGGCCTAGCCATGAGAAGCCCGTTGATCAGTATGGTGTCCAACGCCTTTGCAGCAGCGGTGAGTTGCTCCGTCGCGGCAGGGTAGGACCTCCCAGCACGCTGCGCCAAGGCGTCGCACGATAGCTGCACGTGCCCGATCACACGCCGGTACCTCGGGACCGTCCAGCGAGAGCGCGCCGGAGTGCCGCCGACGCGCCGCCCACTGCCGGGCCAACCTCGGCAAAGTCGACGAAGAAACCCGCGAGATCGCCGATCTCCTCGCCCGGATGCGCGGCCCTGAAGTACCACGCCCTTACGACGTCCTGCCGGTACAGTGCTCACGCCGTCAGGCCAAGTCCTCGGCCTCAGCCTTTTCGCTGTGGATGCGCTGAGCCGGATTCCGCAGGCTCAGGCCGTCCGACGGGAACCAGGGAGCCGTTGTCCGGTCGGCCACGGGTCACTCGTTCCAGCCGGCGTCCACCCGCATCCTCGGCAGGGAGTTGCTGACGAAATACGGAACCCGAACTATTGCCCACCGATGGCACAGGACGGTGGCCTTCCGGCAGCCGATGAGCCATCCGGGAAAATTACCGATATTCCGCCATCTCAGGGCGCGGTCCGACACCATGGCGACATGACAGCTGCGGGGGCGTCCGGGCAGGGGCGTGTCAGTCGGTGGTACTGGGCTTTGGCGGCGGGAGGGGCATTCGCCGCGTTACTCATGGCCTACGTGGGCAAACTGGGCGTCATATCGATGCTGAGCGTGACACTGCCCACGCTGGCCCCCTTGTACCTGTCCTGGAAGGCGTTCCACTACGACCGGCTCGACGCCGGACGCGCGAGCGACATGGATTCCGCGGCCCGCGATCTGGCCGACCTCGTGCGACGGCAGTGGGAGGCCGAGACGCAGGCCCGTGGCCTGGACGGCTTCGCTCCACTGCCGGTCACCTGGGCACCCGCAAACTTCAGTTTCGTCCACGACTGGTCGGATCTGCGGTCCATCGCGGCCGAGTGGCCCGGCGGCTGCCCCGGGACTCCAGACGACTGGCCGTCCACGGCTGTCGGCTTGTCCGGCCATGACGGGAACATCGGTGACGTGTTCATCCTCAGGACACCGGCGCGGCGGCTTCTCCTCCTTGGGGAACCCGGAGCGGGCAAGACAACGCTTCTGAACCGCCTTCTGCTACATCTACTCGAACGCAGAGCCACGGCCCCCGAGGAACGTGTGCCGGTGCTCTTCAACCTCGGCTCCTGGCATCCGGATGACACCACCCTGTCGAAGTTGATGGTTCGTCAACTCCGACAGCTCTATCCCGGACTGGCCGCACCTCCGCCGGCCGGACCCGCGACGCACGGCGCCGCCGACCTGGCCGAGGCACTGCTCACGGGGCAGCGCATCCTGCCGATCCTCGACGGCTTCGACGAGTTGCCGGTCGGCCTGCGCGCCAAGGTGCTGTCCGCCGTCAACGACGAGCCCTGGATCACCGCCCCGCTTGTGCTCGCCAGCCGCCTGGCGGAGTTCCGCGAGGCCGTCCATGGCGCGGACCTCGCCATCGGCGTGTACGGGGCGGCGGGGATCACCATTCTGCCTATGGACGCCGCCGACGCGGCCCGGTACCTCCGTGGGATGCCCGGCACCGCCGAGGCACGGCGTTGGGAGCCGGTGGTGGCCGAACTCGGCACGCCAAGTCCCGTCGGGCAGGCCCTGAGCACCCCGTTGGGCTTGTTTCTCGCGCGCAGGTACTACCGCTCCTCCCTGGAACCGGGCTATCCGGGCCGCACCCTGCCGCCGGACCCGGCGGGACTCTGCCGGGACAGCCGATTCCGCACGAGGGAAGAGGTGGACGAGCACCTGCTCGCGAGTTTCCTCCCTAGCCTGTACGGAACCGACGCCCCGCGGGCACACCTGGTCCTGACCCGGATCGCCTGGCATCTGGAGCACGACCAGGGCGGTGCTCCGGACATCGCGTGGTGGAGGCTGAGGTCTCTCCTGCCGACGCGCCGGGCGGCGCGCTTCGTCGCCCTCGTCCTGGGCTGTGCCGTCCTGGTGACGGCCACGGTCACCGCCGGCGCGACGGCGTCGCTGACCTACGGGGCTCAGGGCGACATCCTCTACTGCCTCTGTCTGGGCCTGTATCTCGGGCTCCTGACCGCACTGACTGTGGCCGGAGCCCACCCGGCCCGGGTGGCGATCGCGTGCGGCCTGGTCAGGCTAGTCACGCCCTCTGGCGACATCCCGGTCCTGTGGACGTTCGGCGACCTCGCAAGCATCGCGATCGTCGTCTTCCTGGGCTTCGCGGTCCTCCGCCGGACGGCGGCGCGATTCCGGTCCCTGGGGTCCGCGCGGATCCTGGCCCTGGGACTGGCCGGCACACTGATCGGTGCGATGACACAGGGGGTGATCACTTACCTCGTCGTATCGGTCCAGCCGATGGACTGGACCAACCCCCTCACTATGAGTGGTGAATCACTCGAGAGCGGCGCCAGGCTGGGACTCTTCCTGGGCCTCTCTTATGCCGCCCGTGTCAGCCTGAGCGAAGCGGCCGCGACACCCGGCGGACGGCTGGCCTGGGCGTGGAGCCGGTCCGGTTGTCTGGCGGCGCTGCTGCTCAGTCTGGTGCTCACGGTCATCGCCGCGTGCGTAAGCGCCGCGATGCCGTCGCAGTGGGGAGCGGACCCCTCCGCATGGACGGTGATCGTCGCGGTCGGCTTGTCCATCGCCCTGGTCACCGGGCTCGCCGGAGGCATCGGCTTCGGGCTGTCCGTCCAGACGCCCGATCTGGCCACGGTGGTGGGACCCGAAAGCGTCCTGCGTCAAGACCGTGAAGCGAGCGCCACGATGACCCTGATGACCGGTGGTGTGTTCCTGGTGGTCTTCGGCCTGTCGGTAGTACCCCTGACCCTGACCGGTGGCTCCGGCATCTTCGGCGTGTCGACGTTCGCCCTGCTCTACACCCTGCTGGGGGCCATGCTGGGCGCCATCCGGCAGACCTCGTACATCCTCTTCATCCTCACACAACGCCACCTGGCCCGCCGCGAGGAATTCCCGCCCGACCTCATGGCCTTCCTCGACGACGCACGGGACCGAGGCATCCTGCGCCAGGTGCGACCCGTCCACCAGTTCCGTCATATCGATCTGCAACGTCACCTCGCCCGCCAGTCGCGTAGGCCCACGAGGCACGGGCGGCGGACAGGCCGCCTCTCAGGGATGGTGCCGTGACGGGGAACCGGGGCGGTTGCACGCCGTAGGGGGATCCGTTGGCCTGTAGGTCAGCTGGTCAGAGGCGCGGGGTGGCAGACGAGCCGGGCCGTACGCCGGGTTCTGTGTCCGAAGGGACCTCACGATCCCCTCGGCGACGGCCATCCATCTAGGACCGGCGTTGCCGCCGGCCTCGTGCGGTCTACCCGGGGACTCGGGCGGGCAGCCCTCGAACGTCCTCGCAGAGCGCGCCTTTTACAGCGGCTCCTTTTGACCTTGCTCCAGGTGGGGTTTACCTAGCTGCCCAGGTCGCCCTGGGCACTGGTGGTCTCTTACACCACCGTTTCACCCTTACCCGGCGCCGAAGCGTCGGGCGGTTTGTTTTCTGTGGCACTGTCCCGCGGGTCACCCCGGGTGGCCGTTAGCCATCACCCTGCCCTGTGGAGCCCGGACGTTCCTCGGGGAGCGCCCCCGAAGGGGAGTCCACGCGGCCGTCCGCCCGGCTCGTCTGCCGTGTCGACCATGCTACCGGGCGTCCGCCCCCACGCGGTCCAGTGGCCGTGGCAGGTGCCGTCGCCAGGACGGAGCCCGCCAGGATCAGCGCGAAGGCGGCGAGGGTGCCGGCCGTCAGCGGTTCGTCCAGGAACAGCGCGCCCGCCGCCACCGCCACCGCCGGATTGACGTACGTGAAGACCGTGGCCCGGGTCGGGCCGGCCTCCTTGATCAGCTCCAGGAACGCCACGAAGGCGAGGGCCGTGCAGACCACGCCCAGAACGGCCAGGGCTGCCAGGACCTCCGGCGAGGGAAGTGCGGACGGGCGGGTCACCGCAGCCGCCGGGGCGTACACCAGCGCCGCCAGTGCCAGGCAGGGTGCCGTGAGGTGCAGCGAGCGAACGTGCCGCACCGGAGTCGAGGCACATTCCCTCGTTCGCGGTACGACCTGCCGGACACCGCAGATCCCCCCTTGACCCCGCCGCAACGTCAACGTTTCTACTGATCGCATGCGAATCGGAGAGCTTGCCGGCGTCGTCGGTGTCACGACGCGGGCCGTGCGGCACTATCACCATCTGGGGCTGTTGCCGGAGCCGGAGCGGATGGGCAACGGTTACCGGGACTACACCTTGCGGCACGCCGTCGTGCTCGCGCGGATCAGGCGGCTGACCGAGCTGGGCCTCGGGCTCGCCGAGGTGCGGGACGTGCTCGCCGACGAGGCCGGGCGGGATCTGGTCGAGGTGCTCGCCGAGCTGGACGAGGACCTGGCCCGGCAGGAGGCCGCCCTTCGCGAGCGGCGGGCGCGGTTGCGTGCGCTGCTGCGTAACGCGGAGGCCTTGACCGCCGAAGGGCCAGTCTCGCCTGAACTGGCCGCCGTGTTCGCCGAGTTGGCGCATGCCTCCGACTCTCCCATGGCCGCCAGAGACCGCGAGATGCTCGCGTTCATCGAGACCACCGCCGCTCCGGAGGACCGGGAGCGGATGATGGCCGCGCTGGGCGGGGCCTTCGCGACGCCGGAGGCGGTGGCTCGGGCGCACGAGGTGTACGTGTTGCTCGACGTCCTCGTCGATGCCGGGATCGACGATCCGCGCGTGGGCGAGGCAGCCCACGCCCTCGCCGGCTGTCTTCCCCGCGAGTTGCTTCCGGAGGCCGGCTGTATCGATCACGACGACACATTCCTGCGTGCCCTCTACGCCGACTTCGCGCCCGCCCAGGCCGCCGCTGTCCGTGGTGCGCTGCTCATCCTCGGCGGGCAGGGGGCGTGAGGGCGGTGGTGCGGGGGCTGGTACGGCATGAGGTGCGGTTGCAGGCCGGCCTGTTGTTGTGGGTTGCGCGGCGGCGTCATGGGACGGACGGCGGACAGGCCTTCGGGTACGCCCGTGGGCAGGGCGCCATGATGTTCGCGTTCGCCTTCGTGTGCGTGGTCGAGACGGTGGCGATGTTCGTGCTGCTGCGCGGCTGGCCGACCGTGCACCTGGTGGTGCTGGTTCTGGACGTCTACACCGTCGAGTTCGTCATCGGGCTGCACGCCGCCTCGGTCGTCCGCCCGCATGTTCTCGACTCCCGCTCTCTGCGCGTCCGTTACGCCGCTCAGGTCGATCTGCGCATCCCGCTGGAGCGGATCGCTGTCGTCCGGCGTGAGCTGCGGACCGCGCAGAGTGCGGGAGTCGAGGGTGAACTCGACCTCGCCATCGGGTCCTTGACCACCATCACCCTCGAACTCGCCGAGCCCGTCGCCCACTTCACCGTCCTCGGCCGCCGACGGGACATCCGCGTCGTCCGTTTCCACGCCGACGACGCCGACACCCTCGTACGCTCGCTGCGAACCGTCACGCGGGAGCGAACCGTACCCCCGCCACCCCCAGTTCGGCCCGCGTGAGGCGGACTCGCAGGCGCTCCCCCAGGGACAGTGGAGTCCCGGTGCCCTCGATGCGTGCGACCACCGCCGGGGACTCCAACTGCACTGTGCCGATGGTTGGTTTGTGGTCGTCCACGTCCACCACGCAGCCCTCGAAGAGCTCGCCCACCCGGTCCTTGAGCAGTGCCGCCTCGACGATGTCCACGCTTCCGCGTTCCACCGCGCCCGCTCGTCGGCCGCCCTCGGTCATCTCCTGGGGGAGGACTTCCAGCGCTGCCAACACCCAATCAGGTGGGGGCTGTTCGGATGCGGCGGCCAGGCAGAGCTCCGACGCGTAGCGGTCGGCGAGGCGGCGCAGGGGGGCCGTGCAGTGGGCGTACGGGGCAGCCACCGCCGCGTGGGTTGTCATGGCCGGCAGGTCGCCGTCCCGGAAGACCGTGTAGCCGGCGCCTCTCAGCAGCGTCGTGCACTCCTGGAGGAAGGCCGCGTGGTGGGGGATGTGGGGGTCCAGGGAGCGGATCAGGGCCGCGTACGAGACGTGGTGCGGCCAGTCGATGTGCAGGGCCTGGGCGGTGCGGCGCAGGCGGCCCACGGCGCCGTCGGGGGCCGCGGGGAGCGTGCGCAGCACTCCCGTGCCGTACGTCAGCATCAGCTCGGCCGCCGCCATGCCCGTGAGGAGGGAGAGCTGGGCGTTCCAGCCCTCGGCGGGGAGTGGGGCCCGGTACGTGAGTGAGTACGTGTGGGCGTCCTCGTCCTCGACTATCTCCTGTTCGGGGACGTTCAAGGAGATCCCACCGCGCTCGACCTCCAGGCGTTCCCTTGCCTCGCCGATCTCCTTGAGGAGGGTCAGGGGTTCCTCCGCCGTTCCGGTGTCCAGTTGGCGCTGTACCCCCTCGTAGTCGAGCTTGGCTCGGCTTCGGACCAAGGCCCGGTGGACTTCCACCGACGCCGTACTGCCGTCCGCGTCGAGGTCGATCGTCCAGAGGGCGGCCGGGCGGGTCCGGTCGGGGAGGAGGCTCGCGGCGTCCTCGCTGAGGACGGGAGGGTGCAGGGGGGTCTTCCCGTCCGGGAAGTACAGGGTCGTGACGCGGCGGTGGGTTTCCGTGTCCAGCGTTCCGCCCGGTACGACGAATGCCGCCACGTCCGCGATGGCGTACCGGACGCGGAAGCCGCCGCCGGGGCGGCGGGACAGGTGCATCGCCTGGTCCAGGTCCGTGGACGTGGGCGGGTCGATGGTGAGGAACGGGATGTCTGTGGCGTCCGGCAACGGGAGACGAGGGGTTTTCGCCGCTCGGTCCGCCTCGGCCAGTGCCTCGGGCGGGAAGGTCTCGGGGACGTCGAGTTCGGTGCGCAGTGCGGTGAGGGCGGCCCGGAGGGGGGCTTCGGGGGCGCCGGTCACGCTTATGTGGCGGCGGGGCATGGATCGAGCGTAGGCACAATCCGGTCGGCCCGCCTCACCACGCGAACCACGTAATCTGACGCGAGTCGACCCGTCGTACCCGACCCATCCGTCGCACCCGTCGCATCTGTCACACCTGCCCTACCCGTCGTGCCCGTCGTACCCGTTTGGAGAACTCACCGTGCTTGTCCTGCTGCCTCCCTCCGAAGGCAAGGCCGCTTCGGGGCGCGGTGCCCCGCTGAAGCTGGAGTCGCTGTCCCTGCCGGGGCTCACCGCGGCCCGTGAGGCCGTGCTCGGGGAGCTGGTCGAGCTGTGCGTCGGGGACGAGGACAAGGCTCGTGAGGTGCTGGGGCTGAGCGAGGGGCTGCGGGGCGAGGTCGCCAAGAACGTCGACCTGCTGTCCGCCGGCGCGCGGCCCGCCGGGCAGGTGTACACCGGGGTGCTGTACGACGCGCTCGGCCTCGCCTCTCTCGACGCGGGCGCGAAGAAGCGGGCCGCGCGGTCGTTGCTCGTGTTCTCGGGGCTCTGGGGCGCCGTACGGGTCACGGACCGGATTCCCTCGTACCGGTGTTCGATGGGGGTGAAGCTGCCCGGGCTCGGGGCGCTGGGCGCGCACTGGCGTGCTCCGATGGCCGCCGCGCTGCCCGAGGTGGCGGGCGACGGGCTTGTTCTTGATCTGCGTTCCGCCGCGTATGCGGGGGCCTGGAAGCCCAAGGGGGAGATCGCCGGGCGGACGGCGACCGTGCGGGTGCTGCACGCGCCGACCCGGAAGGTCGTCAGCCATTTCAACAAGGCGACCAAGGGGCGGATCGTACGGAGTCTGCTGAGCGCGGGGGCGGTGCCCGCCGGGCCGGGGGAGCTGGTGGAGGCGTTGCGGGATCTCGGGTATGTGGTGGAGGGGGCGGCGCCTGCGCGGGTGGGAGTGGCGTGGGCGTTGGATGTGCTGGTGGACGAAATTCATTGAGCGGTGCGGTGCGCTCCGCGGGGTGGGTGCCTTGGGTTGTTTGGCGTCTGCTGCGCCGTTGTGGGTTGTCGTGCAGTTCCCCGCGCCCCTGTAGGGCACCCCCATTGCAGCATGCGCAACGTCCTTTGCGTGCACCGCAAAGGGCGGGCAGGATGAGGCGTATGTCTAGCCTTCCCGCGCCCCTGCCCGTCCCCTCCGTGCTTGATCTCGCGCCCGTCATCCCCGTGGTCGTCGTCGAGGATCTGGCCGATGCCGTGCCGCTTGCCCGTGCGCTTGTCGCCGGGGGGCTGCCCGCCATCGAGGTCACCCTGCGTACGCCCGTCGCCCTCGATGCCATTCGGGCCATCGCCGACGGGGTTCCGGACGCGGTGGTCGGTGTCGGCACCATCATCTCGCCCGCGCAGGTGGGTGACGCCGTCGAGGCCGGGGCCCGCTTCCTCGTCAGCCCGGGGTGGACCGACGTACTGCTGGAGTCGATGCGGGCCTCCGGCGTGCCGTTCCTGCCCGGGGTGTCGACCACGTCCGAGGTGGTCGCGCTGCTGGAGCGCGGGGTGAGCGAGATGAAGTTCTTCCCGGCGGAGGCGGCGGGCGGTACCGCGTACCTGAAGTCGCTGTCCGGGCCGCTCCCCCAGGCCCGGTTCTGCCCGACCGGAGGGGTCAGTCCAGCGAACGCGGCCGCGTATCTCGCGCTGCCCAACGTGGGCTGCGTGGGCGGGAGTTGGATGCTTCCGGCGGACGCCATCGCCGCCCGTGACTGGGACCGGGTCGAGACGCTCGCCCGCGAGGCGGCCAAGCTCCGCTGAGCAAGCCTCAGTACTTGACTCAGCGCAGGTGGGACGTGTCGTTGAACAGCCGTACGCTCGCGTTGCCGTCCGCGTAGTACGCCACCGCCGACAGTGAGGCCGCCGACAGTTCCATGCGGAACATGGACTCCGGCGGGGCGCCCAGGGCCAGTCGGACGAGGGTCTTGATGGGGGTCACGTGGGTGACCAGCAGGACCGTACGGCCCGCGTGGGCCGCGATCAGCTTGTCGCGGGTGACGGCCATCCGGCGTGCGGTCGTCGCGAAGCTCTCGCCGCCGCCCGTCGGTTCGGCCTTCGGGGAGGCCAGCCAGGCGTTCAGGTCGTCCGGATAGCGCTCGCGCACCTCGCCGAAGGTCAGGCCCTCCCAGGCGCCGAAGTCCGTCTCGCGCAGGCCGTCGTCGACGGTCACGTCCAGGCCCAGGCGGGTCGCCACCGCCTCGGCCGTCTGCCGCGTACGGGCCAGCGGGGACGCGACGATCGCCTCGATCGTGCCTCTGCGGGCCAGCGAGGCCGCTACGCGTTCGGCCTGGTCCCGGCCCACGTCCGAGAGGGACGGGTCGGTGCCGCCGCTGCCCGAGAAACGCTTCTGCGGGGTCAGCGGGGTCTCGCCGTGACGCAGGAGTACAAACGTGGCCGGCGGGCCGAGGTCCGCGGGCGCCGACCAGCCCGCGGCCACCTTCGTGGCGGCGGCGGAGTCGGCGTCAACGGCACTCGCACTCGCCGATCGGTCCGTGTCCAGGTCCGCCGTCGACGTCGACGGAGACCACTGCTCGCCGCGCTTGCCCGCGTCCATCGCCTCGTTGGCGAGCCGGTCCGCGTGCTTGTTCTTCTCCCTCGGGATCCACTCGTACGTCACCTGCCCGGCGGCCGGGAACACCCGGGCCGCCTCGGCCGCCAGTGGCTTCATGTCCGGGTGCTTGATCTTCCAGCGGCCGGACATCTGCTCGACGACCAGCTTGGAGTCCATCCGGACGCGGATCCTGGCCGTGGGGTCCAGTTCGCGGGCCGCGCGCAGACCGGCGACCAAGCCCCGGTACTCGGCGACATTGTTCGTGGCGATGCCGATGTACTCGGCCGCCTCCGCCAGCGTCTCGCCCGTGACCGCGTCGATGACGACGGAGCCGTAGCCCGCGGGCCCCGGGTTGCCCCGGGAACCGCCGTCGGCCTCGACAATGAACTCCCGCACGCCACAAGCTCCTTACAAGCTCCCTGCCGGACCTGTTGCCGCCTACTACTACTGCTGCCGCCGCTTACACACCCGACTCGGACGTGCGGACCAGGATGCGGTGGCAGTTCTCGCAGCGCAGTACTGCGTCGCGCGGGGCGGCCTTCACCTCGTTGACCTCGGTGATGTTCAGCTCCAGGCGGCAGCCTTCGCAGCGGCGCTGGTAGAGGCGGGCGGCGCCGACTCCGCCCTGCTGCGCGCGCAGCTTGTCGTACAGCTTCAGGAGGGCGTCGGGCACCGAAGCGGCGATGACGTCGCGCTCCTTCGTCGCCGTGCCGACCTCACCGTCCAGCGACTCGTACGCCGCCCCGCGCCGGGCCGTCGCGTCGTCGATCTTGCCCTGAACGGCGCCGACGCGCTCGGTCAGCTCGGTGACGCGCTCCTGCGCGGACTCACGGCGCTCCATGACCTCCAGGACGATGTCCTCCAGGTCGCCCTGCCGCTTGGCGAGGGAGACGATCTCGCGCTGGAGGTTCTCCAGGTCCTTGGGCGAGCTGACGGCGCCGGAGTCCAGGCGCTGCTGGTCGCGGGTGGCGCGCTGACGCACCTGGTCCACGTCCTGCTCGGCCTTGGTCTGCTCGCGGGCGCAGTCGCTCTCCTCGGTCGTCGCGGCCACCAGCAGGTCGCGCAACTGGGTGAGGTCCTTGGTCAGCGACTCGATCTCGGCGTGCTCGGGCAGCGACTTGCGCTTGTGCGCGAGCTGCTGGAGGCGTACGTCGAGGGCCTGGACGTCGAGAAGTCGGATCTGGTCGGCGGGCTCGGCGTTCAGTTGGGGGCTCCCTGTGCTTCAGAGGTGTCAGAAGTGGTGGTGGTGGACGCCGCGTGGGCGGTCCAGGGGTCGGTGACCGTGGCGGAGACATGGACCCGCAGGCCCCATCCGTTCCGGTCGGAGATCTCGTCGAGCTGGGCGGCGGCCAGCTCGCACCAGGGCCACTCGGTGGCCCAGTGCGCCGCGTCGAGCAGCGCGAGAGGCTTTGCATGCCCATCTGCGGCGGCGCGGGCGCTGTGGGCGCGGGCCTCGGATGCCGGGTGGTGGCGGAGGTCCGCGGTGAGGAAGGCGTCCACACCGGCCGCGCGTACGTCGCCGAAGAGGCTGTCGCCGGAGCCGCCGCTGACGGCGACCGTACGGACGAGTGCCTCGGGGTCGCCGGCCACCCGGATGCCCTGCGCGGTCGCGGGCAGCCGTGCGGCGGCGCGGGCGGCGAACTCGCGGACGGTCAGCGGGTGGTCCAGCTCGCAGACCCGGCCGAGACCGCGCCGGCCGGCGGGGTCGGTGGGGTCCGGTACGAGCGGCCGTACGACGCGCAGGTCGAGGGCGCCGGCGAGGGCGTCGCTGACTCCCGGGTCGGCGCGGTCGGCGTTGGTGTGGGCGACGTGGAGGGCGATGTCGTGCTTGATCAGGGTGTGCACGACCCTGCCCTTGAAGGTGTCCGCCGCGACCGTGGTCGTACCGCGCAGATAGAGCGGGTGGTGGGTGACCAGCAGGTCGGCGCCCAGCTTCACGGCCTCGTCGACGATGTCCTGAACGGGGTCCACGGCGAACAGGACCCGGGAGACCTCCTGGCCGGGGTCGCCCGCGACCGTACCGACGGCGTCCCAGGACTCGGCCCGCTCTGGGGGCCAGAGGGCGTCCAGCGCGGCGATGACTTCAGACAGACGGGGCACGACGCTAGGCTACCTGGCCCCCCTCCACCCCTGAACCGCCGCCGCTCTGACGGACGTGGCCGGCCCCGCCGTCCGCCGTCCTGGTTCCCTGGATGCGCCGTCGTGGTGCCTGGATGAGCCGCCGTGGTTCCTGGATGAGCCGCCATGGTTCCTGGATGCGCCGGGTTGCGGCAGCACACGCGCCTCCGTTTCCTCAGGAGAATCGTTACTGGGCCACCCTTATGTGTGAAATGGCGCTGTCCGGTCCCACGTCTGTGCGTGCGAAAACTAGTTTCGTCGCCGGAGGTGACCGATCGATGACGGCCTGTGTGATCGAAACGATCGAAGCCATGACGGAGGACGGGTTTCCCCCGGGGGCAGAGCTGGCGATCACGGCGGACGGTGCCTACGCGGCCCGGCTCGCGCGCAGCGGCGACTCCTGGTTCCCGGAGCGCTGGACGCTCGACGGGCCCGAGCCGTACGCCGTACCGCTCCCGGGCAACCAGCCGGAGGAGCCCGGCACGCAGGTGCTGCCGATGGGCGACGGGCGTGTCCTCATCCACCGCCCGGTCGACGGCCGGCACACCTTCGGGCTCCTCTACCCGACCGGCCCCGGCACCGGTGAACTCCCCCTCGGCGCCGTCGAGTGTCCCGCCGCCGGCACCGCGCTGCGCCTGCTGCCCCCGGCTCCGGGCGGCGACCGCGCGTACGCCCTCGCCGTGGGCCGGCGTTCCACGACGGTGTGGCTGGTGGCGGGCGGCGCCTTCGGGCCCGAGTACGTCACGGAGGTGCCCGGTCGCTGCCGGGGCGGGGTCTGGCTGGACCGCACGGGGCGGCTGCTCGCCCTGGACCGGGAGGTCGGCGGGCGTACGAAGGCGATCGTGGTCGATCTGGAGCGTGACGGAGAGGTGTCGCCGCTGCTCCAGATCTCGGCGGAGAGCAACGACCGGCTGCTGCTCGCCGACGCGGACAGCGGGCTGCTGCTGATCGGCTCGGACGCGCCCTCGCCCGGCGCACGGGAACGGCTGGGCTGGGGCGTGCTGGGCAGCACCCTGCCGGTGCGGTTCCCGGAGTGCCTGCGCGTCAAGGGGTGCACGCTCACGCCGTTCGCGATCCAGCCGGGGCAGATGCTGACGCCGGAGAGCTGCGGGGTGGCGTTGCGCGTGGACGGCTCGGGCTCGGCGGGGAGCTGGGTGGGGGTGTGGCGGCCGGCGGAACGGCAGGTGCGGCATCTTCCGGCGCCTGCCGGATGGTTGCCGGGGGCGGGGCTGTGGAGCAGGGACGGGGAGCTTCAACTGCCTTATGTGACGGGTGAGATGCCGTGCGGGGTGGCCCGGGTGCGGGCCGAGAAGCCCGACGAAGGGGCTGACGGATCCCAAGGGTTCGGAAGGGCTGAGGGGTTCGGAGGGGCTGAGGGG
>NZ_LIQQ01000541.1 GCF_001418565.1 Streptomyces graminilatus | reverse complement strand
GCCCCCGAGGATGGGACGGGTAGGGGGCGGCGGGGGCGATTGACTCCCTCAGGGCGTCCGTGTCCTCAGCGGCCTCGTGCGAGGGTGATGCTGTACGCCGTCGTCCGTGTCCCGTTCTCGGCGGTCACCGTGATGACGGCCAGCGTCCGGCCGTGGTCGCGGACCTTCTCGACCGTGACGTCCGCGTAGGGGTCGCGGGCCGTCGCCGTCACCTCCGCCCGCGCCGGATCGCAGGTCGCGACCCGGTAGTCGGTCGTCCCGGGGTCGAAGGACGCGACCGGCACACCCGCCACCTCGACCGACTCGGCGGCCGAATCCGGAGAGACACCGGGCGACCTGGCGTACAGCTCGAGCTCGCTCATGGTGATGTAGCCGCCGGGGCGTGCCGTCATGACGACTCGTACCCCGGTCGCGGGCCCCGCCGTCAGGGGTACGTCGATCACCGGAGCGCCCTCGGACCCGACCGGGACGATGCCGCTCGCGTCGGTCCAGGTGTCGCCGCCGGCCGCCCGCACCTGCACCTTGAGGCTCTCGGGGAACGACGCGTCGGATCCGTCGGCCCCGTCCTGATAGAAGTGCGCGACGATCCGGCTCAGGTCGCGGGCCTTCGGCAGCGTGTACGTGAGGGTGTCGGAGGGGTTCTTGGTGTTCCCCGGCTTCCAGTTGGACCAGGCCTTCTCGGTCAGGTCGCCGTTGCGCAGCCGCTCCGCCGAGTACCCGCTCTCGGTGAACGTGGCGTCGACGGAGGCATCCGGGTCGGGCGCGATGTTCGTCGCCACCGGTGCCGTGACCTGGACGCGTACGGTCGCGTCGGCCGTGGAGCCGCCGGGGATCCGGGCGACGCCGTGCAGGGTGACCGTCCCGGTCGCGGTGAACGCCCCCTCGGGTGCCGGGTCCCAGGTGACCGGAAGGTCGCTCCGGCCGCCGTGCGCACCGACGCCGACAACCGTGGCGGGCAGCTCCGGGCGCCCGCCCGAGTACGTCTTGGCCCGGCCGGGCAGGGTCGAGGCGATCGTGTCGACGGTGACGACCGCCCACGCGGGGGCCGTGTGCCCGAGCGCGTCGGTCGCCTCACCCCGGACCCGTACGGTCCCCGCCTTGCGCCAGGCCCGGTCCGAGGGCAGGTCCCACACGACGGGGAGGGCGCCCCGGGCGCCGTCGCGGAACACCGGCGTCACCGTCCCCGGCAGCTCGGGCCGCAGCCGGGGGACCGTGAACACCGTCGCGGGCTCGGTGCGCAGCACCGTCTCGTCGGACACGGCCCAGCGCTGGTTCGCCGCCGAGGTCGGTGTGTACGCCGACACCTTCGCGCCGTCCGCCGAGGACTGGCCCGAGACGTCGAGCAGACGGCCGGTCGCGGCGTTCACGAACGTCCAGGTGCCGTCGCCGGTGGTCGACAGGATCCACTGGGCGCCGAGGTCGGGCTCGCTCGTGGCCGGGTTCTCCAGGACGGCCGCGTCGCCGCGCACGGCGAGCTGTCCGCCGGTGGCGGCGCTGGTCACGGAGTAGCGTTCACGGTTTCCGGTGCCGGACGTCAACTGCCTTATGGACCAGAGCTGCTGGGCATTCGTGGGGTTGCTCGTGCGGATGACTGTGCCGGTGCCGTCGGCCGAAGGGGCCAGCGATCTGCCGCTCTGGGTGCCCTGGAGCCGGTAGACGTGGCCGGGCTGGACGAGGGGCGCGTTCGCCGCCACTCCGCCGACGCCCTCGATGAGGAAGGTCGTGACCGACTTCGCGGGGACGGTGAGCGTCGCCGACCGGTCGGTGACCCGGACCGGCGCGCCCTTGACGAGCGCACCGGCGGCGCTCGTCACCACGGGCGTGACGGTGGCCTGCCGCCCGACCTCGCCGAAGCGTGACAGGTCGAGGGTGACGGAACGAGCGGACGTACCGCTGTTCACATGCACCGCCGTCGCCGCCCGGCCGGACGCCTTGACGGCGGCGACCGTGGACGGATCGTCGGTCTTCACGAAATGGTCGCCGGGGCGGATGTAGTGGGTGAAGTTCCGGATGGTGTGGAACTTGGAGTTGGTCCTGATCGGGCAGGTCTCCAGGGTGTCCGTGGCCGTGCAGTTGAACGGGATGTGGATGCTGCCCCAGTTCTTGCCGCCCGCCGCCTGCGGGATCGCGTCCTCGACCGGCTGCCAGAACACCCAGGCGGAGGGCTCCAGTTCACGCATGTCGTCGACCATCCGGCCGGCGATGCCGAGCCCCGGTTCCATGCCGGTGAAGTCGGTGCCCGTGCCCCAGGTGCCCTCGACCTCGCTCATCCACAGCCTCTTGCCGGCGCCCTTGGCGATGTCGCGGGCGCTGGTGCGCTGGCCGGTGCCGTAGGTGTGCACGTTGAGCTGGTCGACGGCGGCCCGGGCGGCGGTGCCGTAGGCGTTCCAGTTCTGGGTGAAGATGCCCGGGTTGGTCTCGTCCATCGCGGAGACGGCCGCGTCGGTCTTCGCCCCGGCGAGTGCCTTGCCGAGGGCCAGGACGATCTTCTGCTGAAGGGCGGGTCCGGCGTGCGCGCCCTCCTGGCGGCCTCCCGTGGGCTGACCGTCGGCGCCCAACTGGGTACCCCAGTAGTTGGTGTTGGGCTCGTTCAGCGGATCGATGGTGTCGAACCTGATGCCGTGCCGCTTCTCGATCTCCTCGGTCACCCGCACCAGATAGGCGGCGAACTCGTCGACCCGGTCGGCGCGGATCTGGTCCGTGTTCGCGTCGAAGCCCCCGGAGACGTATCCGCTGACCGTCTGGAACCAGGGCGGCGAGTTGCTGAACGCCTCCCAGGTGGTGACCTTGTCCTTGATCTGGTCCACCCACCAGCGCTGGTTGGCGTCGGCGTCCCAGTTCCAGTGGTCCGGGTTCTTCGGGTCCCACCAGTTCATGTCCTGCCGGGTGGTGCCCGGGGGAGCCTTCCAGAAGCCCGGCATGGTCGCGCCGGCCTTCATGTAATTCGCGCGCACGTCAGGGGCGTTGCCGCCGCCGATGTTGTAGCGCGCGATGTTGAGATCGAGCCCGTCCTCGCCGAACAGCATGTCCACCAGCCGTCGCCGTACGGGCTCCGGATAGCCGCCCGTCGCATTGGCGAACCAGACAAGGCTCGTCCCCCAGCCCTGGAACTCCTGCTGCTGGTACGACGGATCGATCCGCACGGTGACCGCGCCCGGCGCCGCCGCTTCCGCCGGTTCCGCGCTCGCCGCGGGCTGGGGGACGAGGAGACCCGCGCCGAGTACCAGAGGGACCGCCGGGACCAGGACCCGGGCGATGCGATGGCGGTGCCGAGGGGACACGGCACTCCCTTCCACGACAAGGAGATGAACGGGGAGGTGAACGGAGGAGGTGAACGGAGGAGGTGAACGGAGGAGGTGAACAGAACCGAACAGAAGGAATCGTGCTGACGGCATGCTTGATGACGGAAATGAACACGTCAAGATGGTGGACAAGTTCCGCTGAGAGCACGGGATTTGGCGCGACTCATTGACGGAATCGATGTGTCTGGCTAGCCTCCCGGCAATCTGGGAAAGCGCTTTCAGGGAGCTGTCGTCCCCCATCGCGACGGCTCATCCCCCCACAGGAGCCCCCATGAGTTCTCAGCGAGTTCGGCGAGTTTCGTGGCACGGCAAGGCGGTCTTGGCCCTGCTGGCAGCCGCGATGCTGACAGGTCCCGGCATCGCGCAAGCAGCTTCGAAGACCGCCCCGGCGATCGGCGAAGCGAGCGGACGGCTCTGCACGAGATCGCCCACACCATAGGCGTGGGCACCAGCCCCGGCTGGTCCGCCCTCGGTGGCAGCGGCACCTGGACCGGCGCTCAGGCCACGGCGCTTGTGCGGCAGTTCGACGGGCCGGGGGCCAAACTGTCCACCGGCGGCGGCCACTTCTGGCCGTACGGCCTGAACTACGAGAACGAGTTCTCCGGCACGGCCGCCGACCGCCATGTCCGGCTCGTCGCCGCCATGAAGAACGACGGGCTGTAGGCCGGAAGGCGGGGGACTGTTGGCGGCCGGTGACAAAGGACGCCACCAGGATTCGCGTTGTTGTGAGTACTGCCTTATCGCGTGCGCCGCCCAGCCGTACGGTCCGAACATGGATACGAGTCGCAGCAGGGGAAGTTCGTGGCGCACCACCGCGCTGGCGGTGCTGCTGACCACCGGGACACTCACCGCGGTGGCCCCGGAGGCGTACGGCGAGAGCACGCGCACCGAGGCGCCCGTGGCGTCGTCGGGCACGGCGGCAGCCGGGGTGACCGAGACAGTGGTCCGGGTGAAGGCGCCGCTGCCGGCGTCCTTCGGGGTCCGGCCGGCGGCGTGCGACTGGCTGTCGTACCTGCGCTACCGCTCCTCGGACGGGCCCGCGAAATCGGCCGACGCCGACCGGATCCTCGTCGCGCAACCGGGCATCCTGGAGGGCGCCGGGGCCTTCGACAGCGTCGCCCGCAACACCGTGGCCCGCGCCGCCGAACAGGGGAGCCACATCGAGTTCTGGGCCCTGGACCGGCGGTCCAACTGCATGGAGGACCACACCGGGGTCGACTCCGGCGACCAGCACACGGCCGTCGACTACTACTACCGGGGCAAGCGGGTCGCGGGCCGGACGTTCGACGGGTTCGCCGGGAACGACAAGCTCGGCTGGATGGCGAAGCTCGGTATCGAGCAGACCGTCCGCGACCAGTACACGCTGCTGAAGGCCGAGTTGCCCGACCAGAGGGTGCGTGAGCGGAAGCTGCTGTGCGGCGGGCACTCCCTGGGCGGGGTGATCACCGGGTACTTCGCGGTCGCCGACTTCGACGGCGACCCCGCCACGACCGCCGACGCCGGATATCGCCAGTGCGCGGGGTACTTCGCCCTCGACACCACCGTCTCCACCTCCCTCGGCGGACTGAGCGGCAACATCCCGGACGACTCCAACCTGCCGGACATCGGCCTCGGTTACGCCGTCGTGCAGGCCGGGCTCGACAGCGGAGTGCTGCCGCGCTCGTTCTCCGCGCCGGTCCTGCTCAACGCCGAGACGATGACCCTGCTGGCCGTCGCGGGCGTCGGCGCGATACAGGACCCGGGCGGTGAGGCCGACCTGCCGTCCTATCTGCCGTCCACCTTCAACATCGAGGCGACCAACCGCTTCCTCTTCTCCAAGGACGCCGCCAACTTCCTCACCGGCTCACCGGGTGTGCGGGACTTCCGGCTCACCAACGAGGCGGTGCTCGGCGCGCTGCTGGACGACAACTCCGTACCGCTGGCGTTCCTTCAGAGCAGCGTGGGGTTCTTCGACGGCGGGCCGATCGTCGACAAGAACTTCCCCGTCGCCAACAGCGGGAACCAGGGGCCCGGTACGGCGTACAAGGCCACCCTGGGCGTGCCGAACGGGCCGCTCTACACCTGGCGGAACTACGACCGGGTCGGCGATCCGGACGACCCCGGGTACCGGTCGGCGGACGGGACGCTCTTCACCGATGCGGGCAAGGAGGTCACCGACATCCGGGAACTGGCCCGCAGCCTCGCCGGGCAGCCGCTCGACTTCACCGAGCAGTACTTCCCGACCAAGCTGGTCACCGATATCGAACTGGGCACCTCCCCGCAGGTGAAACGGCTCGTCGTGCACCCGGAGGGCATCAAGGCCAGGCCGACGCTCACCGTGCTCGCGGGCGACGGACTGCTGGCGGGCCGTATCCCCGCCGACCTCCATCCCGTGGTCGCCGACGGCTACCAGCACCTCGACGTGCTGACGGCGGCGCCCGTACAGAACAACGGCCGTCCGGAACCCGTCTCCACCAGTCTCACGGAGTTCGCCCGCGATCCCCAGTAGCGGAAACGGCCGGTACCTGGTCCCGTGGCTCCCGTCAGGCGGGCCGCGGGACCGTCCTCCGGTCTCCCCAGCGCCGGGTGCGGTAGGCGCCGGCCAGTCGGCACAGGCCGTAGACCGTGAACGAGATCGTCGTGACGTACGGGCTGATGGGGATGGAACTGCCCAGCGCGAGCAGGATGCCACCCTCGATGGAGAGCACGGCGAAGGCGACGCTGAGCAGCGGCAGCAGCACCGGGGACGCGGTGACGCGGGCAGCTGCCGCAGCCGGTGTGACGACGAGGGTCAGGACCAGCAGGGCGCCGACGACCTGGACCGACAGGGCGACCGTCAGACCGAGCACGATCATGAAGGCGAACGACAGTCCGCGTACCGGCACGCCACGGGCGGCGGCGACGTCCGGGTCGGCGCTGGCGAAGGTCAACGGCCGCCAGATGACGGCCAGGGCGATCAGGACCAGCGCGGAGGTGCCCAGCAGCCAGGTCATCTGCGGGGTGTCGACGGCGACGATCTGCCCGGTGAGCAGGCCGAACTTGTTGGCCGCCCGGCCCTTGTAGAGGGCGAGGAAGAGCACGCCGAGCCCGAGGCCGAACGGCATGAGGATGCCGATGGCCGAGTTGCGGTCGCGGGCCCGCGCGCCCAGGAGACCGATCGCGCCGGCCGCGAGAAGCGATCCGACGATCGAGCCCGCGACGATGTTCGTCCCCAGCAGCAGTGCCGCCGACGCGCCCGCGAAGGACAGTTCGCTGATGCCGTGCACGGCGAAGGGCAGGTCGCGCATGATGACGAAGACCCCGGCGAGTCCGCCGACGAGGCCGAGCGCGGCGCCCACGACGAGTGAGTTGCGGACCAGCGCGAGGAGTTCGCCGTAGTTCTCGAAGCTGAAGATCTGGTGCCAGACCCCCTCGGCGAGCGTCATGGGCGTACTTCCTCGGTCTGCGGGACAGCCTGGTGGGCGGTCTCATGGGTGTGATGCGGTGGGGAGGCCGGTCCGTCGGGGGCGCCGACGACCACGACCCGCCCCTGGACGCGCAGGACGTCGACCCGGGTGCCGTACAGCTCGGACAGCGACTGAGAGGTCAGCACCTCCTCCGGTGCCCCGATCCGGTGGCCGCCCGGCGCCAGGTACAGCACACGGTCGACCAGGCCGAGCACCGGATTGATCTCGTGGGTCACGAAGACCACGGACGTGCCGTGGGAGCGGCGGCGGGCGTCCACGAGTTCGGTGACGGCCCGCTGGTGGTTGAGGTCGAGGGAGAGCAGCGGTTCGTCGCAGAGCAGGATGCGCGGGTCGGTGGCCAGGGCCTGCCCGATCCGGACGCGCTGGCGTTCACCGCCGGACAGCATGCCGAGGGGGACGTCGGCGTAGGCCGAGGCGCCGACCGAGGCGAGGATCTCGTCGACCCGGCGGCGTACGGCGCCCGAGCGCGGCCGGAGTCCGAAGCGGTGCCCGTCGATGCCGAAGCGCACGAGATCGCGGGCGCGGATCAGCGCCTGCGCGGACAGTTCCGCCTGCTGGGGGACGTATCCGAGGTGCCGTCCGGCTTCCCGGGCGGGGCCGCCGAGGACGGTCAGGGTGCCCGCGGACAGGGGCTGCCGGCCCAGCAGGGCGCGGACGAAGCTGGTCTTGCCCGAGCCGTTCGGGCCGAGCACGGCCAGGAACTCCCCGGGCCGTACGTCCAGGTCGAGGCCCTGCCACACCACCCGTGTGCCGTACGACAGTTCGGCGCCGCGCAGGCTGATCACCGCGCCGGAGCCCTCGCCCGCGGCCTGGTCCCCGCCCTGGCGGGCCCGGGGTATCGCGGCCGGGGCGGGCCGCCTCACTTGGCGAGCGCGCTCGCGAGCGCGTCGACGTTGGAGGTCATCCAGCCGAGGTAGTTCAGGCCGGCCGGCAGGGTCTCGGTCACGGGGACCACGGGGATGCCGGCCGCCTTGGCGGCGGCCTTGGACTTCTCGGTCTGCGGGCCGGAGGTCTGCTCGTTGTAGACCAGCGCCTCGACCTTCTTCTCGGCGAACACCGCGAGCGTGGCCTGGAGGACCCGGGGGGAGACGTCGTCGCCTTCTTCGACTGCCTCGCTGAACCGCTCGGGCGTCCGGTTCACCAGACCGCTCGCGGTGGTCAGGTAGAGCGGCACGGGTTCGGTGATGGCGATGCCCTCACCGGCGTGCTCCTTCTTGATCCGGGCTTCCTTCGCCTCCAGCACGCTGAGCTTCGCCTTGAAGGCCTCGGCGTTCTTGGTGAAGAGGGTGGCGTCGGCGGTGTCGGCCTTTCCAAGGGCGGCGGCTATGCGGTCGGCGATCCTCGCGACGCTCGGGAAGTCGTACCAGATGTGCTCGTTGAGTTCGCCGCCCTTCGGGGCGGTCTTCCCGGAGACCTTGACGGCGTTGATCACCTCGGCGGAGGAGCCGCCGCTCTTCAGCATCCGGTCGACGAAGTCGTCGTAGCCGCCGCCGTTCTCGACGACGAGTTTCGCCTTCGACAGGGTGAGCTGGTTCTGGGTGTTCGCCTCGTAGGAGTGCGGGTCCTGGTCGGGGTCGCTGATGATCGACGTGACCTGGACCTTCGCGCCGCCTATCCGCTTCACGATGTCGCCGTAGACGTTGGTGGAGGCGACCACGGCGACCCCGGACGAGGCGACCGGCTCCTGCGCGCCCTTCCCGTCACCGCCGGAGCCGGAGGAACTGCCGCACCCCGTCAGAAGGGCCAGCGAGGCGCCGGTGATCAGGGCGAGGCGCCGGGATGGGGACGGGGACATGGTTCCTCCACGACAGCGGGTCAGCAAGGGTGCGACCGCCACAGTAGATGGAAATGAATGTCAGAAGCCCGGCTGATCCCGATCGATATGGAAATCATTGCCAATACTTGACGCGGTGTGCCGCACCGGAAAGTGGGCAGGTGGGCGAGGGTGAGGGTGAGGGTGAAGGCGGGGGGCGGTCACAGGCCGGTCACCCCGCGCTCCACTCCTCGGGCCCCGGCCCCCCCGGCCTACCGCTCCGGTGCCTCGCCCGCCGTGACGTACACCCAGCCCCCGTACCGGGTCAGTGTGCGGTGGCGGGCGGCGCCCTCCTCGACCGGCTCCCACGGGTGCCGCTGGACCATGCTGACGTCGCCGCCGAACGGGGCGATCATCGGGCCCAGCGCGGGGATCAGCCGGTCCGGCCACCAGCGCGGCAGCCGGTAGTCCAGCACCACCCAGCGTCCGCCGGGGCGCAGCGCCTCGTAGCCGCGCTCGACGACCTTGGCGTACTCGCCGATCAGGGTCAGGGAGAAGCAGGCGATGATCCCGCGCACGTCCTCCGGGTACTGGTAAGTCGTCAGATCCGCCTGGACGAGGGAGACCTGGGAGAGCCCGGCCCGCCGTACCCGGTCCTCGGCCTGTTCCAGCATGGCGTCGGTGAGGTCCACCCCGATCACCCGGCCGGTCGGCCCCACCGCCTCGGCGAGCAGCGGAAGGTTGTGGCCGGTGCCGCAGCCGGCGTCGACGACCGTGTCGCCGGGCCGCAGGGCGAGCTGCTCAAGGGCGAGATGCTTGTAGGCCATCGTGCGCTGGCCGATGAGGTAGAGACGGTTGGAGGTGAGGTCGTACCGCTTGGCCCGCTTGCGGTAGATCTCGACCATGTGCTGGGACTCGGTGGTCATGGGCGTTCCTCGGGGAGGTGGGTCCCGCCGGAGTGACCGGGGGGCGAGGTGGGC